>CAUZTZ010000121.1:0-11023 GCA_963582805.1 Alphaproteobacteria bacterium
AAAAAGGCGTCGCCTCGGTCGAAGAATTGCGCGACGCCGCCGTCGAAACCGATGTCAACTTGATCGGCTGCCAGATGACCATGGGACTGTTTGAGTGGGAAAAGCATGACCTCATGGAAGATATTCAAATCGGCGGCGCGGCAACCTATATGGAAAAAGCCCTCAATTCCGATATCAATCTGTTTATCTGATCCAAATCAGCCGCCAAGGAGACTTCATCGATGCCAGCGGAACTCGACACCAAGGGCATGAATTGCCCGATGCCTATTTTGAAAGCCAAAAAAGCGCTGATGCAGCTTGATGCCGATGACACCTTGCGCATCGAAGCCACCGATCCCGGCTCGGTCGCCGATTTCAACGCCTTTTGCCGCAACGGCGGTCACACGCTGGAAGAAAGCTCGGAAGCGGACGGTGTCTACACCTATCTGATCCGAAAGGTGTCCTGAATTATAAAACGGAATTTCATATAAAGGGGCTTAGCGCCGGGTAACGCCGGGCAAGCCCCTATTGCTGTTCGCCGTCCGGACGGCAGAACATTTCAAATAGCAAATTGATCAGCGGCCCGACGTCTTTTTCGGACAGGCTGTAATGGATCACCGTGCCTTCGCGGCGGGTGTTGACCAGGCCCTCCTGCTTCAGCCAGCCCAAATGTTGCGACAGGTTCGACGGCTTAACGCGCATGCTTTCCGAAAGCTCGCCCGCCGACCATTCCCCGGACGTCAAGTGACATAGCACCAACAATCGGTTGCGGTTGGCGATGGATTTAAGAAAGGAAGCCAAAAAGCGCTGACCGCAGTATAGCGCATAAATTAAAAAGGGTTGTGAAACGGTTGGTCAAATTGCCGCGGCGCCGGATGTAATGTCCGTGCTCGCCGGCGGCTTGAAGGACGCCTTGACCATCAGGGTCCGGTGCGCATTCTGGCGCCGCCGCACATCGCCAGCATTTATCTGCGGACCGAGCGGTGGTTAATAATTCTCGTTATTCGACAGTATTACTTGACTATTCCCGTGATAGATGTTGTATAAAATCCTGTTCGGCGGATGATAGCAGGAGGGCAAAATGGCATTACTCGGAAATAAGATCGTCATATTCATGATTTTGGTCTTGGTCGGCATCGCGCTGGCAGTCTGGGCGATTGGTGCAAGCGGCCAGATTGATGCCAGCAAGTTGGATCCTTCCACGTTTGGCAAGACGTTCGGTCTCCTGATTCTCATGGCCTTGTTCGTCGAAAGGGCGACGGAAGTGCTGGTCAATATGCGCCGCGGCGAAGGCCGGGCCCAAATCGACGCCAGTGTACAAAAAGCGCAGGCGGATCTGGACCAAGCGCGCCAAAACGCCGAACAGGACGCAACGAAAAGCGGCGAAATCCAACCCGCCATAGATGCCCTGGCCGCGCAAGAGGAACAATTGGGACTATTCAAAAAACAAACGAATGTGGAAGCTTCCATTCCTTCCGTCATTCTCGGCCTGCTCATCGCCTTGGCCGGCGTCCGGTCGATCGGAATGTTTGTCGAGATCAGCGATAACATCGAAACAAACCAAAAAATATTGTTATTGCTTGTCGACATATATTTGACCGGTTTCCTGATTGGTGGTGGCTCGGACGGCATTCATAAAATTCTCAACGCATTCATAAAATACTTCAACGACGTGCCGGACCCGTATAAGAAGCGCTGATAAGGCACGACCCATTTCGATTAGCGTTGTCGCCAGGCTGGTTTATTGCCATCGTGTATAATTCTCGGGCAAATATTTATTGTGGCAGGCGGCGATGAAAAACATTCTCGCATTTTTAACCGCAGTGGCGCTGGCTGGTTGCGTCGTGCAGCGCGAAGGGCTGGTAACCCTGACCCACGCGGGCGAAAACGAATATGTGGCCAAGAACGTTCTGGAGCGAACCAACAGCGCCATCAAAAAGATGAATGCCTATTGGGGCGAGGGCTTCGATGCTACCGTGCGGGTCAATATCGAAGATAGGAAAGTCCGCTCCTCGGCCAACTATAGCAACCGGTTCATCAATATATCCTTGCGCGCCGCCGAAAGCGGTCGCCCGGTCATCGAACACGAGGTGGCGCACATCATCGCCGGGCGCGACGCCAGCAACCGGCGGTTCTTGAACGAAGGGATCGCCATGTATCTGGAGCAGAAATTCCATCCAGATGCGGAACACCGGAGCATTGATCTGGACGAAAAGGCGGAGCGGGCAATGATGCGCACCGGCTTTATATCGTTGCAGGATACCAACGAATTTTTCCTCGATAGCGCCGAGCGTCTGAAAGCCGAACGGTTCACGGTCTATAGGGAAGCCGGATCGTTCGTCCACTATCTGATTGAGGCGCATGGCCTTAAACAATTCAAAGAGGTCTATCGCGGCTTCTCGTTCGAATCGGTCTACGGAATAGCCATCGACGAAATTCAGAACAAATGGCTCGACGCGAAATTCCCGAAACTGGGCGGGCGCAAGTACCGGACCGATCTGAACAAACCCTGATGGGCTATGGTTTATACTTAGTTTTCGCCAAAAACTATTATAGACTTCGCGTAAACAATATGTTCGGCTAGCCCAAATTCGAAGGCGCGCGAGCAGGCTTCTTGAGGCAACGATATGGCAGACGCGATCGAACGAAATTTGGATTGCATGGAATTATTCTCCTCGCTCCCTCCTGACGTGGTGCGCACGCTGGAGCGCGAATGCCGCTGGCAATTGTTCGATGCCGGCGGCGCCATTATCGATAGGGGCGAGGAATATACCGACGTCTACATGCTGACCGGCGGCAGCGCCCACGTCCTCAATTATTCCGAAAACGGCAAGGTTATCGATTACGCGACCCTCGGCAAAGGCGACATTTTCGGCGAGCTGGCGGCCATCGACGGCTTGCCCCGTTCGGCCTCGGTGGTGACCCAGACGCCGTGCACCATGGCCGTTCTTTCCGGCGACAAGTTCGTCGATCTGGTCATCCATAACCCGGCGGCTTCGCTGGCCCTGTTGCAGCGCCTGGCCGGCATCGTCCGCTTCTCGGACAAGCGCATCAACGATTTCTCGCTTTTGAAAGCGGAACAAAGGGTCTGCATCGAATTGTTGCGGCTGGCCGAGCCGGACCCCGGAAATCTGCAGGAATTGATCATTCACCCGATGCCGACCCAGTCAAATATCGCCAATTCGGTTGGTCTGGCGCGGGAAACCGTGGGCCGCATATTCTCGCGGCTGGCCCGCGATAACATCATTCAGCGCCAGCAGAAGACGTTGCATTTGCGCGAACGCAAGACGCTCGAACAGATGGCTTTGTTCTAGAGCAATTCCGGACAAATATGAACCATTTGACCGGGATGATTTTGCCATCACATTTGTCCCAAGTGCGCTAGGAGCGCGCCGCATGGCGATGCATTGGCATCGGCAAAGGCGTGCGACAACGTCCACGCATCGAAAGCACCCGGCCTTCGGTGGGTCAAATCGGTCCCCCGGGGGCGTTGCAGCGCTTGCCCGATGCAAAGGCATCGCGCTGCGCACCGCGCCTACCCGGAAAACCGATTTGTTCCCATCAAATTGATTCATATTTGTCCGGAAATGCTCTAGAGCAATTTCGGACAAATCCTGCCGCCGCTTGCCTTCGCATTCACAAAATGGCATCTCTCCGGGGCGCACCGGCGCCCCCTTAAAAATCGCGGCGCAACGTCCACGGGAATGTCACCTTGATCATGTATCTGCAAGTTATCGGCGGCTTTATCCTGCTCCTCGGCGGGGCCGAAGTTATGGTCAGGGGCGCCGTCGGATTGTCCGAACGGCTCGGCATTTCCAAGCTGGTGATCGGCATGACGGTCGTCGCCTTCGGAACCTCGGCGCCGGAATTACTGGTGTCGTTGAACGCCGCCCTGGCCGGATCGCCGGGCCTGGCGGTGGGCAATGTGGTCGGCTCCAATATCGCCAATATTGTCCTCGTCCTAGGGGCCGCCGGTATAATCACGCCGATCGCGTCCGCCGGGCGCGAACTGGTGAAAGATGGGCTGGTGCTGGTTATCGGCACCGGTGCATTCATCGCTTTGGCGATGCGCGGCGCCATCGATGTTTTCGCGGCGGTGGCGCTTTTGATCGTCTTTGCCGGGTTCATTTACTATTCGTTCTGGCGCGAGAAAAATGTCGAAGGCGGCAGCCTTGCCGATGAGGTCGATGAATTCGAAGCCGTGCCCCATAGCCTGTGGCTGGCGATCATCTTGCTGATTGCCGGTTTTGCCGGACTTTATTTCGGCTCCGAATTGCTGATCGACGGCGGCATCAAGATCGCCAAATCCTTCGGCGTATCGGAAGCGGTTATCGGGCTGACCATCGTCGCTTTCGGAACCTCGCTGCCCGAATTGGCCGCATCGGGGGTGGCCGCATGGCGCAAGCATACGGATGTTGCGCTCGGCAACGTGGTGGGCAGCAACATCTTCAATATCGTCGGCATCATGGGCGTCGTCGGCGCCATCACGCCTTTGGAGGTGCCCGCCCGGGTCCTGGATTTCGACATGTGGGTTATGGCTTTGGTGACGCTGTTGCTGATGGTCTATATGATCGGCGGGCGGCGCCAGCTGGGGCGCTCCGAGGCGGGCATTTTTCTGGCTGTTTACGCCGCCTATATCGTCGCCGTCGCCACCGGCATCGACCGTATCAGCTTCTAAAAGCAGCAATACAGTCTCAGCTTTTTCTTGCGTCCCTATGCGCCATGCCGCATTTTCCCGCCATGCCAGATAGTGACAAAGGAGCGGCCCTTGTTACCGGCGCGGCCAAGCGCATCGGCCACGCTATCGCCATGGATTTGGCCGCCGACGGCTGGGCCATTGCCGCCCATTATCATCGCTCCGGCGATGACGCCGAAGCGCTGGTTGCGGCGATTACCGGCGCCGGCGGGCGGGCCGCCGCGTTTCAAGCCGATCTTTGCAACGAGGACCAGACCCGGGCCGTCATCGGGGCTGCCGCCGAAACCCTCGGGCCGGTAACCTGTCTGGTAAACAATGCGTCGTTGTTTGAGGAGGACGGCCCCGATACCGCCGGGCGCGATATTTGGGATCGGCACATGGCGGTCAATTTGCGGGCGCCGTTCGTGCTTGGGCAGGAATTGGCGCAAGGGTTGGGCAGCGACGGAACCGCCAATATCATCAATCTGATCGATCAAAGGGTCGCCAACCTGACGCCGTTCTTCACATCCTACACGCTTTCCAAGTCGGCCCTTTGGACTTTGACCCGGACCCAGGCCCTGGCCCTGGCGCCATCGGTACGGGTCAACGCCATCAGTCCCGGCCCCACCTTGCGCGCCGAACGCCAGACCGAGGAGCAGTTCGAACGCCAATATCTGGCAACACCGCTGGCAAGGGCGGTGGACCCCAGGGAAATTTCCGGCGCGGTTCGCTTTATCCTTGCCAGCCCATCCATGACAGGGCAAATGATAACCCTCGATAGCGGCCAGCATCTGGGCTGGTCGGCGCCGGGCCAGGCGCCAGCCGGTTTTTGAGCACAGCCGGCGCCTTATATGACTAAGATTGGAACCACTGAGCTATGAGCGCCAACGAATCCAACGTGATCCACGCCTTCGATCTGGCCGATGCCGCGCAATCGGTGCGCCATGTCTTTATCCGCGATCTGGTGCTGGATTGCCTGATCGGCGTCCATAAGCATGAGCAGGACAAGCCGCAACGGGTGCGCATTAATTTGGATCTGGCGGTTTTGGAAGGCGCCGCCGCCCAATCTGATCGCTTGCAGGACGTGGTCTGCTATGAAGACATGGCCACCGGAATTCGCAATCTGGTGGCATCTGATCACGTCAATCTGGTGGAAACCCTGGCCGAAAATATCGCCGAACTTTCCTTAAGCGATGCGCGGGTGCGAACCGCGCGGGTGCGCGTCGAAAAGCTGGATGTGTTCGAAGACGCGGCCAGCGCCGGCGTCGAAATTGAGCGAATTCGCAACCATTAAATTGCATGTTTTGCAGCCGGTTTGTGCGCCAACCCCTTGCAATTTTTAGGTTTTCACCGGCGCCCGGTCGTGCAACTTGTACACAGGCGATAACCAATACCCCAATATGCTAATGTAATTGCCATGTTTCAGTCTGTAACAATCCCGTTACGCACCAAATGGTTAAAATCATTTGTTTTCAATGGCTTGTAATAGTTGCCATTATTTTGTGCAAATTCAGAAAATTTATTGTTTTCCAGGGGATAGAAGACTCAAGCTCCGGTTTTCAACATATTTATACACAAGCTTGGTGATCCGGTATTTTCTTGTCATTGTAGGCCTACGTTGCGGCAAAACGGCGTAAACCAAATGTCCCAGGCACTATCAGCAAAGCAACCCGCGAAGCCGGCCGCATCCGGCGATAAGGGCGAGAATGCCGGCGTCGCGGCCATTCGCGCCGCGCTCAAGACTTTGCCCGGCACGCCCGGCGTTTACCGCATGATCAGCGCCGACGATCAGGTGCTCTATGTGGGCAAGGCGAAAAACCTGAAAAAGCGGGTCGCCAGCTATACCAACCTCAATCGCCAGGGCTTGCGCATCGCCCGCATGATCAACCGCACCCGGGCCATGGAGTTCGTCACCACCCATACCGAGGCCGAGGCGTTGCTTTTGGAAGCCAACCTGATCAAGCGTTTGGCGCCCCACTACAATATCCTGCTGCGCGACGACAAGTCGTTTCCCTATATCCTGGTCACCGGCGATCACGATTTTCCGCAAGTGCTGAAATACCGGGGCGCGCGCAACCGGGACGGCCAGTATTTCGGACCCTTCGCATCGGCCGGGGCGGTCAATCAATCGCTGGCGGTATTGCAGCGGGCGTTTCTTCTTCGCACCTGCTCCAACGCGGTGTTCGAGGCGCGCACCCGGCCCTGCCTGTTGCACCAGATCAAGCGTTGCGCGGCGCCTTGCGTCGGCGGCGCCGGGGCCGGCGAATATGGCGAGCTGGTCGATCAGGCGCGCCAGTTCCTGACCGGCAAATCGAAAGCCATTCAGGAACGTTTGGCCGCCCAGATGCAATCGGCCAGCGACAATCTGGAGTTTGAAAAAGCCGCCATCTTGCGTGACCGCATCCGCGCCATGACCACCATCCAGGCGCGCCAGGACATCAATTCGGCCAACGTGAACGAGGCCGATCTGGTGGCCCTGCACAGCGCCGGCGGTCAGGCCTGCATCCAGGTGTTTTTTATTCGCGGCTTCTCCAACTACGGCAACCGGGCCTATTACCCGGCGCACGCCGCCGACGCCGAGCCGGAACAGATCATCGAGGCGTTTCTGGGCCAGTTTTACGCCAACAAAACGCCGCCCCGCCTGGTTATCCTGAGCCACAAATTGACCGAGCCGGTGGTCATGGCGGCGGCCTTGTCCGAGCGCGCCGGGCGCGGCGTCAAAATCGAAGTGCCCACAAGGGGGCACAAGCGGGCGATGATCGGCATGGCCCTGGTCAACGCCGAACAAGCCCTTGGCCGGCGTCTGGTAGAAAGCGCCTCGCAGCGCATGCTGTTGGAAAAACTGGCCGAGCGGTTCGAGCTCGAGGGCCCGCCGGAGCGCATTGAAGTATACGACAACAGCCATATATCGGGCACCAACGCGGTCGGCGCGATGATCGTCGCCGGGCCCGACGGCATGACCAAAAACGCTTACCGCAAATACAATATCAAAAACGCAAACATGGAGCCGGGCGACGATTACGCCATGATGCGCGAGGTTTTGACCCGGCGCTTTGGCCGCGCGTTGGACGAAGACCCGGAACGGCTCGGCTCGGGCTGGCCCGGTTTGGTGCTGATCGACGGCGGCGCCGGCCATCTTTCGGTGGCCGCCGAAATATTCTCCGAGCTGGGCATATCCGACGTGCCGTTCGCCGCCATCTCCAAGGGCCCCGACCGGGACGCCGGGCGTGAGCAGTTTCACCTGCCGGGGCGAAGTGCGTTTCGCTTGGACAGCCGCGATCCGGTCCTGTACTTTTTGCAGAGGCTCCGCGACGAGGCGCACCGCTTTGCCATCGGCACGCATCGGGCGCGGCGGGCCAAACAGATCGAACGCTCGCCGCTGGACGAGATTCAAGGGGTCGGCGGCGCGCGCAAGAAGGCCTTGCTGCATCATTTCGGATCGGCGCGCACGGTAGCGCAAGCCGGGCTTACCGATCTGGAAGCGGTCGACGGCATCTCCAAGGCGCTTGCCGGGCGCATTTATGGCTGGTTTCATCCCGACGAATGAGGCCGCCAAGTTTAAGAACAGGTACAAGAACAGGACGCCTAAGAGAAAAAATCGGAAAATGCTGACCAACCTGCCCAATATCCTGACCCTGTCGCGCATCGGCGCGATCCCGCTGCTGATCGCGACCTTCTACATCCAAGGGCCGTTGGGCAACTGGCTGGGTCTGGGCATATTGTCGTTCGCCGGCGTCACCGATTTTTTCGACGGCTATTTCGCCCGCGCCTGGCATCAGCAATCCTTTTTTGGAAAATTCCTCGACCCGATTGCCGACAAGCTGCTGGTGTCGGCGCTGTTGTTGATGCTGGTGGCCTTCGGGCGGGTTCCCGGCATCGCCGTGCTGCCCGCGGTGGTTATCCTGTGCCGGGAAATTCTGGTGTCGGGCCTGCGCGAATTTCTTGCCGAGACCCAGGTCAGCGTGCCGGTCAGCCGGCTGGCCCAGTGGAAGACAACCTTGCAACTGCTGGTGCTCGGGTTTCTGCTGGTCGGCCCCGCCGGGCCCCAATTCGGCCCCTTGACGACCACCGATGTCGGCGTCATCGGGCTTTGGATCGCCGCCATTTTGACCCTGACCACCGGCTATGATTATTTGCGCATCGGCATCGCCCATGTGGGCAAGCTCGATAATCCGGACCGCCCCGAAGACGCGCCGGGCGGGGCCGGCGGGGAGCCGGAATGAACATATTCGGCATCGCCGGTTGGAGCGGCAGCGGCAAGACCACGCTGATCGTCAATCTGTTGCCGGAATTGACAACGCGCGGCCTCAGCGTTTCCACCGTCAAGCACGCCCACCACGAATTTGATATCGACAAGCCGGGCAAGGATTCCTTTGTCCACCGGATGTCGGGCGCGACCGAGGTGGTCATCGGCTCCAAAACCCGCTGGGCGCTGATGCACGAGTTGCGCGGCGCGCCGGAACCGAGCTTGCCCGAATTGATCTCCCACATGGCGCCGGTGGATCTGTATCTGGTCGAGGGTTTCAAATGGGAAGACCACGCCAAGCTGGAAGTGCACCGCCCATCCGTGGGCAAACCCCTGCTGCAACCGGACGATCCCACCATCCGCGCCATCGCATGCAACGTAAAGCTGGACGGAATGCCGGTGCCGGTGATGGATGTGGACGACGTTGCCGGGATCGCCGATTTCATCCTCGATCAGTGCCAGCTAAAGGCGGCGTGAGCCATGAACGATCTGGACGATTGCTTTCGAAGCGACGATAAACGGCTCACCGTCGGCGAAGCGGTGCGCCGGTTTGCGAGCGGCATCGGCCCCGCCGCCGGCACCGAAATGATTGCCACCGGCGCCGCTCATGGCCGCATCTTAAGCGCCAATATCAGCGCCCGCTTCGACACCCCGCCCAGCGATAACTCCGCCGTCGACGGCTATGTTGTGTATTTCGATGATCTGGCGGCGGTGGGCGAAACCACGCTCCCCATCGCCGGGCGCATCGCCGCCGGGCATCCGTTGGACGGTACCCAGAAGCGCCGCGAGGCGATGCAGATATTCACCGGCGCACCGGTGCCCAACGGCGATGGCGGCGCCGGCCCGGACACCATTTTCATGGTCGAAGATTGCCGGGTGGACCAAAATACCGTGACCCTGCCGGCCGGCATCAAGCGCGGCGCCAACCTTCGCAGCGCCGGCGAGGACGTCAAGGCCGGCACCGTGGTCTTGCAAGCCGGTGCGCGCCTTCGCCCGCCCGATATCGCCATGGCGGCGTCCCTTGGGTTCGGTGAAATTCCGGTCTACCGGCGTCTCAAGGCGGCGGTATTTTCCACCGGCGACGAGGTGCGCGAGCCGGGCGCGCCCCTGGATGCGGGCTGTATCTACGATGCCAACCGCTTCGCCATTATGGCCATGCTCGAGCGCCTCGGCTGCCAGGTGCATGACCTCGGCATTTTTCCCGATGATCGCGCCACCATAGAAGGCGCGCTCAAAGCGGCCGCTGGCGGGCATGATTTGTTAATGACATCGGGCGGCGTCTCCAAGGGCGAAGAAGATCATGTGCGCGCCTCGGTCGAAGCCCTGGGCGCGGTCAATTTCTGGAACCTGGCGATCAAGCCGGGGCGCCCGGTGGCGCTTGGCTATGTGGAGGCGGGCGGCGCCAAGACGCCGTTCGTGGGCTTGCCCGGCAATCCGGTGGCGGTGATGGTCACGTTTTTGAAAATCGCGCGCCCCATTGTCTTGCTGCTGGCCGGCGCCGGCGCTGGTGAGCCTGCTTTGTTCAAGGTTGCCGCCGGCTTTGATTTCGAAAAAAAGCCGGGCCGCCGGGAATGGTTGCGGGCGTCGCTGGCCCGGACGAATAGCGGCGTGCTTACCGCCAACAAATATTCCGAAGACGGCTCGGGCATCATATCGTCGCTGGTCGCCGCCGACGGTCTGGTCGAACTGGACGAGGATTTGACATCCGTGCGCCAGGGCGAGCTGGTGGATTTCCTGTCGTTTAACGAGGTGATGAGCTGATGAAGGTGTTGTATTTTGCCTGGATGCGCGAACGCGTCGGCATTGCCGAAGAAGACGTGGAGCTGCCCGCCGGCGTCGGTGACGTGGCCGGGCTGATCGAATGGATGAAAACACGCGGCGGCGGGTTTGAAGGCGCCTTCACCGAAATGACGGTGGTGCGGACGGCTGTCAATCAGGTCCATGTGGACCTGTCACACCCGCTTGCAAACGGCGACGAGGTGGCGTTCTTCCCGCCGGTAACGGGAGGCGCACATTGATCCGGGTGCAAGCGCAGGATTTTGATGCCGGCGCCGAAATTACCGCCATGCGCGCCCGCATAGCCGAAGCCGGCGCCGATACTGGCGGCTTGTGTTCCTTTATCG
>CAUZTZ010000122.1:0-10943 GCA_963582805.1 Alphaproteobacteria bacterium
GGTGGCGACGCAGGTTGCCGCGAAGGCGGAGAAAAATCCGTACATGACCAGATGATGCAGCCAGCGGCGCATCCCGGAAAACGTCTCGCCGGGGAAATTACAGCCGGGCCCGCCCCCCGCGAGGTTCTTCATGGTTAGCACGTCGTGCACCGCCCCGGCCACGGCACCGGCGCCAATCTCCGGCCCGGACCCCCGCAAAAACCGCACAAACCCGATCAGCAATGCCAAGGCCACATAGATCCCCGCCGCCGAGGCCAGCCCCACCATCAGGTCTTTCGGGATCACCGCATAGAACGCGCCGGCGCCGGTGTGGGTGCCATAGAGAACGCCGGCGTCCTGCAACAACACAGCCAATACCAATACCAGCGCCAAGGCGCCCGCCAAGGCCAGCAACGCCAAGGTGCCTGCGCGCCGGAACAGACCGGCCAGCGGCCCCGGCCAGGCATAGGCGGCGTAGGTTTCGCTGCGCAGCTCGGCGAAGACTTGCGGCACGTTGATGGCAAATTCGTGGGGCGGCGCGAACTGGCAGGCGTAATAGCAGCCCCGGCAATTGTGGCAGAGATTGGCCAAATAGGTGAGATCACCGTCGGAAAATTCCCTGCGCAATTCCATGGCCGGGAAGACGCTGCAATAGCCCTCGCAATAGCGGCAGGCGTTGCACACCTCCATCTGCCGGCGGGCTTCTTCCAGCACCGCCCCATTGATCCCCTCAGCCGATGGCATGGCGCGCCGCCTCCCTGCCGGCGATGCGCCCAAAAACGGTGCCGATGGTCATCCCGAACCCGGCCAGATAGCCTTGGCTCAAGATATTGCCGCTCATCAATTCCCCGGCGGCGAATAGTCCGGCAGCGACGCTATCGTCCTTTAGGTGCACGGCCGCGGTTTCATCGATGCGGACGCCCAGATAGGTAAAGGTGATGCCGGGCGCCAGCGGGTAGGCGTAGAAAGGCGGGGTATCGATTGGGCGCGCCCAATTGGATTTCTCGATCTCAAGCCCTTGGGTGCGGCAGCCATCGAGGACGGCGCTGTCCAATTGGCCCGGCTGCACGGCTGCGTTGTAGGCGCCGAGGGTGGCTTCGAAGCTGGCCGCATCAACGCCGATCTCGTTCGCCAGCCCGGCCAGGGTATCGGCTTGCAGGGGCGCATAGACCGACGGCATGAACAACGGCACCGCTTTGGCATCGATGATGGAATAAGCGATCTGGTCCGGCTGGTGGGCGATCAGGCGGCCCCAGATGGCGTATCGCTTGGGCCAGAAATCCTCGCCCTCGTCATAAAAGCGTTGTCCGTGCTTGTTGACCATGATGCCGAACGGCACCGAGTCTGACCGCGACACGATACCGGCGTCGAACTTGGGCACACGGGCATCGATGGCCACCGCGTGGCACTGATCCGCATCGCCAATGGTGGCGGCGCCGGCATCCATCATGGCGCGCAAGGTAAGCCCGGTGTTATAGGGCGAGCCGCGCACCAGAAAATTTTTCGCCGCCGGGCCCCAAGCCTCGGTCAGCCAGTCGATGTTGGCCTCGAAGCCACCGGCGGCGGCGACAAACGCCTTGGCTGGAACCTCGATTTCGCCATCCGGGGTGCTGGCGGTGACATGGCTGAAACCGCCGCCGTCCATGCTCAGCCCGTGCACTTCGGTCTCGTAAGCCACCTGGACGCCAAGCATTTCGGCCCTTGCGTAGAGCGCATTGACCAGTGCCTTGCCGCCGCCAAGAAAAAAGGCGTTGGTTTCCGATAGCTGCAAGGTGCCGCCGAGGGCCGGCTGAAAACGCACGTCCCGAGCCCGCATCCAATCCACCGCGTCTTCGGATTGTTGGATACAAAGCCGCGCCAATTTCTCGTCGGTCTTGCCACCGGTGACGCGCAGCAAATCCTCAAAGAACGGCTCTTCTTCATACGGCCCGGTCATGATGTCCGTGGGCCCTTTGTGCATATAGCGGATGTTGCGCACATGGCGGGAATTGCCGCCCCGGAAATGCCTGGGCGCAGCTTCCAGAATCTGCACCTGCGCGCCGGCTTCCGCCGCGCTTAACGCCGCGCACAGCGCCGCATTGCCGCCGCCGGCGACCAGCACGTCGCATGGATTGGATGCAGTATTCACGCCCCGAGTTTCCCTTTGGTTTTGTTGCCTGCGGACGGTAACAGCCGGGACGGGTTGCATCAATCGCGGGCTCTAGCGGGCTTCGACAGAGCCTTGCGCGGATGAGCACGCGCCCAATTCTTTAAGTCCCCTCCCCCCAGCGAGGGGGAGGGATAGGGTGGGGGGGAGCCCCCGTATCGAAGCCCAAATGTATCGCTCCCCCCCACCTCGATCCTCGCCCTCCAGGGGGGAGGAAGAAGGGGGCTAAAATTTGGATCTACCCCCACGTGGCTTCCGCCACCTCCACCACCAGCGCCAGCTTGGCCTTCTCGTCGTCTTCCGACACGGGATTGCCCGAGACCGCGCTGGCGAACCCGCATTGGGGGCTGAGGCCGAGATTTTCCAACGGCAGAAACTGCGCCGCTTCGTCGATGCGCCGCTTGAGATCGTCCGGCTCTTCCAGTTCGGGAACCTTCGATGAGACCAGCCCCAAGACCGCCGTCTTGTCATGGGGCATTTGCGCCAGGGGCGAGAAATCGCCGGCGCGGGGGCTGTCATATTCCAAAAAGAAGGCGTCCACGTTTATTTCCTGGAACACCCGCTCCGCCACATAGCCATAGCTGCCCTCGGTCAGCCAATGGCCCTTAAAGTTGCCCCGGCAGATATGCAGGGCCACGGTCATGTCATCGGGCCGCCCCGCCAGGCATTCATTGAACAGCCCGATATAGTGATCCACATATTGGTCCGGGTCCTCGCCCGCGCTCCGAATGCGGTTCCGCAGAGCCTCATCGCAGAGCATCACCAGGGGCACTTCGTCGAGCTGAATATAGCGGGCGCCCCGGGATGCCAGATCGGCGATCTCGGCTTGGAAGACGGATGCCAGATCGGCAAAGAATTCCTCCGGCCCATCGTAGCCGGCCTCGGCGACCGCAGCTGTAGCGTCCCAGAAATGCAATGTCGGCGGCGACGGCAGGGTAACCTTGGGCGTGGCGGAAGTGGCCGATTTCAAAAAATCAAATTCGGCGGCCGACAGCGGCCCGGCGCGTTTGATCGGTGCGGTCACGTGGGGCGCGAAGAAATGCATTGCGTCGCCGGACGCATCGGTGAAATCAAACCGCGCCTCGGCCACCTCCAGCCCATCGATGCCTTCGACGAAGTGGGACCAGTAGGACGCGCGCCGGAACTCGCCATCGGTGATTGATTTGAGGCCAGCGTTTTCCTGTAAGGCAATGGCGTCCCGGATCGCAGCGTCCTGAATGGCGGTGAACTCTTTGGCGGTTATTTTGCCGGTGTTGTGGTTACGGAAGGCTTCGCGTAAGGCGGCGGGGCGGAGGAGGCTACCGACGTGGTCGGCGCGGAAGGGGGGATTGATTTTGGCGGCTGGCACGGGCGGGGCTCCTTGGCGGCGGGGTCATTGAGACGGGAGACAGTGACGGTGAATAAGAAGATTTACCACAGAGTTCACAGAGGTCACAGAGGAGAGAATACCCCGATCCCCGTCATGCCACGGCTTGACCGGGGCATCAGGGAGGGGTGGTAAGAGATCACAGAGCGCACAGAGGAAACAGGGCAGAATTCCAGCGGATATGACCACCAAATCATCAGAGAGTTTTGGGACAGTTTACTAAATTATTGCAATAATATAACAATAATTAAGTAAACTGCCCCGAAATAGCCGTCCCCCTCAATAAATCTCCTTCCGCCAAAGCATCCCTTCCCCAAATTAAATCCCCTCCCCCCAGCGAGGGGGAGGGTTAGGGTGGGGGGGAGCCGAAGGCTTGAAGTGCATAATATTAACCCCCCCATCCCGGCCTTCCCCCTCGGAGGGGGGAAGGGGTCACGTGTCGCAGGCGCCGGGTTTGGTTGGCAAGCACCAAACTTTTGCGCTTTTACCCCTTGCGCCAGCCGCCCAGCAGACTATTTAACAGTTAGCGCCTATTAGCGCTCGTGCTCTTGGAAATTGTGAATATGCAGTATTGATCCCACGCCGGGCGACGCCCGTGTTCGTGAGCGTCACGCTTGCGCGCTCCAACTAAGCGACCCGATTGGGGATTAAGATAAAAGCGGTACATTCCGTTAGGAACCGTAAGGAAAGCTCGTGAAGCGGTATAGTCGAAATTCTGAAAATATGTAGCAGCGATGTGCTCCATTCCGGGACGGCATACCAGGAGTGGTATGGTACGGTGGTGCTCCGATCACAGTGCGGTGCCAAGTACGACGCCCGTCTTCGCCTCCGCGATTCTTCGGCTTCGCCGGGCTGGGTCGATTTACCGTAAAAAAGCGTCATAAACCGTCATAAACAGTCATAACCGTAAGGGGGGTGGGGCGATGTCGCACGAATTCTATGATGGAATGCACTATATAAGGGAGATGCCTCTGTGGCCTCTGTGCGCTCTGTGGTAAATCCCCTTTTTGCTTCTCACTGTCTCTGTGGTGAAAACTTTCTTCACTTAGGCTGTTGGTGCTCCGAACACAGTGCGGTGCCAAGTACGACGCCCGGCTGGCCGACCCGGCCATCCCCAGCCGGGCTATGCCGTGCGCTCGTCGCGGATGCGTTTTGCCTTGAACTCGGTCTTCGGCAAGGTGCCGAGGGCCAGCACTTCGACGTCGGCGCGTATCTCGCAGCGGGAGCGTATCTCGTTCATCACCGCTTCGCCGGCGCTTTGCTCGGGGTGTTCGATCCGCGCCGTCATGATGTCGAGGCCGCTCTTGTTGGTGCTCAGTACAATCTCGTATTCATCGCCAACGCCGGCGACGGCGCGCACGGCTTGCTCCAACTGCACCGGATACATTTTTATGCCGCGCAGGTTTATGAGATCATCGGCGCGCCCGGCAAAGGCGCCGACGGCGCGCACGTGGGTGCGCCCGCAATCGCAGGGCTCATACGTGTAGGTGGTGTAATCGCCCACCAGGAAGCGCAGCTGGGCCGAGCTTTCGGAATTGAGGCTGGTGCAGACGGTGAGGCCTCTGGTGCCTTCGGGGACTGGCTCCTTGGTCTCGTCATCGACCAGCTCCCAGATTTGGAAATCCTCCATCAGGTGGGAGGTGACCGGGCCGGGACCCGCGTCCGACGCCGGGCAGGAATAGCCGCCGCAATGGGGCGCGACCTCGGTGCAGCCGTAAAACTCCACCAGCCGGGCGCCCCACAAATCCTCCAGCCGCTGGCGCGTATTGCCGATGCCGGCGGCCGGCTCGCCGCCGACCAACAGGGTTTTGACCGAGCTTTTCGCCGGGTCCAGGCCTTTTTCCTCCATGACGCGGCCGAGATGAAGGGCGTAAGAAGGCGTCGAGGTGATGACTGTGGGGCGGAATCGCTCGACGATCATGGCGCGCATATCGGACGTCATGCCGCCGCCGGGGATGCAGGCGACGCCCATCTTGGCAATGGCGTATTGGACGCCCCAGGCGAACACGTGGGGGCCGTATCCGGCGCAAATGAACATGGAATCATCTGCGCGGATGCCGAAGGAATGAATGGCCCGGGCGTTGGCCCAGGACCAATATTCCCGGTCGATATGCGAATAACGGAAGGGGCGCGGCACGCCCGTGGAGCCCGATGACGAAAACATCATCCAGCCGCGCTTGGCCCACAATTCGTCATCGTGGGTGGTGTAGGTGCCGAAGGGCGGGTTCTCCTGCACATCGGCCATCATCTCGGATTTGTCGACCACCGGCCATTTGGGCAGATCATCGATGCTTTGGATGTCGGTGGGGGCCAGGCCGAGGCGATCGAAGCGGCGCTGATAAAAGCCGGAATTCTCGTACAGAAATGGCGTCAGGGCGGCCAGCTTTTCGTTCTGGATATTGGTGAGTTCATCGCGGCTGGCGCAATCCAGGTGCGGCGACCAGTATTCTTCGGAGCCCGGCGCATCCGCATCATGTTTGTGCTTATCGAGGACGCTCAGCCAATTGGCTCTGGTCTGTTCCGCCTTGCTGCCCGCCATGATGCCGCTTCCCCGCTGGTGATTGCGATGCCAAAATCATACTAGAGCGGTGGCGCCGATGCCACCGCGCTTGCATCATGGGCGCCAACAACTAATCTGTGGCTGTATCCAAACTACCCGGAGTGATCACTCGTGCCGCTGGACGTTAAAAAACTTTCCACCCATATCGGCGCCGAGGTTTTGAACCTGAACCTGGCCGAAGATTTGACCACTGAGGCGGCGGCCGAGCTTAACCGGTTATGGCTCGAACATTTGGTGCTGGTGTTTCGCGGCCAAAAGCTGAGCCAAGAAGATCAGCTTCGCGTTACCACCGCGTTCGGCGAGGTCGGCCCCCTCGGCCGGCCGGCGGAATTTTATCCCAAAGGCTATTCCGAGATCCTCGAAAATATCATGCTGATCTCCAATATCCGCGAAGACGGCGAGCCGATCGGCGCGCTCCCGGACGGCGACATGATGTTCCACCACGACATGCTGCACGCCGATATCCCGCACAAGGGCACGATTTTATATGCCATCGAAGTGCCCAGCGAGGGCGGCAATACGCTTTTCGCCAATGGCTATACGGCCTACGAGACCCTGGACGCCGATGTCCGCGAGCCCTTGGAAGGGCGCATGGCGTTCCATCATTATCATTACGGCTCGACCCATATTGGTGATGATATCGGCACGCCGGCGTTTTCGGAATCCACCCATCCGGTCTTCCGCACCCACGAAGAGACCGGCAAAAAAGCGATCTATATCAACCGGCTGATGACGGAGAGCGTCGTCGATATGGCCGACGCGGAGGCGAAACCGCTCCTGGATGCGGTCTACGACCATTCGGAAAAGCCGGAATTCGTCTATGAGCATGTCTGGCAGGTGGGCGATCTGATATTGTGGGACAACCGCTGTTCCATGCACGGGCGCACCGATTTTTCCGAGACCGAGCGCCGGCTGATGCTGCGCACCACCGTCAGGGGCGAGAGCGCTCCGGCCTGAATTTTAAAGATTTTGCTGCTTGATCCAGCTTTCGGCGGCAAGGGCGTCGATGGCTTCGGTGAGGCGCGCGTTCACCATTTCGGTGCGCAACCGGGCGTCCTCGAATGCGCCGTTGATGCAGGCAAGCTCCAGCTCCCGGCAAGACCCGGCCAGGCGCGCGAAGCCGACCACGTTGGCGGTCGATTTCAGGGTATGGGCGGAGCGTTGAAATTCCTCGGCGTCGCCACCCTCGGCGGCGCGGCAGAGGGCATCGAATAGCTCCGGGCCCACCTGATTGAAATCGACCACGATATTGGCGGCCACCGCGTCGCCCAAATCGGAGCGCAGGCTGTCCAATCTGGCGGCATCGAGGATCGGCGCGGCGTCCGGATCTTCAGGCGCTTCGGGTGTGGGTGCTTCGGCCATTGGGGTTTCCGGCGCGCCGCCCGAAGTCATGGCGAACAGCACCGCCTCCAGATCATTGGGATTTATCGGTTTGGTCACGCAGGTGTTCATGCCGGCCTCGATGCAGCCATCCAGCTCGGTCTTGGTGGCCGCCGCGGTTACGCCGATTATCGGGATCGAGGCCAGCGGCTGATCCATCTGGCGGATCAGTTTGGTCGCGGTGATGCCGTCCATCACCGGCATATGGCGGTCCATCAGGATGGCATCGAACTGGGCGCCGGAGGCCAGCACCTCCAAGGCCGCCTCGCCATGGATTGCGGTTGTGACCGTATGGCCACGCTGGCTGAGCATGCCGAGGGCGACGTTGCGATTGATCTCGTTGTCTTCCACCAAAAGGACGTTCAGCGGTCTGGTGTTTTCGGTTTTGTCGAAGGTTCCGGGCGGATACAAATCCAGATCCTGGTCGCTGACAAATTCGCCTTCGCGCTTCGCCGGCGGCGTCGATAGCCAATCGATGGCCGCCGCCAAGACGTTCTCCTTGAACGGCTCATGAATGTTCAGCCCCGACAATTCCGGCGCCGCCAGCCGCAACCCGGTGCTGCCGATGCTTAAGATTCCCACATCGGCCCATTTCCTGTCGCCGGCAAGGGCTGCCAATACCGGCCGGCGCTGATCGCCGGCGATACGCGAGGAGAGCGTAATGATGTCAAAGCTGCGATATTCATCGGGCGCCGACGCGATGGCTTGGCTGGCGGCGGCGCTCGAGGCGGCGGTCTGCACGTCCAGCCCCCAAGCCCGCATTTGCCGGGCCATCAATACGCGCACCGGCTCGACCGGCTCCACCAGCATGATGCGCGGCCGGTTTTTCGGGCGCGCCCGCATCGGGCTGGAACCGGCGGCACCCGATACATCGCCGGCCGACAAGGTGATATTAAAGTGAAAGGTGGAGCCCACGCCGACGGTACTGTCGAGGGCTATTTCGCCGCCCAGCCGATCCGCCAGGAAACGGCAAATGGAAAGCCCAAGGCCGGTACCGCCATATTTGCGGGCAACCTCGACCGAGCCTTGTACATAGGGCGAAAACAGTTTTTGCCTTGCGTCTTCGGATATGCCCTCGCCGGTGTCGGAAACCGACATATTGAGAAAGGTCTTGCCGTAGCGCTCACCCCGGTTGGAGATGGCGATGGTAACGGCGCCCGATTGAGTAAATTTGATCGCGTTGGAAGCCAGGTTCAGCAATATCTGGCGCACCCGATTGGGATCGCCGACGAGCACCAGCGGCAGGCTGGTATCGACGAAGCTGGCGATCGCCAGATTTTGCTCCTTGGCCCTCGGCGCCATGACCGACACCACGTCTTCGACAATGCGCAGCGGCGAAAACGGAATATCCTCAATCTCCAGCTTGCCGGCCTCGAGCTTGGAGATGTCCAAAAGATCGTTCAGAATTTCGAGCAGCGATTCCCCGGAATGGACGATATCCTTGACCCGCGACAGATCCTCGCCGGCGACGTTGCCGCCGAGCAAAAGCCGCGCCATGCCGAGAACGCCGTTCATGGGCGTTCGCACCTCGTGGCTGACCATGGCCAGGAATTCGCTTTTGGCGCGGCTGGCTTCCTCGGCAAATTCCTTGGCGGTTTCCAGCTCCGCCGTCCGCCGCCTTATCTGACCGGCGAGCGAGCGGTTCCAGGTCAATACCGCCGCGATCATGGCGAGGCCCAACGCTGTGAAGGCGATGACCCAGAATTTGGTATCGGGAACGAACCCAGCGCGCGCCAGGGCGATCCATTTGCGGTTTATCTGGCGCCGCTCGTCGGGCGTAATCCGAACCAGGGCCTTGTTCAGGATACTGCGGAATATGGGCCAGTCGTTGCGCGACGCGATGGAGAGTTTGTAGGTATATCCGCTTTCGCCGGCCACCCGCAAATTGGTGATCGCCGCCTTTTCGATAAAGTGGCTGGCAACCGCATCGCTCACCACCATGGCATCGACAATGCCGAACGAAACTTTGCGAAGGCCGGTCAAGGTATCAGGAACCGGATCGATGTTAAGCCCGGGATAATTTTCGCTGAGATACTCATTGACCGCATATTGCGCAGTCACAGCCACCTTCATGCCCGCCAAATCCTTCATGGTCAGATTTCGGGAGACATTGTTGCGGACCACGATCAGGGCCGGGGATTCCACCAGCGGCGGGTAAAAATTCATGTATTTTTCACGGTCCGGCGTCCGCGAGACCAAGCCCCAAATATCGTTTTGGCGTTTTTTGGTTTTGCGGACCGATTCGCCCCAGCTTAGCGGCCGGATGATTTCAAAGCGTACATTAAGTTTCTTTTGCACCAGATCGATATAATCGGCGGCAATGCCTCTAAATTTGCCCTGCTCATCGAAAAATTCGAACGGCGGAAAGCTCGGGTCCGGCATAAAGCGGATTGTGGGGTGCTCATTTAGCCAGCTGCGTTCTTCCTCGCTCAGGATTTCCGAGCCCGCGATCACCGTCTTGGGCCCGGTGATCCATCGGTTGCGCAATTCCTTCATTTCGTCGGGACTGATTGCGTCCATACCCTTTTCCAGAATGGCCGCCAGGACGGGCAAGTCTTTGCGCACCGCGATCCGCAATTGATTGAAATCCTCGGAGCCCAGCTTCAATTCGCCCGACACCTGGAGACCGGTCAGCAATTCGCGCCCGAGAAGATAATTGATAACCGCCAGCTCGCCCACCGCCGCGTCCGCATCGCCGAACGCCACCGCCTTCATGGCTTCGAGAGAGTTGGTGACCAGATGCAGTTTGATGCGCGGAAAATTCTTGGTCAGAATTTCTTCTTGGAAAAAGCCACGGGGCACCGCCACGGTCTTGCCCACAAGGCTCTCAAGGTTTGAATAGGTCTCGCCCTTGCGGCTCAGGATCGAATTGGGGTTGGAGGCATAGGGCCGCGTATAGAGCAGGAACTTCTCGCGCTCCGGCGTGCGCACGATATTCAGCATGACGTCCAATTCGCCGCTTTGCATCAGCCCGAGAAATTTGTTCCAGGTGGGACCGGTGATGAATTCCACGCGGACGCCAATTTTGGCGGCCAGCAGGCGCATATAATCGATGGAGAAACCCTGCGCCCGCCCGGAGCTGAAGAAATTGAGCGGCGGAAAATCTTTTTCGTTGTGCACCCGGATCACCGGGTGATCGGCGAGCCATTGCCGCTCTTCCTTGGTCAGGATATCGGGAACATCGGCCGATACCTCCGCCGAGGGCGCGGTCAGCACGCCGACCGATGTCCAGCGCCGCTGGATCGCCCGCCGCTCGGCTTCCGATATGCGCGCCATGCCGGCATCGACATATTGCAGCAACGCCTTGTTGCCCTTGGTGACGGCAACATGCCACTTATTGCGGTAGAGCGGATTATCGAGGCTAAATCGGAATCCGTAGCCCAGCCCCACAGTACCCGACTTAACGGGATAAACACCTGAAGTGATTCATATTTTGAGATTCTCAGATCAACGAAAGTCTCTCCATATGCAAAGATTACTCACTCAGGCGTTATCCCTTTCATTAGCAAACC
>CAUZTZ010000123.1:0-10796 GCA_963582805.1 Alphaproteobacteria bacterium
GGCACGCGGATATTGGTTTTGGCACCGGCGTAGGCTTGCGCCAGGGTGATCTCCATATTGTAGCGAAGATCGGCTCCCCGGGACGCCCGCCGGGCACCACCGCGGCGACTACCGCCGCCACCGCCGCTACCGCCGAACATTTCGTCGAAAATATCGGCAAAACCGGAGCCGAAGCCCTGGCCGAAACCTTGGCCACCGGCGGCAGCGCCGCCTTGTTCGAACGCCTCGTGGCCGAAGCGGTCATAGGCGGCGCGTTTTTGCTCGTCCGAGAGAACGTCGTTGGCTTCGTTCAGTTCCTTGAATTTCTTTTCGGCGGCGGCATCACCGGGATTGCGGTCCGGGTGATACTTCATGGCCTTGGCCCGGTACGCCTTTTTAATAGCGCCCGCATCGGCATCCCGTTCGATGCCCAGAACCTTATAAAAATCCTCTTTCGCCATCAGCCAATCCCGTTCGATGCCAACCCTGAACGATGCCCGGTATTATTCGGGCTTCTTGTCGGGATCCACTTCTTCGAAATCGGCATCGACGACGGTGGCGTCGTCATCGGCGCCTTCGGGTGCGTCCGGGTCCGGCTCATCGCCGCCTAACGGTCCGTCGCCCATGGCATCGGCGGCGGCGCCTTCTTCCTGGCTGGCCTTATACATGGCTTCGCCGAGCTTCATGGAGGCCTGCATGAGCGCATCGGATTTGGCCTTGATGTCCTCGGCGTCTTCGGATTCCAAAACCTCCTTGACTGCCGTCAGGGCGGTTTCGATCTCGGTTTTTTCGTCCTCGGTTACCTTGTCGCCATATTCCTCGAGATTTTTTTCGGTGGCGTGGATCAAGGTGTCGGCATTGTTGCGGGCTTCGACCAGTTCTCTCTTGGTCTTGTCATCTTCGGCGTGGGCCTCGGCGTCCTGGACCATGCGTTCGATATCTTCATCGTTGAGACCGCCGGACGCCTGGATTCTGATCTGCTGCTCCTTGCCGGTGGCCTTGTCCTTGGCCGAGACATTGACAATGCCGTTGGCGTCGATGTCGAAAGTCACTTCGATCTGCGGCAGGCCGCGCGGGCTCGGCGGGATGCCGACCAGATCGAACTGGCCGAGGATCTTGTTGTCGGAGGCCATCTCGCGTTCGCCCTGGAAGACGCGGATGGTGACCGCGCTCTGGTTGTCCTCGGCGGTGGAAAAGACCTGGCTCTTGCGGGTCGGGATGGTGGTGTTGCGGTCGATCAGGCGGGTAAAGACGCCGCCCAATGTTTCGATGCCGAGGCTGAGCGGCGTCACGTCCAGCAAAAGCACGTCCTTGACGTCGCCTTGCAGCACGCCGCCCTGGATGGCGGCGCCCATGGCCACCACTTCGTCCGGGTTGACGCCTTTGTGCGGCTCGCGGCCGAAAAATTCTTGAACCTTTTGCTGCACCAAAGGCATGCGCGTCATGCCGCCCACGAGGATCACTTCCTTGACCTCGCCGGCGGAAATGCCGGCATCCTTCAAGGCCGCCTTGCAAGGCTCCATGGTGCGCTCCACCAGCGTCTCGATCAACGCTTCCAGCTTGGCGCGGGTAAGTTTAATGTTGAGATGCTTGGGCCCGGTTTGATCGGCGGTAACGAAAGGCAGGTTAACTTCGGTCTGCATCGAAGATGACAGCTCGATCTTGGCCTTTTCGGCGGCTTCCTTCAGACGCTGCAAAGCCAGCGGGTCTTCGCGCAGATCAACGCCCTGCTCTTTTTTAAATTCATCGGCCAGATAATCGATGATGCATTTGTCGAAATCCTCGCCGCCCAGGAAGGTGTCGCCGTTGGTGGATTTCACCTCAAACACGCCGTCGCCAATTTCGAGCACGGAAATATCGAAGGTGCCGCCGCCGAGATCATAAACCGCGATGGTGCCGCTTTCATGCTTGTCGAGCCCATAGGCAAGCGCCGCCGCGGTCGGCTCGTTGATGATGCGCAGCACTTCAAGCCCGGCGATTTTGCCGGCGTCCTTGGTGGCCTGGCGCTGGGAATCGTTGAAATAGGCGGGCACCGTGATCACCGCCTGGGTCACATCCTCGCCGAGATAGCTTTCCGCGGTTTCTTTCATCTTTTGCAAGATGAAGGCGCTGACCTGGCTGGGGCTATATTTCTGACCCTCGGCCTCGACCCAGGCATCGCCGTTGTCGCCGGAGACGATCTTATAGGAAACCATATCCATATCTTTTTCGGTCAACGGATCATCGAAACGGCGCCCGATCAGGCGCTTGATGGCCGACAGGGTGTTTTGCGGATTGGTGACGCCCTGGCGTTTCGCCGGCTGGCCCACCAGCCGTTCCTGATCGGCGAAAGCGACCATCGACGGCGTGGTACGCGCGCCTTCGGAGTTTTCAATGACCTTCGGGTCCGATCCATCCATCAGGGATACGCACGAGTTGGTGGTGCCGAGATCGATGCCAATTACCTTACTCATATTTTTTTTCCTTCCTCTTTCGCATATGATACCCGTCTCCTCCTGGTTGCGTCGAAGGTCGGGGCCGAGCGCCGGAAAAACCGTTTTCCGGTCCGCCGGGCTGAATTTATCTGAAAACACACAAATGTGTTTAGTCTAGGCGTATATAGGTCGATGGCTGGCGGGACGCAACCGCCTGGGGCGAAGTTTTCAAATAGTTGTTCAAATGATCATATCGGCCAGTTACAAGACAGACATCCCCGCCTTCTACGGCGACTGGTTTTTGAACCGGTTGCAGGCGGGCTCGGTAAGCGTCGCCAATCCCTATGGCGGGCCGGTGCGCAACGTTTCGCTTGGCGCCGACGCGGTCGATGGTTTTGTGTTCTGGACCCGCAACGCCGCCCCCTTCGGCGCCGCTTTGGAGCATGTGAATGGGGCCGGTTATCCATTTACTTTGCACTACACCATCACCGGATATCCCAGGGAATTGGACGCGGCAACACCGCCCACCGAAGCCGCTATCGATGATTTTCTTAGCTTAAGCAGCCTTTGGGGCGCCCGGCGTCTGATTTGGCGCTACGATCCGGTGTTGATCAGCTCGATTACGCCGCCTGAGTGGCATTTGGCCAATTTCGGCACCCTGGCCAAGGCGTTATCGGGCGCCGCCGGCGACGTTGTCCTGTCGTTCGCGCATATTTACCGCAAAACCAGTGGCAACCTGAAGCGGGCGGCAAGGTCCGGCAATTTCACGTGGGAGGACCCGGATGACGCACAAAAGCAAACGCTTTTGGCCGAACTTGCCGCCATCGCCAACCATCACGGTATGACCGCCAGCCTTTGCGGCCAGGCCGATTTGCTGAGCAACCGCCTGGCCGAAGCACGCTGCATCGATGCCGAGCGCCTGTCGGAAATCGCCGGACACGAAATCGACGCCGCCATGCGTTCCCACAGGAAGGGCTGCGCCTGCGCGGCGTCCATCGACATCGGCGGCTACGATACCTGCCCGCACGGCTGCGTCTATTGTTATGGGGTGCGCAGCCGGGAAAAAGCCAAAGACGCGCTTAGCGGTCACGACGCCACGGCGGAAATATTAAGCTGAACACATGAATCGGATAGAGACCGGCCCCTATATGCGGCCATATTCGATCCATGAATTCCGCCATTGCCCTCGTTCTTGTCTTCGTCATCGCCTCCGCACTGCGCGATGTCTATCTCGGTGAAATTTTTCAACGGCTTGAATTTTTTGCCGTGGTGCTGACCGCCTTTTCCCTGACCACCGTTATTTTCATGGGTTTTCTCCTGATCCGCGGGCGTAGCCAGATTGCGGCCATGCGCGCCGCCTGGCGGGAGATTGTTGTCACCAACTTCGGCACCGCGATGGCATGGCTATCGTATTTCTTCGCCTTGAAACTGCTGGAACCCGCAGTCGTCAATATGCTGCATATCGGCATCGGCCCGATCGCCTTGATCGCCTTGAACCTGGCCGGCATCCATATCTCGGGCCCGGCGGTGGTGCAGAAATCAGAGCTGGTGGTTCAGGGTGGAATAGTACTGAGTTTGGCGGCGCTCGGCGCTATCGTATTGTTGCAGCTTTCCGGGCTTGCGGGGCGCACGGCGTCACAAAATTTGCTTGGTATCGTGCTGGCGCTGGCCAGCGGCGTCCTCATAGCTTTGACAACCGATGTCACCAAACGGCTGAATGGTATGGGTGTGAGCGCCGAAGGCGTGTTGGCGGTACGTTTTATCGGCATCGTCCTGGTCGCCGCGCTGGTGGTGGGGTTTCGCGGCGAGAAATCGGCAATCGCGTTTGAAGCCTTGTGGCCGGTGGCGGCGGCATCGTTGGTATTTATGGTTCTGCCGCTTTATGCGCTGCAATTGGGCGTCGCCCGCACCTCGACCATTAGTGTCTGGGTGGTCATAAGCTTAAGCCCGGTCTGCATTTTCGCCGCGCAATTCATCGACGGCCGGCTGACCCAGTCGCCCTTCACGCTGGCCGCGATTATCGCTTATTCGGTGCTGGCGCTGGGATCAAACTACCTGCGCAATTTCGAAACCCAGCCGGCTTAAAGCTTCCGATCGACCTGGGGTTCGGTACTGTCGGCTTCGCGGTCGGCGGCGTCGGACTGTTTTTCGTAGGCCGAGGCCGGGCTGGCGGCAGACTCTTCGGCGTCGGAGGCGGTATCCGTTTCTTCCGGCGCTTCCGCCGACGGCTCCGCCGGCGCCGCAGCGGCTTTGGGGCCGCCCTTGGTGACGCCGACCATGGCGGGCCGCAACAGGCGGTCGTGGATCACATAGCCGCGCTGTACTTGCTGGATAACCGTGCCGGCGGGCTGATCCAAATCTTCAATCTCGAACATGGCCTGGTGAAAATTGTGATCGAACTTTTTGCCCATGGCTTCGATGGGCTTGATGCCGAACTGCTCGAACGCATTGACCATTTCGGTTTCGGTCAATTCGATGCCGACGCAGAGATTGTTCAAATCCTCGTCCGCCGCCTTGGCTTCGGCCGAGACGCTGGCCAGCGCCCTGGAAAGATTGTCGGCAACGCCCAAGACGGCGCGGGCCATGTTGGCGGTGGCGTATTTGGCGGTGTCGGCTTTTTCACGCTCGGCCCGGCGGCGGGTGTTTTCGGTATCGGCCAGGGCGCGCAGCAATTGATCCTTTAACTCAGCGTTGGCGTCTTGCAACTCCTCATAGGTTTGCATTCCGTCGGCAGCGTCATCGGCGAACGCGGCGGCGGCGGCATCATTGGCGGCGCCATCATCGGCATCCGGATCGGCGCCGAAATCGAACGTGGTTTCGGGATCGTTTTTATTGTCACCGTCTGGTGCGTTTTCGCCGTCCGCTTGGTCTTTCGGCTCGTCCGCGGCTTCCGGGTTTTGGTCTTCATCGTCGGTCATATTGGTTTCGAATCCTCTGGGGTTTCAGCACTTCAATCAAACAGGCTAGAGACCAGCTTCGCGGTGTAATCCACCATCGGAATAATGCGCGCGTAGTTCATGCGCGTCGGGCCGATCACGCCGATGGCGCCAACCAGATCGCTCTGGCTGGTGTGATAGGGTGCGACGATAAACGAGCATCCCGACAGATTAAAGAGATCGTTGTCGGCGCCGATAAAAATCTGCACGCCGTCGGCGATCTCGGTCATTTCCAGAACCTTGAGCATCAGCTCGCCGGTTTCCAGCGCCGTAAACAGGGCGCGCACATGATCCAGATCGGTCATCGCGCTGACATCGTCCAAAAGCCGCGCCTGGCCGCGCACGATCAGCGTGCCGCTATCGGCATCGGCGGCGCGGTCGGCAAGGCCGGCTTCGACCAGCCTTGCGGACAGAATATCCAACTGGTTGCGGTCTTTTTCCAGGCTCCCGACGATCTCGGCGCGGGCATCATCGATGGTGCGGCCGACCAGGCGTGTGTTCAGAAAATTGGTGGCCTCGACAAAGGCCGAGGCTGGCACGTCGGCGGGCACGTCTATCACGCGGTTTTCGACAACACCCTCGGCGGTCACCATGACCACCAGGGCGCGCCCGGGGTTAAGGCTGACAAATTCGATATGGCGCAGCGGCGAATCGGTCTTCGGCGCAAACACCAGCCCGGCGCAGTGGGACAGACCCGACAATGCCGAGCCGGCTTCTTCGAGCACGGCTTCGATGTTTTTGTCGGTGCCGGCGAAGCGGCTTTCAATGTCGATGCGTTCCTGGCTGGTGAGGTTGCCAATCTCGAGCAAGCCATCGACAAACATGCGAAGCCCGGCTTCGGTCGGCAGGCGCCCGGCGGACACGTGCGGCGAATATAGAAGCCCGGCGTCTTCCAGATCGGCCATCACGTTGCGCACCGTCGCCGGCGACAGGTGATTGCCGAGGCGCCGGGACAGAGTGCGCGATCCGATCGGCGCGCCGGTTTCCACATAGGAATCGACGATCACCTTGAAGACGGCGCGGCTGCGCTCGGAAAATTCCATCACTGGTGGATGCTTGGGCGTCATAATCCCCTTAATCTATGCGCCCAGCGCCGCATTGCAAGAATTGGCAACCAGAAAAATTTACTCTAGGTTGCCGCACGTGATGAAAAACCAAGACCGGACCCAAATTTTATGATGCAAACTCCCCGCCCGTCGGCGCGCGCCGCCGATCAAATGCGCCCAGTCAGCCTCGAAACCGGGGTCAACAAATACGCCGAAGGCTCCTGCCTGGCCCGCTTCGGCGATACCCATGTCTTATGCCTGGCCAGCGTCGAAGAACGGGTGCCCGGCTGGATCAAAGGCTCCGGCAAGGGCTGGGTGACGGCGGAATACGGCATGCTGCCGCGCTCCACCGATACACGGACGGCCCGCGAAGCGGCGCGCGGCAAACAGGGTGGGCGCACCTTGGAAATCCAACGCCTGATCGGGCGCAGCTTGCGCGCCGTCACCGATTTGTCGGCCTTGGGAGAAATTCAGGTGCGCATCGATTGCGATGTCATCCAGGCCGACGGCGGCACGCGGACGGCGGCAATCACCGGCGGCTATGTGGCGCTGCATCTGGCGCTCATCCATCTGGTCGAGCTGGGCATGCTGGAGACGGTGCCATTGATCGGCCAGGTGGCGGCGGTCTCGGCCGGGCTTTGGCAGGATATGGCAGTCCTCGATTTGGACTACGCCGAAGATTCGACCGCCCAGGCCGACGCCAATTTCGTGCTCACCGACGCCGCCGCCATTGTTGAAGTGCAAGCCACCGCCGAGGACTTACCGTTCTCCGAAGACCAGCTCAGCAGCATGCTCGGCCTCGCCAAAAAAGGCATCGGCGAGTTGGTCCTGTTGCAAAAAGCCGCCATCGACGCCGCCGGCGAATAATCCCCATGGCGCGCAAATTCACCGGCGGAGCGCTGATCATTGCCAGCCACAATGAAGGCAAGGTGGCTGAGATTACGGCGCTGCTGGCACCCTTTGGCGCCGCGGTGACATCCGCCGCCGAGCGCGGCCTGGCGGAGCCGGAAGAAACCGGCACGACGTTCACCGATAACGCCATCTTAAAGGCCAAGGCGGCGGCGGAGACAACCGGCGTCCCGGCGCTGGCCGATGATTCCGGGCTGGGCGCCGATGCCCTTGGCGGCGCGCCGGGCATCTATTCGGCGCGCTGGGCGGGACCGGATCGGGATTTCGGCGCCGCCATGGAAAAGCTGCAAATCGAATTGGGCGCCAGCCAAAACCGGAGCGCGGCGTTCGTCTCCGCCCTCGCCCTGGCCTGGCCGGACGGCCATGTGGAAAGCGTGGAGGGCCGGGTGCAAGGCGCCCTGACCTGGCCACCCCGGGGCGACAAGGGCTTCGGCTATGATCCCATGTTCGTGCCCGATGGCGGTGCGCAAACATTTGGCGAAATGAACCCGGACGCCAAGGAAGCCGTCAGCCACCGCACCCAGGCTTTCCAAAAGCTGGTGGCTTTGTGTTTTGCCAAGCGATAGCGAAAGCCGGGTTAGGTTGTTACACTAGCGGCGCGCCACCCAGGAGCATAGGCAATGGAATTCGGCTATTTCACTTTGAGCGACAATCACTATCCGGACGGCACCCGCTCGGCCAATCAGTTCGTGCTCGATATTCGCGAGCAATGCATTCATGCGGATCAATTGGGCATGCATTCGGCCTGGATTGGCGAGCATCATTTCGACCGGTTGGGGGTCAATTCCAGGCCGGGCACGGTGCTGGCCAGCATCATTCCGGTGACGGAACGGGTGCGCCTGGCGCCAGCGGTCAATGTTTTGCCCCTGCATCACCCGATCCATGTGGCCGAGGAATGGGCGACGCTGGATCTGCTCAGCGGCGGGCGCGTCGATTATGCCACCGGGCGCGGCTATGACCGGGCCGAATACCATCCCTTCGGCGGCGATTTCATGAATTCGCTGGAGCAGTTCGAAGAAGGCGTCGATGTTTTATTGAAAGCCTGGGGCGAGGCTGGCGAATGGTCGCACAAGGGCAAATATTACGACATCGAAAACATGTCGATCACACCAAAGCCGGTGCAGAACCCGCTGCCCATCTATATTGCCTGTTTTTCCCCGGTCAGTCTGGATTTGGCGGCGCGCAAGGGGCTCAATATCATCTATGCGCCGTTCGCGGCGGCGGCCATCTTCGGCGGCATCGAAGTGGCGGTGGAACGCTATTTCGATGCCTGCGCCCAATACAACAATCCCGCCGGGCGCCCCATGTGCAGCTATTTCATCCATATTGCCGACACAGCCGAAGAGGAAGATTACGGCCGCGCCGCGCTAATCAGTTATTTCCAGAACTGCGTGTTGCGGGCGATCCCGTCAGATCCGAAGAAAACCCCCAAAAACATGCAATATTTCATCAAAATGCACGAAAATCTGGGTAAAGCGAAAAAAGAGGACCTGACCAGCCAATCCATCCTTATCGGCGGCGCCGCGGAAATCACTGCCCGGCTGAAAGAGGTGGAAGCCGCCGGCATCGAAGAGGTGATCTTGTATTTCAACGTGGGCAACAAGCCGCACGCCATGGTCAAGGACCAGATGTCCAAATTCATGGCCGAGATCGCCCCCCAATTCGAGGGCAAGCACCAAAACCTTGAGAATCCAGCCGGTTGACCGAAGCTGAGCCCGCCTTTGGCATCTATATCCACTGGCCTTTTTGCCAATCCAAATGCCCCTATTGTGACTTCAACAGCCACGTGGCGGAGCATATCGATCAGGCCGCCTGGCGAAGCGCCTATTTGGCCGAATTGGATCATTACGCTAAAGAAACATCTGCGCGCACGGTCAGCAGCCTGTTTTTCGGCGGCGGCACCCCCAGCCTGATGCCGCCCAAGACCGCCCAGGCCATTATCGAAACCGTACGGAGCCGCTGGAAAACGGCGGAAAACTTGGAAATAACGGCGGAAGCCAACCCGTCTTCGTCGGATATAGCGACCTTCGAGGGGCTCGCCGAGGCGGGTGTTAACCGCTTGTCCCTGGGCGTGCAGTCCTTCAACGACGCGGCCCTCAAATTCCTTGGCCGCGCCCACGATTCCGGGCAAGCCGTGGCAGCCATAACGAAAGCGAAACAAATATTCCCGCGGATGTCGTTTGATTTGATTTATGGCCTGCCCGGACAGAGCGAAGCGGCCTGGGCCGATGAGCTGAAAGCCGCGCTCAGCTTGGCGGGCGAGCATTTATCGGTGTATCAGTTGACTATCGAGCCGGGCACCGAATTCCACCGCCAGCGCATTGCCGCCGCCGAGCCGAACCTAGGCGCCGGGCTATTCGAAATGACTCGGGATATCCTGGAAAAGGCCGGCTTGGCGGCTTACGAAATATCCAATCATGCGCGAAAAGGCGCCGAATGCCGCCACAATATGGTCTATTGGCGGGGCGAGGACTATGTTGGCATCGGTCCCGGCGCCCATGGCCGCATCAGCCGCCCGTCCGGGGATAATTTCGGCACCGAAACAACCCTGGCCTGGCGCGCCCCGGCAGCGTGGCTGGGGCAAGTGCAAAAATCCGGCAACGGCCTTCATAAACGGCAGAATATAAGCCTTTCGGAGCGGCGGGATGAGCTGATTTTGATGGGCTTGCGGCTCGCCGAAGGGGTGTCGGCGGACCGGTTCCAGCGCCAGACCGGTGCGGCCTTGACCGACAGCGTCAATGAAGGCGCCCTCGAAGCGCTGATCGGGGAGAATTATCTGATTTGTGACGCCGATGGCATCCGCGCCAGCGAAGCCGGGCTTTTGCGCCTGGACGCGGTGCTCACCCACTTGCTCTCCGGCGCCCCCGAATTGCGTTAATTCAGTTGGTGCGTGGATTGAAACCGGACGGCGGCTGATCGATGACCCGGTTTTGGGCGCGCTTGACCTGCTGCACCGTCAGCCCGCGCTGGGTGATGCCTTCGGTGAGAAACCGGAACAAGCCGTCGCGCCCGGTAAAGCCCTGGGGCGACAGAATTTCGCTCAAATCAAACTTGCCGTCGCCGCGGGCGAATACGGCGGCGATGGCGGTGGCGTCATAGGCAAGGGTGGCAATGCGCGCCGGCTCCTTGCCGTAAATCTGTTTGTATTGGGCGGTAAATTCGGCGCGTTTTCCGGGCGGCGGCGCCGCGAACCAGGCATCCAGAAGCGCCGGCTCGCGCCCGATCCCCGGGACATCCCATAGCCCGGTGCCGAGCATGCGGGTTTTCTTCGGATCAATATCGAAGTGCGGCAGCAGGGCGGCGATGGCTTCCAGGCGCTTGCCGCCCTCGGCAATGAGCAGGGCATCGAACGACACATCGCCCAAGGTCTGCTTGTTTTTGAGGCGCTTCAGCGCCAGGCGCGCGACCTCGTCATCGCGGGATTTGAGGGCATTGCGCTCATCCAGAAGATTGCGCCGGCGCGCATCGTAGTCGGCCAGATTGCGCACCACGGGGCGCAAATCCTCGGTCAG
>CAUZTZ010000124.1:0-10776 GCA_963582805.1 Alphaproteobacteria bacterium
GCCTCGGCGCCGCCTTTCAGCTCCATGCCCACCAGGGCGCCATTGCCGCCGCTCAAATAGGCGTCGGCGCGTCGCCGCGCCTCACCGTCCTGGAAGCCGGGAAAGATCACCGTCTCAACCTTGTCGTGGCCGTTCACGAAATTGGCCACCGCTTCGGCGTTGGAGCAATGCTGGCGCATACGCAACGGCAGGGTTTCCAATCCTTGGATAAAGGCGAAGGCGTTGAACGGCGCCATCGAGGCGCCGAGATCGCGCAGCAAAACCACCCGCGCGCGGATGATATAGGCGATCGGCGCGCCGAGGGCTTCGGGAATCAGCGTTCCCCAGACGGCGCCGTGATAGCTGGGATCGGGCTCGTTCAACATGGGCTGGCGTTCAGGAAATTCGGTCCAGTCGAAATTGCCGCCATCGACGATCAGCCCGCCGATGGAGGTGCCGTGGCCGCCGATATATTTGGTGGTCGAATAAACAACGATGGCGGCGCCATGCTCAAGCGGCCGGCAGAGGATCGGACACGCAGTGTTGTCCATGATCAGCGGAATGCCGTATTCGCGCCCGATGTCGGCGACTTCTTTTATGGGAAACACGTTCAGCTTTGGGTTGGGCAGGGTTTCGGCATAGATGGCGCGGGTCTTGTCGTCGATGGCGGCGCGGAAATTTTCCGGATCAGACGGATCGACGAAGCGGGTCTCTATGCCCATCATGGACAGCGTATTGGCGAACAGGTTCCAGGTACCGCCATAAAGATCGGTGGACGAGATCACGTTGTCGCCGTTGCGCGCCAAGTTCAGGATGGCGAAAGCCGACGCCGACTGACCGGAGGCAACCGCCAGACTGGCGGCGCCGCCTTCGAGGGCCGTAAGTCGTTGTTCGAGCACATCGTTGGTCGGGTTCATGATGCGGGTATAGATATTGCCGAGCTCGGCCAGGGCAAAAAGATTGGCCGCATGTTCGGTGGAATTGAACTGATAAGACGTGGTCTGATAGATCGGCACCGCCACCGCATTGGTGGCCGGATCGGCCCGGTAGATGCCGCCATGCAGAACAATGGTTTCCGGATTGGTAAAATCGCCGCTCATAATATCATCACTCCCAGCTATAATTGTTTATTGGAATGCATACTTTAGGCGAACGTCGCCCTTTATCCAACCCACCCGGATTTACCAAATTACCGATAAAAAGTGATCAAAGGCCCCGATTGTGCTAAGACCAGCGCCAATGATTCGCAGATGAATTTGTATCAACAAAAGGGCAGATGAATTTGTATCAACAAAAGGAACGACAATTGCTGAAGACGGTGTTGCCACCCATCAACCGGGCCGGATGGCCGTTTATCGCCATATTTGCGGCGATCACCCTCGCCGTTGCCTGGTTTTCGGAACCACTGGGCTGGGCCGGCGCCGTGCTCACCCTCTGGTGCACCTATTTCTTTCGCGATCCTGACCGGGTGACGCCGGTACGCGCCGGGCTGGTGATCAGCCCCGCCGACGGCGTTATCCAGTCGGTCGGCCCCGCCGAGGCGCCGGTGGAGTTGAAAATGGAAGGCCAGGCCCTCAACCGGATTTCGGTCTTCATGAATGTGTTCGACGTGCATGTGAACCGCATGCCGATCGCCGGCCAAATCGAGGACGTTCAGTACCGGCCGGGCAAATTCTTCAACGCGTCCCTGGACAAAGCCAGCGAACATAACGAGCGGCAATCGGTGCGCGTCAAATCCGAAGGCGGCGAGCATATCGGCGTGGTGCAGATCGCCGGTCTGGTGGCCAGGCGCATCAAATGCGATGTGAAGCCGGGCCAGGAGATGCGCGCCGGCGAACGCTTCGGGCTGATCCGCTTCGGCAGCCGCGTCGATGTTTATTTGCCGCAATCGGTGCCGGCGCTGGTCGCCGTCGGCCAGCGCACCGTCGCCGGCGAAACCGTGATCGCCGATATGCACGCCCAGGAAGAGCCCCGCCTCGGCGAGGTGCGATAGATGTTCCGCCCCCGCCGCGAGCGCTTGAGGGCGCTGTCCATCAACCGGATGATCCCCAATATCCTGACCATGCTGGCCTTGTGCGCCGGGCTGACGGCGCTGCGCTACGGGCTCGAACAAAAGTGGGAATCGGCGGTGCTGTCGCTGGTGGTGGCCGCTATCTTGGATACCTTGGACGGGCGCATCGCCCGCATTCTCAACGAAACCTCGAAATTTGGCGCCGAATTGGACAGCCTGTCGGACTTTGTCGGCTTCGGTGTTGCGCCGGCATTGTTGTTGTATCTGTGGACCATGAACAGCGCCGGGCCGGTGGGCTGGGTGCTGGTGCTATTGTTCAGCGTCTGCTGCGCGCTCAGGCTGGCCCGCTTCAATACCGTGATCGACGCGCCGGAGCCGCCGGCCTGGGCCAAGAACTATTTTACCGGCGTGCCCGCTCCGGCAGGCGCCGGGCTGGTTTTACTGCCCATGATCCTTTCCTTCCAGATCGATGCGCCCTGGCTGCGCTCTCCCATTTTGGCCGGCATAATTATTTTCGTGGTCGCCTGTCTGCTGGTCAGCCGGGTGCCCACCTATTCGTTCAAGACGTTCCGGGTTCAGCACCGCATGGTTCTGTTTACCATGCTCGGCGTCGGAATCTTAGCCGCGCTGTCGGTCAGCGCGCCGTGGCTGACTTTAAGCATTATTCTCGCCGCCTATCTTATTTCCTTTCCGTTCGCCATTCGCTCGTTCCACCGGCTGGAAACCGAAGCCGAGGAATTTCTCAAGAAAGGCGAGGACGTGCCCGCCGGTTTCGGTGATTTAGGCGACGAAAACGACAACAACAATCAGGCGGCCGAATAGACGCCGCCCCGTAACGCGGCGCCAAACTCGCACCATGTGGAAGCCCCCCGAACGCATCAAATTCGATCCCGATCCCGGCCCGCCCCCGGACCGACGCGAAGCCGCCGCCGCGCGCCTGTTCAGCCCACTGCAAATAGGCCCGGTGCAATTGGCGATGCGCGGCTGGGTGCCGGCCATGGTGCCGTGGCGGGCCACCAGCGACGGCATGGTCACCGATGATGTGCTGGGTTGGTACGAACGCTTTGCCAAGGGAAAGCCCGGCGGGCTGGTGATCGAGGCCACCGGCATCCGCGACGTGCCGTCGGGGCCGTTGCTGCGCATCGGCCACGACCGCTTTATTCCGGGCTTGCAAGAACTGGCGGCGCGGGTGCACGAAGCCAGCCACGGCGAAACCCGGCTGTTCATCCAGCTTATCGATTTCCTCGCCATCCGCCGGCGCCCGGAACGCGCCCGTTACCTGAACGAATTTCTGGCCATCACCGATGCGCACCGGGCGGCCTTGAATATGGACGAAGCACCGGATGCAGAGGTTCGCGCCGCCCTCGCCGCCATGGATGATAGCGCGCTGGCGGAAATCCTAACCCCCCGCGAGATGGAGGCCTTATCCATGGGCTACCGGGAGCGGGTGACCGACGTCCATTTGGAGGCCGTCGCCGATTTGCCTAAGGTCTTGCCGGGCCTGTTCGCCGAGGCCGCCCAGCGGGCCGAGGCCGCCGGTATCGACGGTGCCGAATTACACTACACCCACGCCTACACCATGGCCTCGTTCCTGTCGGCCACCAATGATCGGGCCGACGGCTATGGCGGAGACTTGGAAAACCGTATCCGCCTGCCTTTGGAAGTCTTCAATGAAGTCCGGAAACGCACCGGCGCCAATTTCGCCGTCGGCTGCCGGTTATCCGCCGAAGAATGCATCGACGGCGGCAGCAGCTTGGACGATAGCTGTTATTTCGCCGCCGCGTTCGCCGCCGCCGGCATGGATTTTTTGTCCCTGTCCCGGGGCGGCAAGTTCGACGACGCCAAGCAGCCGCATGTTGGCGAGGCCGCCTATCCCTACACCGGGCGCAGCGGCTACGAATGCATGCCGGCCGCCATCTCCGATGAATTCGGCCCCTTTGGGCGCAACGTGGCCGCCGCCGCAGATGTGCGCGCCGCCATCCGCGCCGCCGGATATGAGATGCCGGTGATCGTCACCGGCGGCATCCACGGATTTCAACAAGCCGAGGGCATTCTGGCCCGGGGCGAGGCCGATGCCGTCGGCGCCGCCCGCCAAGGCCTCGCCGATCCCGATTGGTTCGAGAAAATCCGCCAGGGGCGCGGCGCCGAAGTGCGCCAATGCACCTATACCAATTACTGCGAAGGGCTCGACCAGAAGCACAAACAGGTCACCTGCAAGCTGTGGGACCGGGTTGATTTGGACGGCGAAGACGTCACGCGGACATCCGATGGCAAGCGCCGCACAACGGCCCCCGATTGGTCCTAACGCGTCCTTGCCCGCGCCCAAGCAGCCGCCTATCCTGATGGCGAAATATTGACTGGGATCAATGGCGCGGCGCTGGCGAGCCTTTATCATTTTGCCTTCGTTGCAACGCCAACAGCAAATCAGGTGAGGACAAAAAGAATGGAAAAACGGCATCAGGTATTGGTGGTCGGCGGCGGGCCGGTGGGCGCGTCGTTGGCGCTGGAATTGGGAATGCGCGGCATTTCGGTCGGCGTTGTCGAGCGCCGCACGAGCCCACAGCGTATCCCCAAGGGCCAGAACCTGACGCAACGGACCCTCGAGCATTTTTACTACTGGGGCATCGCCGATGAATTGCGCGCCGCCCGCGCCATGCCTGAGGGCTATCCCATCGGCGGCGTCACCGCCTACGGCAATTTGATGAGCGAATATTGGATCCAGCCGCCGCAGCGCGAAACCGTACGCGACTATTATTTCCAGGCCAACGAGCGCCTGCCCCAGTACCACCTGGAAGAGGTGGTGCGGAAACGCATGGCCGACTTTCCCAATATCGAGGTTCAATATGGCTGGGCGGCGGAAACGGTCGCCGCGGACCATTAAGGCGTCCGCGTGACCATCACCGAAGAAGGCGGACCCGGCCGTGAGACCATCGAGGCCGACTATGTGGTCGGCTGCGACGGCGCCCGCTCGGTGGTGCGCGACCAGGTCGGCATCGCGCGCTCGGGCTCCGATTTCGATCAATTGATGCTGTTGGCGGTGTTCCGCTCGAAGGAACTGCACAAGGGGCTGGAACGCTTTCCGCCGCGCTCCACCTACAATGTGCTGCATCCGGACTTGAAGGGCTATTGGCAGTTTTTCGGGCGCATCGATGTGGGCGAGGGCTGGTTTTTCCATGCCCCGGTGCCCGCCGACACGACCCGCGATAATTACGATTTCCACGGCCTCATCCAGGAGGTCGCCGGCTTCGCGTTTGCCGCCGAGTTTGACTATTTGGGGTTTTGGGATTTGGCCGTTTCGGTGGCCGAAGAATACCAAAAAGGGCGCGTCTTCATCGTCGGCGATTCGGCCCACAGCCACCCGCCTTACGGCGGCTTCGGCCTCAACAATGGCCTGGAAGACGCGGTCAATATCGGCTGGAAGCTGGCCGCCAAGCTGGATGGCTGGGGGACCGATGCGTTGCTGGGTACCTATTCCGAGGAACGGCGCCCCATATTCCGCGACACCGGCGAGGATTTCATCGCGGCGCGCATCAACAGGGACGCCGAGTTTTTGGAACGCTACAGCCCGGAAAAAGACGAAGAGGAATTTGCCCGGGTATGGAAGGAGCGCGAATATACCGGCGGCATGCGCGCCGAAATATATGTGCCCCATTACGAAGGCTCATCGGTGGTCATGGGTGAAAAGGGAGCTGTTTGCGGGGCCCATGGGGTGCACACCTTTACCGCCCGTCCCGGCCATCATTTGCCGCCGCAGCCTTTATCGTCGGGCCGCAACGTGTTCGAGGAACTGGATAGCGGCTTCAACCTTCTGGCCTTCGGCGCTGAGGACAAAGCGGTTCAGGAATTCGAGGCCGCCGCCAAGGCGCGCGGCATTCCCTTGAAATGCATCCGCGACAGCTTTGATGGGGGCCGCGAAAAATACGAGCAGCGCCTGATCCTGGTGCGCCCGGATCAATTTGTGGTCTGGACCGGCGATGCGGGCCCAAGCGATGCGGACGCGCTCATGGGCCAGGTGTCGGGGCAGGTGTCGGGGCAGGGCTAGAGGCGTCAGACGATAAGATTTTTGGTCATGGCGCGCACCCGTTTTTGCATATCGCCCGCCGAGAACGGTTTCGCAATGAACTGACTGACGCCCGCCGCCAGCGCCGCTTTGACGATTTCTATGGACGCGTCGCCGGACAAGATCAAAATGGGTATGGTCGCATTCACGGCGCGGATTTTTTCGACCAATTGCAGCCCGGTCATCTCCGGCATGACCCAGTCGCAGACCACGAAATTGACGAAATAGGCATCTTCTGCGAACAACGCCATGGCTTTGTCGCCGTCCAGGGCCCGCTCGATATGGCTCATACCCATGGATTGCAGGATCGTGGTCACGATGGACACAATCCCGGATTCGCTGTTGACGATCAGCGCGCCCATTTTCGCAAATCGTTTGTCGTCGTCGATCATATTCGCTCCAGCAATCACTTTGGCACAAGGTCGAGCCTCTAAACTATAAAATTATTTCGCCGCCGCAAAGCTGGAAGCCATCAAATATGCGAATTATTTTTTCAAGCGCCGCAATTTCCGCTTCTAGGCCCTTCAATGCCAAGGCGGAAACGGCCTATAATAGCGCCGGAGGCTAGCGGCATGGCGGGCACGGCGCCGGGCGGAGCGACCGCCCATATAGATACATTCGCGGCTGATCGATTGCCGGACCCTGACCTATGGCCGGCGTTCGATTTTACGGGCACGCCGGAGCTGGCGCAAATACCGGACCGGCTGAACGCCGCCGCCGAATTGCTGGACCGCAACATCGCCCTTGGGCATGGCGCCCGCCCGGTGCTGCATCTGGACGATGTCAGCTGGAGCTATGACGATCTTTTGCGCCGCGCCAACCAGATCGCCGCCGTGCTTGTGGAAGATTGCGGATTGCGATCCGGCGCACGGGTGCTTTTGCGCGCGCCCAATACGCCGATGCTGGTGGCCTGCTGGCTGGCGGTCTTAAAGGCCGGCGGCATATGCGTCACCACCATGGCGCTCTTACGCGCCGGCGAATTGAAATATATCATCGAAAAAGCCGCCATCGCCCATGCCCTCTGTGATGTGGATTTCGCCGATGACCTGGAAGAAGCGCGCGCGCAAACCGAAGGGCTCAACCCGATCCTCTATTTCTCCGCCGCCGGTTCCAAGCCCGATGGCGCAACCTTGGAGGCCCTCGCCGACGCCAAGTCCGGCAGCTTTGCCAATGTGGATACCGCCGCCGACGATGTGGCGCTGATCGCCTTCACCTCGGGCACCACCGGCAACCCCAAAGGCACCATGCATTTCCATCGGGACCTGATCGCCGCCGCCGACTGCCTGCCCAGAACCATCGCCCGGGTTTTGCCCAGCGATATCATCACCGGCACGCCGCCGCTGGCCTTCACCTTCGGGCTTGGCGGGCTGACCCTGTTTCCCATGCGCTATGGCGCTTCCACCCGGTTCGTGACCGACAATGCGCCCGATGCCCTCCTGGCCGCCATTCAACAATACCGCATCACCCAGATTTATACGGCGCCCACCGCCTATCGGGTGATGGCCACCCTCGCGGCTGATTATGATTTGTCCAGCCTGCGCCTCGGCGTCTCGGCGGGCGAGACTTTGCCGAAAGCCACCTGGGAGGCGTTTTTCGAGGCCACCGGCATCCGCCTGATCGACGGCCTCGGCGCCACCGAGCTGCTGCATGTGTTCGTTGCCGCGGCGCCCGATAACATGCGCGCCGGATTTACCGGCACGGCGATCCCGGGATATCAGGCCCGCGTGGTGGACGCGGACGGCAAACAAGTGCCGGCCAACACAGCGGGGCTGCTGGCCGTCCGGGGGCCCACGGGTTGCCGCTATATGGACGACGAGGCGCGCCAAAAAGACTATGTGCGGGACGGCTGGAACTATCCCGGCGATATCTATGAACAGGACGAAGACGGCTACTTCCGCTATGTGAGCCGCGCCGACGACATGATCATTTCGGCCGGCTACAATATCGCCGGGCCCGAGGTGGAGGCGGCATTGCTGGAACACGCGGGCGTCGCCGAATGCGCGGTCGTCGGCGCCCCCAACGAAGCGCGCACCAATATCGTCAAGGCCTTCGTGGTGCTGCGGGATGGCGAAATGGTGGATGCCGAGGCGTTGCAGGATTTTGTCAAAGCCCGCATCGCGCCCTACAAATACCCCCGCGCCATCGAGTTCGTTGCCGAGCTGCCCAAGACCCAGACCGGCAAACTGCAACGCTTTAAATTGCGAACATGAGGAAAAATAAATGAAAAATTCCACCAAATATATTTTGGTCGCCGGCGCCGTGGTGATCGTCGCCGGCGGCGTCATTGCCGGACACGGTGTATTCCATCCGGTTGGTTATCACAGAGCCGGATTTCACGGCGGTGGATTTCACGGCCAGGCCGGCTTTCGCGGCCAGCGCCTGTTCGCCGCCTTCGATACAGACAAGGACGACGCGCTCACCCAGCCCGAGGTGGACAAGGCGCGCCGCGTCCAGTTCGCCAAGTTCGACAAAGACGGTAATGGCAGCCTCGGCCTCGAGGAATTCCAAGCCTTGTGGCTGGACGTCACGCGCGAGCGCATGGTCGACCGCTTCCAGCGCCACGACGATGACGGCGACGCCAAGGTAACGCCCGAAGAGTTCAACAAGCGTTTTGGGCACATCGTCAGGCGGCTGGATACCGACGGCGACGGCAAAGTGACGCGGGCCGATCTGCGCGAACGGCGCGAACGGCGGCTATCGCGGCGCGGCCACCGGCGCGGCGGTTAGCCGCCTATCGGCAAGCCTTTTGCGCCAGCTATGCACATTGGCGCGCAACATCAGGGACGCCGGCGTCACCAATAATGTGAGCACGGTGGCAAAGCCGAGCCCGAAGACAATCGCCGCCGATAGCTGCGTCCACCATTGGGTCGAGGGCGCCCCGATGGTCACCGTGCGGGTGACAAAATCGATATTGGTGGACAGCATCATCGGCATCAGCCCCAAAATGGTGGTCGCCGTGGTCAGCAGCACCGGGCGCATGCGCTGGATGCCGGTGCGCAGGATGGCCTCCGCCGGGTCCGCATATTGGCCCTTCAAATGATCGAAGGTATCGATCAGCACGATATTGTTGTTGACCACAATGCCGGCCAGCGCGATGACCCCGACGCCGCTCATCACAATGCCGAAGGGCTGGCCGGTGGCCAGTAAGCCGATGAGCACGCCGATGGTCGACATGATCACCGCCGACAGGATCAAAAACGCCGAATAAAAACTGTTGAACTGGGTCACCAGGATGATGGCCATGATAAATAGCGCCACGCCAAAGGCTTTGGTGAGGAACGCCTTGGCTTTCTCCTGCTCCTCGTCCTCGCCCTTGAAGGTGATATCAACCGCCGGGCTGATATTTTGGGCCCTGATCCAGGATGCGATCTCGCGCACCTGTCCATCGGCAAGCACGCCCGGGCGCACATCAGCCTTCACCCAATAGGCGCGCTTCGCATCTACGCGGGTGATGGTGCTGACTTTTTGCTCGGCCGTCCGGGTCACGAAATTGGACAGCGGCACCAGCCCCGCATCGGTCGAGATTCTGATCCGGTCCAATTGCTTGATGGTGCGGTAATCGGCCGGATAGCGGACCCGGATTTCCACCTCGTCGTCGCTCTGGTCGGGGCGGAACGCATCGACCTTGATGCCGGCGGTCACCAGCTGCACCGCTTTGCCGATAGAGCGCACGTCGGCGCCGAACTTGGCCGCTTGCGCCCGATCGACGCGCAACGCCCAGGTGATGCCGGGCAAGGGCCGCGTATCTTCGACGTTGAACAGATCGGGCATGCTATCGAGCTTGGCCCGAATGCGCGCCACGACCGGTAACAGTAATGCCGCATCGCCGGCCGCGATCTGCAACTGCACCGGTTTGCCCACCGGCGGTCCCTGCTCTTCTTCGCGCACATCCACATGGATGCCGACCAGATCGGCCGTGCGCGCCTCGATATCGGAGAACACCTGTTTGGCCGGGCGGCGCAATTGCCAATCGATGAATTCCAGGGCGACGGTGCCGATGATGTCTTCGGCTTCCTGGGAATTTTCCTTGCGCCCGGTGCGGGTGTAGATGGTCTCAAACTCTTTCATGTCCAGGATGCGGCTTTCCACCTGGCGCATGAGGGTGTCTTTTTCGTGGATCGACAGATTGCCTCTGGCACGCACTTGAATTTTTGCGTTGGTCGGCTCGACCTCGGGGAAAAATTCAACGCCGTTGCCGTTGGCGGCATAGTACCACTGCACGCCGATAAGCATGGCAAAGGCGGCCAGAACCACCTTGGCCGGATGGCGCAAGGCGACTTTCAGGACGCGCACATAAATGCCGGTAAAGCCCACCGCTTCATCGACGCTGCCGGTCTCGCCGGCGGCGATATTGCGCAATGATTTGGGATCGATGGCGCCCGGCTTGCCGAACAGGGCGCCGAGGGTGGGCACAAAAATTAATGCCATCAACAAGGATGCCGCCAGCGTAACAATCAACGTGACGGGCAGGAACTTCATGAACTCGCCGACCACGCCGGGCCAGAACAACAAGGGCAGGAACGCCGCCAAGGTGGTCGCCGTCGAGGCGATGATCGGCCAGGCCATGCGCTTGGCGGCGGCGGCGTAGGCGGCGGCGCGGGGCGCCCCCTCGATCATCTTGCGGTCCGCATATTCGGTCACCACGATGGCGCCGTCGACCAGCATGCCGACCGCCAATATCAGGCTGAACAACACCACGATATTGAGGGTCATGCCGAGGGTTGCG
>CAUZTZ010000125.1:0-10743 GCA_963582805.1 Alphaproteobacteria bacterium
GGTTACGAGCGTCCGGAAGCTTTGGGGGCAGCCAGCGCCCCATTGACTGCAAAGTCCACGCTATCATAATGGATGGATCGTGGTTCGTCACGCACCCAGGAAAAATTAACCATTTGACTTTGGAAATATGTTTTAATTTCAAATAGATGCCACCGGTTGGTTGCCAGCGGGTTATGCGCCTTGATTGTACTATTTACGGATTTTGGACTGGAAGGGCCCTATATCGGGCAAGTGAAGGCGCGCCTATTGGCGGATGCGCCGGGCGCCGTGATCCTCGATCTGTTTTCCGACGCCCCGGCCCACGATGCCAAAGCCTCGGCCTATCTTCTTGCCGCCTATGCGGGCGCGTTTCCCGCCGGCGCCATATTCGTGGCGGTTGTCGATCCGGGAGTCGGCAGCGCCCGCGCCGGGATCGCCTTGGAGGCCGGCGGGCGCTGGTTCGTCGGCCCCGATAACGGCCTGTTTGAAATTGCGCTGCGCCGGGCGGGCAGCGCCGCCGTTTGGGAGCTGGACTATGAGCCGGGCTCGGTGTCGGCGAGCTTTCATGGCCGCGATGTCTTTGCGCCCGCCGCCGCCCGGCTGGAAATCGGATCACCGCCGCCCGGCAACCTGGTCACGAACGGGTTGCAGCGCCAGCCGGACTGGCCCGATGATCTGGCGGAAATCGTCTATATCGACCGATTCGGCAATGGGATTACGGGAATGCGGGGATGTTTCGTAAATCCGGCATTTGCATTGCGGGTGAATCATGTTTACTTAAGATACGCGGCTGTATTTTCAGACGTTCCAAAGGGGACCGCATTCTGGTATGTAAACTCCAATGGGCTTGTTGAGATTGCCGTCAACCAAGGACGCGCCGCCGATATGCTCGGCATTGAGGTGGGCGCCAGTGTCTGGTTTGGCGAGCAGCAAGGCGGGCCTTGAGGTAAGGGGGAAATTGCGAAGTTCAAAACCGGCAGGGACTTGGCATGATCGTGGATAACAAAGATTTCCGGCGGAGTCTGTATGTCGATACGTGTGAAAATTTGGGGTTGCCGGGGGAGCATCGCATGTCCGGCGCCCACGCACCTTAAATACGGCGGCAACACGACGAGCCTCGAGGTCGATATCGGGGGGCAAAAGCTGCTGCTCGATTGCGGCACCGGGATTCGCAATCTCGGCAAGGCGATGATGAAGGATGAGCAGGAGCATTGCTATATCCTGCTGACCCATACCCATTGGGATCATATCAACGGATTTCCATTTTTTGCGCCGGCCTTCGACAAGAACCGCCATTTCGAGATTATGGCCGGCCACCTGATGGACAAGGGCGGCATTCGCAACATACTCGAATCGCAAATGGACAATCCGATGTTCCCGGTGCCGCTTGAAGCCATGCAGGCAAAATTGTCATTTACCGATTTCAGCGCCGGCGAGGATTTGGATCTGGGTATTGGCGGCGCAACGGTGCGCACCGCGCTTCTCAATCATCCCAACGACGCCACCGGCTACCGGGTGGATTACAACGGCAGTTCCATGTGCCTGATCACCGATACCGAGCATGTGGATGGCAAGCTGGATGAAAACGTGTTGAAACTGATCGAAGGCGCCGATCTGGTTATCTACGACGCCACCTACACGGAAGAAGAATTCCCGTCGAAAATCGGCTGGGGCCACTCGACCTGGAACGAAGGCATCAAATTGTGCCGGGAGGCCGGCGCCAAGCGGCTTGGAATATTCCACCATGATCCCGAACATGACGACGTGTTTATGGATTCCATCGCCGAAGCCGCCAACAAGGTCTGGGACGGCGCCTTCGTTATTCAGGAAAACATGGATTTCCTGGTGGAATAACCCCTGTCGCGACCGCTCCAGGCGCTCAACGTAATTTTTCAGATAAATATTCGGCCGTTTATTTTTTGGCGTCCTTGCCGGCTTTTTCGTCCGGCGGCGGCGACGGGCGGCGGAATGTGGGGATTTTCACCTTCACGTATATGGGCACGCGGCTGACCCGGATGACGATGCGCCGGTTGGCGATCTGGTTATCCCGGATCGGCTCGCCGGCTTCGTTGCGGTTGGCGAATTTCGGCTGCGTCTGGGCGTAGCCGATGGCGCGCATGCGGTTCGATTCGATCTTGTCTTCGGCGGTCTCGCTGCTCGCCTCGAAAAAACGGACGACCGAGGAAGCCCGGGCCGTCGACAGCTCCCAGTTGGACGGGAATTGCGCCGTCGATATCGGGTCGTCGTCGGTATGGCCTTCGATGTTCAGGTTGAACTGGGCATAGATGGGCGAGGCCAGTTCCTCGAACATTGCGGTGAGGACGGGTATTGCCTGTTCCTGAAATATGGCCGAGCCGGGCTTGAAAAACGCGCCCGAGTTCAATTCGAGGGTGATGCTGCCTTGCGAGTCGGTGCCTTTTTTGACGACATCTTCGGCGCCCTCGGAGGCGATGAGATCGGACATGTTGGCCGACAACTGGTCGGAAACGGTTTCCTTCTTGACCTTGGATATGGAGGCGCTGAGGCCCTTGGAGACCTTGTCGTAGGTGTCTAGATCGACCTTGGAGAAGGAAAAGAAGAGGACGAAAAAGGCCATGAGGAGGGTGATGGCATCGGCATAGGTGCCCATCCAGTCATCTTCACCGCCTTCTTCGGCTTGCGGTGCGGGAGGGCCCGCCATTACTTCTTCATCTTATCGATGTTGAAGTGGATCGCCGGGTCCAGATAGGAGTTCATTTTATCCTGGATGAAGCGTGGGCTTTTGCGCTCGGCCAACAGGGTCAGTCCCTCGGCGACCAGATAATTGCGGAAGCGCACGATCTCTTCGCGCTGCTGCACCTTGGTGGCGGCGGGCAGGAATATCAGTTGCGAAAACAAGACGCCATAGAGCGTCGTAATCAACGCCACCGACAAGGCCGGGCCGAGGGCGCTCGGATCATCCAGGTTGCCGAGCATGATCACCAGCCCGATCAGGGTGCCGATCATGCCGAAGGCCGGGCAGGCACCGCCATATTTCTTTAAAATCGTTGCCTGCACCGTGTTGCGCCCGAACGTGGTCTCGATGGTGGTGGTTAAAATCTCGCGCACGTCGCTGCCCTCATAGCCGGCGACCACCATATCGATGCCGAATGCCAGAAATTTGTCGGAGTTTTTCAATTTACCGGTTTCCGCTTCGAGCGCCTGGGGGCCGGATTTTTGCACCGTGTAACCCCAACGAATGACGCGCCCGACTTCGGATTTCAATAGATTGCGGTTGATGCCGGGCGCTGTATATATCTTGATGATGGATTTCAGCGATAACACCACATAGCGGGCTTCGTAGGATATGAACATGGCCGCAGTGGCGCCGCCGAGCACCATAATGACGCTGGGCAAATCCAGGAATACCAGGAAGTTATCGGTGGCGATAAATATTGCACCGATGAACAATCCGATTCCGAAAATAATTCCTAATATTGTCCCAATAGACATATCTTACCCAACCCTACGATATTGCGGATAACCCCAGACCCTAATTTTCACGAAATTGGTTTACAAATCGTTGCCACGGAGGAGATTGCCGGGACAATTTGGGGCGTCATTTTTGGCGCGGGACTTCCTGAAATAGCCTAACATAGTCACGCCGGGCTCGCCAATGGCGGCTTTCGGCGGACACATGGGGCGGATTGGCGTTAGCGCTCGCGGAACGCTTCGGCCTTCATTTTGAGGACCGGTTTGATCAGGAAATCGATGACCGCCTTGGTTCCGGTATGGATATCGACGGTGGCCTGCATGCCCGACGTGATCGGCAGATCGCCTTCCCGCGCGCCGAGATAGGTTTTTTCGGTCTCCACCCGAACTTCGAAAAACGGTCCGTTTTCCGGGTCCTCCGTGACGTCGGCGCCAACCAGCGTGACTATGCCGTCGAGGGCGCCATAGCGGACAAAATCGTAGGTGGAGATTTTCACCCTGGCCGGCATGCCTTCGGTCACGAAGCCCCGGTCGACCGGGTTCAGCTTGGCATCGATGACCAGTTTATCGGAGGTTGGCACGATCTCCATGATCGGCTCGCCAGGTTTGACAACGCCGCCGATGGTCGAATAGCGCATGTTCTTGACCACCCCCTCGATCGGACTTTTCACCTCAAGGCGGGCGCCGCGCTCGGAAGCGGCGGCCACTTCTTCGCGGATGGTGGCGATGGCTTCCTCGACGTCGCCAAGCTCGGACTGGGCTTCGCGGCGGAAGCGGTCCAGGGTTTCGGTGCGCCGCGCCGTGGCTTCGGTCACCGTTGCCTCGGTGCGCGGGATGCTGGCGTCCAAACCTTCGATCTGCGAGACCAGATCCTCGACCTCGGCCTCCAGTTTCAAATGCTCGGCCCTCGGCACCAGTTGCTGCTTCAGTAATTCGGCCGAATCGGCGAGCCTGACCTGGGCCAGCTTGACGTTGCGCCCGATGGATTTGCGCTTGGTGGTCAGTTCGGTGACTTCCAGTTCGCGCTGGCGGATTTGGGTATTCATGACGTTCAAGGTGGTGCCCAATTCGCGCTTGCGGGCGTCATATATCTTTTGCTGCTGGGCGACAATTTTGGGGCGGCTTTTTCGCACTTCGCCGGCGAACACCGGATCGTTGCCGGACGCCTCGGCCTCCAGCCGCGATTTCTGCGCCATCTGGCTGTACAGGCGCACCTGCAATTCTTCCCGGCGCAGCCCTGAAGACGCGATATCGAGCTGCAGCAGCGATTGGCCGACGATGACCTGGTCGCCTTCCTTCACGAAGATGCTTTTGATAATGCCGCCTTCCAGATGCTGGATGACTTTCAGATCACCCTTGGGAACGACGGTGCCTTGGGTCACGGTCACTTCGTCCAACTCGGTGAAAAACGCCCAGGAAAGTCCGCCGGCCATGATCAGCATGATAAACCAGGCAACCGGGCGCCAGGTCGGCAGGGGATGGCTGTCGATGAGCTGGTTCAATCTATCCACGCGGGCTCTCCCATTAACTTTGCACGGTTGGCGCGGTGGCCGCCGGTTTCGCCGCCGGTTTGGCGGGTGCCGGTTTTGCCACCGGCTTGGCGGGCGCCGCCTGCTTGGCGGGAGCACTTGCCTTCGCCGGGGCTGCCGCCTTGGCCGGCGCGGCCTGCTTGGCCGGCGCGCCCGGCTTGGCCGGCTTGTCATCCTTGCCGGCCGCCTTGTCGTCCTTCTTGGCGCCGGCGCCGAACAGGCGCGGCAGGATATCCTTGGCCGGCCCGGCGAGGGCGATCTTGCCGCGGTCGAGGGCGATCAGATTATCGCAGCCCTGCAGCATCAACGGCGAGTGGGTCACCAGAATCACCGTATGCTCCTTGGCCAGATCGATCAGCGTGGCGCGCAATTCCTCCTCGGCCTGGCGGTCGAGGCTGCCCGACGGCTCGTCCAGTAACAACACCGCCGGATCGCCGACCAGCGCCCGGGCGCTGGAAATGCGCTGGCGCTGGCCGCCGGACAGGCGTTGGCCGGCCTCGCCGATCTCGGTGCCGTAGCCGTCCGGCAGATCGATGATGAAACGGTGCACGCCGGCGGCCTCGGCGGCGGCGATGACCTGCTCGTCGGTGGCGGCGGGATTGCCGTAGACGATGTTTTCCTTGACCGTGCCGGCGAACAGGATGGTCTCTTGCGGCACATAACCGACCCACTGCACCAGTTGCGGGCGGCTGAATTGGGCGATATCGGCGCCGTCCAGAAGCACGCGTCCGCTTTTCGGCTTATAAAGGCCCTGGATCATCTTCATCAGCGTCGTTTTGCCGCAGCCGTTGCGCCCGACGATGGCGTGCAGCCCGCCGGGGCGGATGCCGATCTTGACGCCGTCGACCACGTTGGCGCCGTCATCGGTGTAGCTGAACACAACATCCTCGACAACCACTTCGCCTTTCGGGCGCTCCACATCGATCTCGGTGGCCATGCGGTCGCTGTCTGAGGAAAACACCTCGCCGAGGCGGTTGATCGCCTGACTGAAGGACGAATAAACCCGCCACGTGCCGACCAATTGGTTGAGCGGCCCCAAGAGCCGGCCGCTGAGCATATTGGTGGCGATCAGCGCGCCCATGGTCAGTTCCTGATTGATGATCGCAATGGCGCCGACCGAGGTCATGCCGACGGTGGTGACCATCGAAAGGATGCCGCCGAAATTGGAAAAGGTATCGGTCTTCGAGCCGCGGTCGGAGGAGCGCTCGATATTGTCGGCGTGCGCCTCAATCCAGACCGGGCGCGTGGTGGTTTCCAGGCCAAGCGCCTTGATGGTGGTGCGCCCGTTGATCATCTCGCCGACCAGGGTATCGCGGGTTTGCGTGGAATCCCGCTCTTCCGAGTTGGCGCTCGACATCACCGCCGAGGAGCGCCACGCGATGATCACATAGAGCACCCATATGACAATCAGCACCGGAACCAGCGGCTGCGCGATCAAGAAAATCAGGCCGAAAAATATGATCGTAAAGGGCAGATCGGCCATCAGAATAGCGGGCGGCCCGGACAGGGTGTTGCGGACCAGATCCACGTCGCGGAACAACGCCTGCCAATAGCCCGAGGTGCGGCTCTCCAAATGCTGCAACGGCAACGACGTGATCTTGTCGAACAAGGTGCGCCCGACCTCCACATCCAGGCGCAGCGCGACCCGCTGCATGATGCGCGAGCGCGCCTGGCGGATGACATAGTCGAACACAATGATGACGCCGACGCCGATGACCAGGCCCCATAGGGTGCTGAGCCCGGCCGAGAATATCACCCGGTCATAGACCTGCAACGTGAACACCGGAACGATCAGCGCGATCAGGTTGATAAACACCGACATCACCAGCATTTCGGCGAAGACCTTGCGCAAGGGCCGGATAAATGGCCGCATCCATGATCGGTCGGGTTTCGGTTCCGCCATACTTTATATTCCAAAATCAGACGTGTTGCCGGGCAAAAAAGCGCGTTCGGGTGGCGAAGTCCATAAGTATTTATGCTATATTCGCCAATCACCGCCGTCCGGTCTATTATATCTTGACGCTGAACCAAGCGAGCGGTGTAGTAACGGCGAAATATGGCAAGAAAAGGCCAATTGGGAGGAATTCATGGGCGAGGTTGCGCTCGAGACCGGAAACTCAAGATCGTTGGCGGCCCGCATATTTTGGCCATTCGGCGGCGGCGCAAGTGGCGGCGGTGGCGAATCGGTGAAATCCAGACGTCGCTTCAAGGTCGGCAAGGCGCGCTGGGTGGCGTTGCTGATCCTGGCCGCCTTCATGGTGGTGCGCAACTCGGACCCGGGTGTCCTGCAGATCATTCGCCTCAAGACCTTTGATTTCTACCAGCAGATCAAACCCCGTCCGATCATTCCCAACAGCCCCGTGGTGATCATCGATCTGGACGAAGAAAGCCTCCGCGAAGTGGGCCAATGGCCGTGGCCGCGCAGCCAGGTGGCGCAAATGGTGGCCAACGCCTTCAATCTGGGCGTCGGCGTGATCGGCTTCGACGTAATCTTCGCCGAACCCGACCGCTTGAATGGCAAAAGCGTCGCCGCCAATATGATCGGCCTCGATGATGCGACCAAGAAAAAGCTTATCGCGGCGCCCAGCAATGACGACATATTCGGCCGCGTGATCAAGAAGGCCAAACGGGTCGTCGTCGGCCAGGCCGCGTTGCCGTTCGAACGGAAATATGACAAACGCAAACCGTTGCGCAGCCGGGTATTTGAGCGCGCCAAAAAGGGTGCGCGCAAACCGCAATATTGGGTTCAATCGGTCCCCGGCCTGTTGCGCAATATCGTCCCCGTTGAAAAATCGGCGGGCGGCCATGGCCTGTTGTCACTGGCGCCGGAACCGGATGGTATCGTGCGCCGGGTGCCCGCTTTCATCAAACACGGCAAGCGGCTCTATCCGGCCCTGTCGGTGGAGATGATGCGTCTTGCCACGGGTCGTTCCGGGGTGGTTACCAAGGGTGACGAGGCGGGAATAAGCGAAGTCACCATTGGCCCCCGGCGCCGCCTGCTGGTCCCTATTTCGGTGTTGACCAACGACGCCATCGAAAAGCAACCCTATAGGGACGACTACAACCGGCTGGTATTTGCCGAGCTTAGCGATGGCCCTGAGAAGAAACATCTGGTCCACCGCGCGGCCCTCGGCAAAACCAAAATCCAGCGCTTTAAGGCCGGCTACGATCCGGCCAAGTTCACCTTGCTGTTGCTGCCCAGCGTCAAGGCCAACACCGACCGTTCCGGGCGCATGTGGCCCTATTTCAGCCACACCGACAAAGCCAAATATATTCCGGCCAAGGATGTGCTGGCAGGCACCGTGGACCGCAAAAAATTGCAAGGCAAGCTGGCCATTCTCGGCACTTCCGCGGTTGGCCTGCTGGACATCAAGACCGTGCCCACCGAACGGTTCATCCCGGGGGTCGAGGTGCATGCGCAACTGATCGAGTCTGTCCTCACGCAACAATTCCTGAGCCGCCCCAACTTTGCCGATGCCGCCGAAATGTTTATCGCCCTGATCTCGGGCATCATGATCATTGTGCTGGTGCCATGGATCGGCGCCAAATGGACATTATTGTTTTTCCTGGCCGTGGTCGCCGCGTCCGGCGGCACCTCTTGGTACCTGTTTGACCAGCACAGGGTTTTGATCGATGCCGCCTATGGTATCACGGCAATCTTGACCCTTTATGTCACCCTCACCTATATGGGCTACGCGTCCGAGGAAGCGCAACGGCGCCAGACCCGCGATGCCTTTTCCAAATACCTGTCGCCGGCCATGGTCGAGGCTGTGGTCGCCGATCCGGCGCTGCTTACTCTCGGCGGCGCCAAACGCGATATGACGCTTCTGTTCTGCGACGTGCGCGGCTTTACCTCTATATCGGAGCTGTTCACCGCTGAGGGACTGACGGTTCTGATCAACAAATTGCTGACGCCGCTGACCAACATCATTATCGAGCGCAAGGGCACCATCGACAAATACATGGGCGATTGCATCATGGCGTTCTGGAATGCGCCGCTGGATGATCTTAACCATGCCGAGGATGGCTGCCGCGCGGCCTTGGAAATGGTCGCCGCTATGGCACCATTAAACCAGCGCTTGGAAGCGGAAGCTAAGGAAGAGGGGCGAAAGCATCTAGACCTTAAAGTTGGGCTCGGCCTCAATTCCGGCGACGCCGTCGTCGGCAACATGGGCACCGCTCAGCGTATGGATTACTCAGTCCTGGGTGACACGGTGAACACGGCTGCCCGACTTGAAGGCCAGTCCAAAACTTACGGGGTAGATATTGTTCTTGGGCCGAATACGTATCAGCAGGTGCCGGATTTTGCCACTATTGAACTTGATCTGATTCAGGTTAAGGGTAAGACGGTTGGCCTAGAAATTTATGCGCTGATGGGCGATGAAGATATCGCCAAGGACCCCACCTTTATTGCGGTCAAAGATGCTGTATCGGAGATGATCAGGGCGTACCGAAATCAAGCCTGGGACAAAGCATTGGAACTGGCCGACAAGGTCCGCGCGGCGGCGGAGGCGGCAGCGGAGACAGAGGTTGGGGCGGTATTGGCGGTCAAGGCGGCGGCCGGCGAGCGCTTCAAACTGGATATCTTGTGCGAAATCTATGAAAGCCGGATTGCCGCCTACGAGATCGAACCACCACCCGAGGATTGGGACGGCGTCTTCATCGCTACCACCAAATAGCCGCCTCGGCGTAACTTCTATCAGCGTTTTTTCTATCGGGCGCTACTGACCGTTTTCGGCGCTGGTGTCGGGCAGGGTTTCGCCGGCATCGTCGCTGGCGCTGGCAAGCTCGGCCACGTTCAAGCGCCCCATGGCCAGCAAAAGCTGAAAGACCGCAGTCCTGCCCTCGAAAAAGGCCGAGGCGAAATTAATGCGGGCGTTGGATATCTCGCTTTCCGCGTCCAGCACATTGATCACCGTTTCCTTGCCCGCGGATCGCAATTTTTTACGGGATTCGAAGACTTCTGATGCAATGTTGACCGCATTTTCGAGAAGCGCAAGCCGGTCGCGTCCGGTTTTCAGCGCCTGCCAGGCAAGACGTACGGTTTCCACCGTCTTGCGCACGGCGAAATCGTAATTGTCGCGGCTGGCCGAATAATCGTAGGCCGCCTTGGCGATATTGGCGCGCGCCGTCAGCCCGGAAAACAAATCCCAATTCGCTTGCAGCAATACCGAATAGTCCCGGCGGGTGCCGACTGTGCCGCCGTTGTGCTTTTCGTAGTTCCACGAGCCCACCAGATCGATGGTCGGGTACAGCTCCGAGCGGGCCGATTTGCGCCTCGCCCGGGCCGCCGCTACCAGCCGGTCGCCGTTGAGGATCGCCGGGTTTTCGATCAGGGCGATATCAATGGCCTCGTCGAGTGAGCCGGGTATCAACTCGGCCGCCGGCATCGGCTCTTCCATCTCGTCCAGTTCCGGCGCCTCGTTGAATACCTGGATGTAGCGCGAAAAGGTATCTTCCAGCGCACCCTGAAAACGCACCACCCGTTCGCGGGACAATTGGAGGCGGGACTTGGCCTGCAGAACATCGATGGCAATGCCGGAGCCCTTGAGCACGCGCTCATCTTCCAGATTGAGCTGGATCTGAATGGTTTCTTCATTTTGCGTCGCTAGTTCCACCAATTGGTTCTGGCGCGACACGGCGCCCAAGCTCGCCGGGTGGCTTGAAGACAATGTGCCCGAAGGATTAGCCGTCTTCACCCTTCCCGAACATCATCGGCGGCGCTTGCGCACATCAAACCCCATCGAGCGCGGCATCCAGCAGGAGCTGAAAAGACGGACCCGCA
>CAUZTZ010000126.1:0-10728 GCA_963582805.1 Alphaproteobacteria bacterium
ATCTCGCCTCACCCCCTTGCGCCGAGCCCGCAGCAGGCTACATAGGTATTAGCGCATGCGCGCGCTCGTGCTCTTGGACATTGTGAATAGGTCTATTTGAAAACACGCCGGGCTTTGCCCTCGGATCGTGGCGGTTGCCGGTGCGCGCCCGATGGATGAAAACCGTCATAAACCGTAATAAACCGTTAGGAAAGCTCATGAACCGGTATGGTCGATTTATCGGAAATATGTCGCACCCATGTGTCCCATGAAGGGGCGGAATACCAGGGGTGGTATGGTGGGCCGATGGTGCTCCGAGCACAAAGCGGTGCCAAGTTCGACGCCCACATGGCCGACCGGGCCATCCCCATGTGGGCTGGGCCGGTGCGTTAGGAAAGCTCGTGAACCGGTATGGTCGATTTCGGCGAAATATGTCGCACCCATGTGTCCCATGAAGGGGCGGCATACAAGGGGTGGTACGGTGGTGCGATGGTGCTTCGAGCATAATGCGGTGCCAAGTTCGACGCCCACATGGCCGACCCCGCTTCGCCGAAGGGGCTACGCCGGGCAGGCCCGATGATCCCCCGGCTGGGCCGTTTATTCTTCGACCACAAACGCGCCGACGGTGCCGATGCGGCGGCCCTTGGACCAGGGCGAAACCGCCAAGCCGGTCAAGAACACGCCGGGGCCCTTGCCGTCTTCGAAATCGTACCAGCCGTCGCGTACCGGAACGAAATGCACTTCTTTCACCTCGCCGGGGCGCAGCATAAGGCCCATCAGATTGACACCGGTGATTTCTTCGTCGTCGGTGACCAGCTTGCGGATGGCGACGGTGCGAAAAAATTCGGGCGCGAAAAAGAAATGATTGGTCTCGTCGCGGTTCTCCACCACCATGATATAGGGCTCGCCCTGGAACAAATGGATGATGGCAGGGCGAAACTCGTTCTGGCGGATATCGATCAGGAATACCTCGGCGTCTTCCCATTCCACGGCGGCGACAATCTCGGCCTGATCCGGGCTGTAATTGCGATCGCTCAGGCGCGCGAAAAGATCGCCCCGCGCACAGCCCGCGAGCAAGCTTGCGGCGACAAACAACGTCAATAGCAGCCGCATTCGCGCAAACCCGGGGGCGCGCTTTGTGGTTGGTGCCAATCGGCAGTTTGCAGCCTGTGTCATGAAAATTTAAGAGCCGTTCCGCAAAAATTTTGGCGATCGTTCCTTATAGCGTCGAAGCGGAATTTCCGGCAACAGTTTATTGATCCAACGGCTTATTAATCCAACTGTTTATTGATCCAGGTTTACCGGCTGCATGGTTGCCTATCGGGCCCGATCCAGGCATCCTTGCCGCCATCATGGTCAGCCGCTTTTATTACGACGCCATCAGCCTCGATCGGGCGCCCCATTTGCGCCGCCATCCGGAATGGTCGGTGGGCGCTCCCGAAGTCGGCGATGCCAGGGTGCTGCCCATCTGGCGCGACCAGAACATGGTCATGCCGGGCGAGCCGCCGTCGCCGGTATTCATGAACCGGGCCGACGGCGCCGCCGTGATCGAGGCCGCCTCGACGGTGATATTTCTGGGGCTCGAAGACGGGCTTTCATATTATGCGGCGGACCTGACCAAGCACGAGGATACCAGCGGCCTGGCGCTCCCCGACGGCGCCGTGTTCGAGGATCTGCGCCGCCTGGCCACCAATATCGATCCGGTGGCGGCCGGCTATATGGCCTATGCAAGGGCCCTCGGCCATTGGCATCACAACCACGAATTTTGCGGCGCTTGCGGCGCCGAGACCCGCTCTTCCAAGGGCGGGCACGAGCGCACCTGCAGCAACGAGGATTGCGCCCGGTCGCACTTTCCGCGTACCGATCCCGCCGTCATCATGCTGGTCACCCATCCAACCGAAGACAAATGCCTGATGGGTCATAACAAGCGCTTCAAGGGTTTGCGCTTTTCCACCCTCGCCGGATTTGTCGAGCCGGGCGAGACGCTGGAGCAGGCGGTGGCGCGCGAGGTCAAGGAAGAAGCCGGCGTGCGCGTCGACAACGTTCAATATATGGCGTCCCAGCCGTGGCCGTTTCCGGCCTCGATCATGCTCGGTTTCCGGGCTCAAGCCTATACCACCGAAATCAACTGCGAGGATGACGAGCTGGTCGAGGCGCGCTGGTTCTCCCGCGCCGAAGTGCGCGAGATGGGCGAAACCGGCATGGTCCTGCCGCCGTCGCAATTTTCCATATCGCGCTGGCTGATCGATACTTGGCTCGACGAAGACGCCTGATCATAAATTCAGCGAACGAAGCGCATGATTTTCAGGGCACCGCTTTCGAGGCCGTAGAGAATTTCCGCTTGGCCGTCGCCGTCCAGGTCGGCGGCGATGATCGCTGTCGCCAGCCTGCCGCCCACCGGCACCGCGGCCAGCTCCTTGAAGCCGCCGGCAAAGCTGACGGCGCGTAAACTACGCCGGCTGGCATTGGGCAATACCATGTCCGGGATGCCGTCGCCATTGACGTCGAGGATCGCCGACCAGCCCAACTGCCTTGATCCGATGACGTGGTTGGAAAAGCCGAAGGCGTCGCCGTCCTTGGCAAGGCGGCTGCCTTGGGCCTCGTACAGGGCCAGTGTGCCGCCGATATGGGGGGTGATCACGGCGGCGATTTCCATTTTGCCGTCGCCGTCGAAATCGGCGGCGCCGACGATATTCAGCCAACGGTTGGCGCGCCCGATGGGCGCCGATTGGGCGATCCGCGCCAAGCCGTCATGGGTGCTTTTGAACAAGGCCATGGACGCGCCCCGGTCCAGGTAGGATTGGATCACCAGAATCTCATCGCTACCGTCGCCGTCCATATCCACAAGCCGCGCCAGGCGGTCTTCGAACACGGCGCCTTTCGCCAGCTTGAAGTTCTGGATGACGCCGCGGCTGGTTTCGGCGGCCAGTCCGCCGGCTTCGATGGCATCGCCAATGACGCCGTGCCGGTAGCGCCGGGTGGGATCGGTCAGCCAGACGGCGGTTATGTTTTTGGCGCCCACGGAAATGGCGCCGTCGGGCAGCATATTGGGCCGCCTTGGTTGGGTTGGCGGCGCATCGGTTTCGCCGAATTCGGCGGCGCCGGCTGCCAAGGTGACGGTGTAATATTGCCGGTGATTGTTGCGAAGGGTGGCGCGCCCGCCGGTCAGCATCAATTGGGTTATGCCGCCGGGCGGCTTGGCGGCGATGACCTCGGTCCGGATTTGGGCGTTGGCGGCCTGGCTAAGCAGCAACAGCGCCAAAATCGAGACCGCCAATCGGCGCATGGCTATCGGCCTCCTTAAAACAGGTTGACCCAGATGTGGGAGCGCAAGGCCGGGAACAGATGGCCGATCAGCGATTGCGGCCAGGGCACCACCAGCAGCTTGTGGAACAAGGCGTAGGAGCCGATCCACATGGGCACCGCGATGCCGAGGGTCATTTTCCAGCTTTCCTTGCCCTCGAAGCGCATATAGCCGACCAGGAACAGGAACATGGCCGGCAGCAAGCCGACCACATTGGCGATCCCATAGAAGAACAGCAGCCAGGCGAAATAAACGCCGGCGCGGGTAAAGATGGTCTTGGTGTCGAGATCGCCGTAATCGGCCTGGATATCGAAATGCACCTCTTCGCTCTTCACGTTGAAGGCATCGCCGGCGGTGGCCGCCTGGGCTTCGTCGAAGCCGCCGTCACTATCCAGATTACGATCGCCGCCGCCCGCGCCGGCACCAGCCGCAGCCATGGCTGGGGCGGCCACCGGCGCCACGAACAAGCGTAAAACTAGGATGCCGCCGGTGAACAATATGCCGGCGATGGCGATGATAGTCGGCACCAGCCGGGCGCCGAATTCCCAGCCGGCGGCGACGCCGATAATGACCACGAACATGGCCATCAGGGCGATCGTGAAATAGGTGTCCGGGTTGAGGTTTTGCGCTTGGAAGCCGATCCGCGTGGGGCGCAATTCGCCGGCCCGCTTGCGCGCCATGCGCGAGCGGATGATGGGCCCAAGAACGCCGTACAGGGTCATCGCGAAAATGATCATCACCCAGGGGCGGAAATCGCCTTCGCGGATAATCCACAGCCATTCCCAGCTATAGCGTTCGACCGAAATGAACATATAACGCTCGACCAGAGCGCCGAGCACGAAGCCCAAAATCAACGGCGGGCGCGGCCAATGCAGCCGCTTCATGCCCCAGCCGATAAGGCCGAAGATCAAGAGCGCAATGATATCGCCCCACGCCTTGCCACCCTGGAAGGCGCCGATATAGGTGATGGCAAGGACCACCGGCGCCAGGATGCCGATGCGCACCAGGGCGATCTTGGCTAGCTGGTTGGCGAAAGCGAAACAGATGCCGGCGCCGAGGATGTTGGCAATGGCCACCGACCAGACCAGCGTATAGGTGATGTCGAGCCGGGTGGTCAACATTTCCGGGCCGGGCACCAGCCCGTGGATCAGGAAGGCGCCCAAAATCAAGGCCATGGAGGCCGAGCCGGGCACACCGAATGCAATGGTCGGTAAGAGCGCGCCGCCTTCCTTGGCGTTGTTGGAGGACTCGGACGCGATGACGCCGCGCACGTCGCCCTTGCCGAAGGTCTTGCCGGAATCCTTGATGGAGCGCACCGCGTGGCCGTAGGCGATCCAATCGATGACCGATGCGCCGATGCCGGGAATGGCGCCGAGGCCGGAGCCGATGGTGGCGCACCGGAACAACAAAAACTTGTTGCGGAACACGTCTTTGACGCCTTCCCATTGGGACCAGCGCGAACTGGCGGCAACGCCGCCGGATATGGACTGGCGGGTGATCACCATGTCGGCAATCTCGGGAACCGCGAATAATCCCAGCGCCAACGGCACCACCGGCAATCCATCCCAGAGATAGAGCGAATCGAACGTCCAGCGGAGGGTGCCGGTCTGCGGATCGTCGCCGGCGGTCGCCACCATCAGCCCGATGCAGGCGGCGGCCAGGCCCTTCAAGGGCGTGCCGCCGCTCAACACGGCGACCAGCGAGAGCCCGAATATACAGATGGCGAACAGTTCCGGAGAGCCGATCTGCAGGATGATCGGGCGGATGACCGGCACCATGAGCGCCAGCAATATCGCCCCATAGACGCCGCCGATTACCGATGCCGTGAACGCCGCCCCGAAGGCACGCCCCGATTCCCCCCTTTTCGCCATCGGGTAACCGTCCAGGATGGTCGCCGCCGAGCCCACCGTGCCCGGCACGCCGAAAAGGACAGCGGGGATGGTGTCCGAGGTAACCACCACCGCGCTCAATCCCATCATGAAGGCGAGCGCCGTGAACGGATCCATATGGAAGGTGAAGGGCAGCAACAGCGACAAGCCCACCAGACCGCCCAGTCCGGGAATGACGCCAAGCACCAATCCGAAGAGCACGCCCAGCGCCAAAAAGGACAATCGCATCGGATCGGACAAGGTTACGGCGGCCGAGATCGCCATATCCAGCATACTGGATTCCATGTGTGCTTATGCTCCCCTAAGGCTCTTCGAATTGGCCGTCTGGCTCAATTAGACCGTTATTTTCAAGAAAATCAATTGCCGGCAAGGTATTAAGGAATTCCGTGTGCCAGCAAATATGGCCCGGTTTAATACGGACAACCCTACCAATCGAATAAAGTATTTGTTACTATCGTAGTGAGCGCGGTTGCGCTAGTCTAAAAAACCTAATTATTATAAACCATTAGCGGGTAATTTTTGCAAAGGGAGATAGCATGTTTAAAAAATTGAGTGTCGGCGCGCTGGCCGCACTGGGCGTCGCGATAATCGCGGCTTCACCGGTCAAGGCGCAAAGTGTCGAGGATTTCTACAAGGGCCGCACCATCACCTTGGTCTATGGCTTTGGCGCCGGTGGGACCTACGGCAGGTATTCGCTCACGCTGGCGGATTTTCTGTCCAGATACATCCCCGGCCATCCCAAAATCGTCGCCCAGTCGATGCCCGGCGCGGGTGGGCTGAAGGCCGCAAACTTTGCCTATAACGTGATGGCCAAGGACGGCTCGGGCCTCTATATGCCGGTCGATTCGATGATCATCTCGCAGCTTTTGCGGCCCAAAAAGGTGAAATTCCAGGCCGACAAGTTCACCTGGCTGGGCACCGTGGTCCAGTCCAACGCGGTCATCGTCGTCCGCTCCGACGCCGGTATCAACACGCTGAGCGATTTGAAAAACAAGCAGGTGGTCATGGCCTCCAGCGGCAAGGGCTCACAGACGTTCCTGATGCCGCAGCTTCTGAACGCTCTTTATGGCGCCAAGTTCAAGATCGTCGCCGGCTACCGGGGCAGCCGCAAAATGCAGCTCTCCATGGAACAGGGTGAAAGCCAAGGCGTGTCGCTTACCTGGCTGGCCTGGTCTTCGGCCAAACCGCAATGGTTCAAGCCCGGCGGCTTCGCCAAGCCTTTGGTTCAGATCGGCGTCACGAAGGATCCGGCACTGCCCAACGTGCCCATGTTCTCGGACGTGGTGAAAAGCGCTGACGACAAGGCCATCGTCAACTTCATGGCGTCCATGAGCCCGATCGGGCGCGGCCTCGCGGTGCCACCGGGGGTGCCGGCGGACCGGACCAAGGCTTTACAGGCGGCCTTCGCCAAGGTGATTGCCGATCCGGCCTTCGCCGTGGCGGCGAAAAAACGCAGGCTCGAGGTCAACGGCCTGAGCGCCGCCCAGATACAGAAGATCGTCAACGATGCGCTGAAAATCTCGCCGGCGATCGTCAAGCGCGCGCAAAAGCTGATCATGGGCGCCAAGTAAAGGCTGTTCTCTGATCGAATGGTTTTAAGCTTAGGCGGCGGATGCGTTTGAATGGCGCGTCCGCCGCCCTTGTTTTGGGCCGGCCATAGAGTCCATAATCCTCCATGAGCCAACGCAACGCACCACCATACCGGGCCGATCATGTGGGCAGCCTGTTGCGCCCCCAGCGTCTTGCCGAAGCGCGCCTCGCGTTCCAAGCCGGCAATATGGATGACGCCGAGTTGCGCCAAGTGGAGGACGACTGCATTCGGGATGCAATCCGCATGCAGGAGGCGGCCGGGCTTAAAAGCATTACCGACGGCGAATTTCGGCGCACCGCCTGGCAGTGGGATTTTCTGTCCGGGTTCGAGGGCATGGAGTTCCGCGAGCAATCCTTTGGGCCTGGGTTCTCTTCGGGCCGTGCGCCCGGCACCACGTTCGTCACCGCACCTGTGTCGAACCCGTCCGGCGTCATGCTCGATGATTTCCGCTTTTTGCAGGAGACCACAACGCAAACGGCAAAATTCTGCATCCCGGCGCCCAGTCTGGCCTATCACCGGGGCGGCCGGGGCGCCATCGAAGAGCCGGCCTATGACGATCTTGATCTGTTTTGGGACGATGTTATGGCCGCCTACGAAGCGGAAATTGCCTTTCTCTCGGAATTGGGATGCACGTATTTACAGCTCGACGACACCACCTTCGCCATGCTGTGCGATGCCAAGGTGCGCGGCGCAATGACCGACCGGGGTGACGACGTCGATGATCTGATCCATCGCTACGCCACCAATATCCAAAGGCTGGTTGCCGCCAAGCCTGACGACATGGCGCTCACCGTCCATATGTGCCGGGGCAATTCCCAGTCGAGCTGGATCGCCGAAGGCGGTTATGAGGCGGTGGCCGAAGCCTTGTTCTCAGGCGTGCGCGTCGACGGTCTGTTCATGGAATGGGATTCCGATCGGGCCGGCGATTTCGAGCCCTTGCGTTTCGTGCCCAAGGGTCAGGTGGTCGTGCTCGGCCTGATCACCTCCAAATTCCCCGAATTGGAAGACACCGATGTGATCAAACGCCGTCTCGACGAAGCCGCCCGCTATGTGGATATGGACTATCTTTGCCTGTCGCCCCAATGCGGGTTTGCCAGCACCCATCACGGCAACAAGCTGACCGAGGACGAGCAGCGCCGCAAACTGGATCTGGTGGTCGAACTGGCCGATGACATATGGGGCCGGGGGGACTAATTCGTGGCCGGTTACACGCACCAATTACGCTTCTTCGAAGATCGGATCGACGGCGGCGCGGCCAGCCTCGAGCCCGCCATCCGCGTCATCTATGTGATAACGGGGGGCGCCAATATAAATGGCGAGGCTTGTGAAGCCGGCGCCGGAATGTTGGTCGAGGGCACCGCCGAGATTGAAGCCGAGGCCGGCGCGGCACTGGCGCGCTGGGAGCTGGCGCCGCTCACCGCAACCTTTTCCAATCCGATGGCGGCCATTGGCGAAAGCCGCAACAAGCGCACCGATTTCATCCATGTGCCCGGCCCCGATACCGGTATTCGCCTGGATACGGTCACCTTTCCGCCCGGCACCCGCGCCTATCGCCATAGGCACGTATCTTGCGGCATCCGCTATATTTTGCGGGGCACGCTGGAGATCAATTCCGATCACGGCATCGATCTGATGGAACCAGGCCACGCCTGGTTCGAGGCGGTGGACGAGGCGGTGTTGGCCATCGCATCCGAGGCCACCGAGACCCAGTTCGTGCGCATGATGGTGTTGCCCGCCGACTATCACGGCAAACTGACGATCACCTATATGGACCCGGCCGACGATGACAAGCCGCGCGAACAGATCAACAATCGATTGCTGGATGAAATTGTCCAGATCGGCTGACATCACTATGCGGGAGAAACGACCATGCTTGAGCCTAAGAATTTCAAACCCATCGCTGATGCCAGCCGGGTAACCAGCTTAGAGCGGCTCAAAGAATTATACGGCGAGCCAAATCCCAACTCCCTGCTTATCGAAATGCCGGTCCTGGATGAGATCACCAGGGCGTTTATTGCGTTGTCGCCGATGGTCATGGTTGGCACCGAGGGTGATGTGTCGTCCAAGGGTGATGCTCCGGGCTTCGTGGTCGTTCTCGACGACAAGACCTTGCTGATACCCGACCGGAATGGCAACAACCGCGCCGACACGCTGCACAACATTTTGCAAAATCCTTCCGTCGGATTGCTGTTTCTCATACCCGGCGTTGCCGAATGCCTGCGCATCGGCGGCCAGGCCGAGATTACCGACGATGCCCAATTGCTGGCGCCCATGGAAATCAACGGCAAGCCGCCCAAATGCGGCATTATCATCCATATCGAACAGGTGTATTACGTTTGCGCCCGCTCCCTAATGCGCTCGAAATTGTGGGACCCGGAGGCGCAACAGGACCGCCGGGCGGTGCCGTCTCCGGCTCAGGTCATCGCGCTTCGCCACGATCGGGATGCCGCCGCCATGAACGAAAAATATGAGCAGCGGATAAAAGAATTGTATTAGGCGCGCCGGCCATCGGAGAATTTAAAAATGCTCGATCTCTACACCTGGAATACCCCCAACGGCCACAAGGGCCGCATCGCGGTGGAGGAAATGGGGCTCCCCTATAATCTGCACGCCGTCAATCTGCAGGCCAAGGAAAACGTCAGCGATGAATACAGCGCCATCAGCGCCAGCCGGCGCATCCCCACATTGGTGGACAGCAATGGTCCCGGCGGGCAGCCGGTTACGCTGATCGAATCCGGTGTCATATTGGTGTATCTCGCGCAAAAGACCGCCAATGCCATGTACCCAGAAGACGCCAAAGACCGCCTGGAAGTGGATCAATGGGCGCTGCATGGCCAGGCCACCTTCGGGCCCGGATTGACGCCCCTCGGCCATCTCGAAAATATCATCGATGGCGATAATGCCGGCGCCCTCGATTTTTTTAAGGCACGCGGCGAGCGTTTGTACGAAACCCTGGATCGGCGCCTGGAAGGCCGGACCTATATTGCCTTGGACACCTACACGGTTTGCGACGTGGCCCATTTCACGGCGGTGAACCTGCACCAATATCAGCGCATCGATCTGGCAAACTATGCCAACGTCAAGCGCTGGTACGAGACCATCCTCGCCCGCCCCGCAGTGCAAAGGGGCCTCGCGGTGGTGGCTGGTTAGGGTTAGGCTGGGCGCCTGCGAAGCCTAATGTAATTCTTTCAAGGGAGTTCCCATCATGCCAGCGCCATATGCGGGAGGCTGCCAGTGCGGCGCCTTTCGCTTCGAGATTACTGCCGAGCCGGTGACCGCCTATGTCTGCCACTGCGTCGCCTGCCAGAAACAATCGGGCAGCGCTTTCGGTATGGCCATCATGGTGCCCTCCGAGGCGATCACGGTGCTCAAGGGCGAGGCCAGAACCTACACCAAAACCGCCCAATCGGGACGCGAATCCGATTGCAGTTTTTGCCCCGAATGCGGCAACCGGATTTTCCACCGGGGCAAGGATGCGCCGATGATTTCGGTCAAGACCGGCCTCCTGGACGACGCCAGCGGTATCGAGCCGGCGGCCCATCTCTGGGTCAGCGAGGCCGTGGACTGGGTCACGATCCCGGGTGATGTTCTGCAATTCGACACCCAGCCCGCCGACGGCATGGGAGCGGTGATCGAAGCTTATAAAGGGTAGCGCGCGGCGCATACAATTCGGGCGCCCATGGCATTGCACGGGCGCCCGATTGCTATGCGGTAATCGAGATCAGTTCCATTCGAAATTGCCGATCCAGACATCGCCGGTGCTCATGGAATCGGTCACCAGTTTCACGTCCTTGGAATGGGCGTAGACACTGGGGATCGAGGTGATCGGGAAGACGTAATGCATCTCGTTCACCCGGTCGAAGACCTTCTGGTAGTGTTCGGCCCGCTTGGCCACCGTAAAGAGTTATGCCCGAATCTGGTGTTTGAGCATTTGAAAAGAAGCGGCGTATCAGGTTGATTTGTTG
>CAUZTZ010000127.1:0-10691 GCA_963582805.1 Alphaproteobacteria bacterium
TGGCGAGTGGCAACCGGCCATCTGGTGATCGTCACCCAAGGCGTCCGCCCATATAACGACATTGCCGGGCTGATCGCCTTTGCCAAGAAAAACGGCGGCGCAGCGGTCGCATCGAACGGCCTTACCGGCAATATGCTGCTGAAAGTGCTGTCCAAGAGCAGCGGTGTCAATTTGCGCGCCGTGCCCACCAAGGGCGGCGGTGAGGTGATGAAGCAGCTCCTCGGCGGGCATGTGGCTGCGGGCTTCGACGGCGGCCGCCATATGCGTTACATGAAAGACGGTACGATAAAAGTGCTGGCGACCTTGAGCCGGTCCCGCCACCCTCTTGCTATGAACCAGAAAACCTTAAGGGAGCAGGGCTTCAACTATCCGGTCGAGCCGACCTGGTTTGCCGCCGCGCCCAAGGGCTTGCCGGCAGACGTTAAAGCCACCTTGGCGAAGGCGTTCGATGACGCCATCAACTCCGACGAGGTGAAGAAAATCGTGGCCAAGCGTCTTCGGATGCAAGTCAGGAATCTCGGGCCGGAAGGCACGGGTAAGCTGATAAATGAAGGCCTTGGCTCTCTTAATAATCTGATCGCCGCATCCAAGTAACGGCGACGCCTAAGTACCGGGCATAACCCAATGTCCATGTCTTTGGGCCGTGTTCTTGGGGCAGCCAGCGCCGTGATCGGCGCTGGCTTTCTCTTTTTGCTTATTCCGTGGCAGACAGATGTGGTGCCCGCTGTTGGTCTTGTGCCGCGCGCCTTCCCGACGATCGCGGCGGTGTTAATTATCGTGACGGGCCTTGCCCAATTGGTAAAGCCTACCGGCACCGCCATTTTCGAGGGCGACAAGATATTAAAGGCGGCGTACGTGGTTACCGCCTGCCTGACCGCGACGTTTGCCCTAGAATTTGTCGGGTATTTGTACACGGGGCCCGTTTTGGTTGGCGCCATCATGCTTTTGTCGGGCGAGCGCCGCTGGCTGTGGTACATCGTCGGCCTGGTGGTCCTGCCCGCCTTAATTTGGTTTGTTTTCGAAATCGTCCTCCGCCGCCCGTTGCCATGACCGGACCTGAACGCCCATGTATGATTTTCCACAGATAGCCGAAGGTCTCGCCAGCGCGTTTACCTGGCATGTATTCTTTTTTGTCCTGGCCGGCGTCGCACTTGGCCAGTTGGTGGGCGCCATTCCCGGCCTGTCGGCGCCCATGGCGATTGCCATTGCGGTGCCCTTTACCTTTGTTCTCAGCCCCCTGACGGCGATCTCCTTTTTGGTCGCCGTCGGCAAGGGCGGCACCGTCGGCGGCGCTATTCCAGCGGTGTTGATCAATACGCCCGGCTCGCCGGAGGCGGCAGCGACGGCGCTCGATGGGCACCCCATGTCGCAACAGGGCAAACCGGTCAAGGCCATGAAGATGGCGCTTTTTTCGTCGGTGACCGGCGACACCATGAGCGATATCGTGCTGATTACCGTTTCGGCGCCGTTGGCCATCATCGCCTTGAAAATGGGGCCGGTGGAAATCGCCGCCCTGATGACGTTGGCGTTCGCCGTGATCACCGGCTTGGTCGGCGATTCCATGGCCAAGGGATTGATCGCCACCGGCTTCGGCCTCTTGTGCGCGTCGGTCGGGCTCGATCCGGAAAACGGCACGCCGCGCCTCCAATTCGGCAGTTTCGAATTGGATGATGGCCTGCCATTGTCGGCGGTCGGCATCGGCATTCTTGCGGTCGGCGAGATCATTCGCCAAATCGTATCGGGCACCCTGCACAAAGGCTCGGCCGTGAATATTCCCAAGAACCAGGACGCCGCCGACCGCAGGGTATCGTGGGCGGAATACTGGGCCTGCCGCATCACCCTGCTGCGCGCCGCCGTGATCGGCACCTTTGTCGGCGCCATGCCGGGCATCGGCGCGACCGCCGCAGCGTTTCTCAGCTACGGCTATACCAAAAGCCGGGCCAAGGATCCAAGCAGCTTCGGCAAGGGCAATATCCACGGCGTCGCCGCCACCGAGGCGGCAAATTCCGCCGTCATGGGCGCCAACTTGATCCCGCTCCTGACCCTCGGCATTCCCGGCAATGTGACGGCGGCGTTTATCATCGGCGCGTTGATCATTCACGGTGTCGAGCCGGGACCGCTTCTGTTCAAGGAACAGGCGCCGCTGATCTACGGGCTGTTCGGCGCCATGGTTATGGCCAACGGGCTCAATCTAATCGTCGGCCAGTTCGGGCTCCGTATTTGGGCCATCGTTGCGTTGGCGCCGGGCTCGGTGGTCTTCTCCGTGGCGCTTTTATTTTGCATCACCGGCGTCTACCTGACCACCGGTGGATTGTTCGGCGTTGGCCTGATGATCGGCTTTGCCTTCATCGGCTATTTGATGCGCATTTTCGGATTTTCGGTGGTACCGTTCATCATCGCCTTCGTTTTAGGGCGCCAGTACGAACTGAAAATGGCCCAGGCGCTGATCATCGCCGACAACAAGCCCATGGAACTGCTCAACCATCCCGTGGCGCTGGCATTCTTGCTGGCGGCGGTGTTCTGCGTTTACTGGCTCGGCATCCGCAAGGCCAGCCGTATCAACGTGTCGATCCAGGCTGGATCGAGCTAACCCGCCGCAAGCCGGGCCCGGCGATAAATTCTTTCCATTCCAATGGAGTTCCATCATGACCACCTATGTACTCTGCCACGGCGCCTGGTCGGGCGGCTGGATGTGGGGGCGGGTGGCGGAGATATTGCGCAGGCAAAGCCACCGGGTTTATACGCCTACCTATACCGGGCTCGGCGAGCGGGTGCATCTGTTGATGCCCGAGGTCGGTCTTCATACCCATATCGAAGATATTCGGAACGTCATTCATTATGAGCGGCTGGATGATTTTGTTCTCGTCGGGCATTCCTATGGCGGCAAGGTGGTGACCGGGGTGGCCGACACTGAGTGGCAGAAAATCCGCCGGCTTGTCTATGTGGATGCGTTCCTGCCCGAAGATGGCCAGACCACCGAGGCCATGACCGGTGGTGCCCGCAGCCGCGCCAACGCCGATGCTGCCGACAAATACGGCGACGGCTGGAAGGTGCCGCGCCCCGACGGCTCGATCTCGGCGGACCTGGCGGAAGAAGACCAGGAACTGATCAAATCTTTAAGCACCATGCAGCCGCTCAAATGCTCAACCGATGCCATATCGCTCAAAGGCAATCACTTGCGCGTGGCCGACAAAGCCTATGTGCTTTGCAGCCGAAATATCGGCTCGCCGTTCCACGCTTTTGCCGAAAAGCTAAAGGGGCAGGCGGATTGGCAGATGTTTGATTTGCCGACCCATCATCATCCCATGCTGTCCATGGCCGATGAAACGGCGGCGGCGATTATTGGCTAAAACCCCACGCTGGCGGCGATTTTCTGCCACAAGGTTTTCTTCGCGGGCTTCTTTTTGCGGCGTTTTTTGCGCAAGCCCTCATTGGCGGCTTGGCTGGGTTTTGGCTCTTCCACCTTGGGATTATTGTAGGCGTAATAGGGTTTGAAGTCGCCGTTGTCGTTGATGGCGTAATAGGCGATGCGGGCCAGGGCCGGCGATATCTTGCAGCGCTTTATGGCGTCGGTCTTGGCCGCTGCCTTGTCATAGATGTCGCGGGACACGGCCAAATTGCCGTCCTCCAGCTTCTCACCGGCTTTACACATGTAAATTTCAACGACGTCGGGCATTCCCTATAGATAGGGACGGGGCGTCGAATATCAATCCTTTAAGCCATCGTAATTGGCGGTGCGCAAGGGATAGGGCTTCTCCCACCATACCAGTTCGCGCTCCTCCGGCGTCAGCTTGGCGGCCAAATCGTTGAAGTCGTCCATCTTCAGAACGCCCCTCGTATTGATAAGCGCCAGCATGCCGGGCGCGTCCTTGGCTGCGCGGATATCCTTGGCCACGTCCTTGTATTCGGCCTTTTTGTCGCCGAGCGCGTTCATCGGGCAAACCGAAAGGCAAATTTTGCAGCCATAGAGGCGCAGGAAATGGGGATGGCAGGCGGGAGTATCGATCTGCCAGCGCAGCATGCCGTCCACATCCACCTTTTGCGCCGGGATCGCATCGCCGGGACAGAAGCGGGTGCAAATCTGGCATTTGGTGCAAATCTCATCGATGCCGAAATCGGCGGGCCCATCGGCCACCAGGGGCATGTCGGTGGAGACCGCCGAAATACGGAAGGCCGAGCCCAGCTCCGGCGAGATCAGAGAACCATGCTTGCCAAGCTCGCCGAGCCCGGCCAGTTGGCCGTAGGCGGGCAACGGAATCTCGCCCCGGTTGGCCTGCACGCTGGCCGAATAACCATAAGCCGAGATGCGGGTGGCGAGGCGGGTGGCCAGCTCATCCAGCAGGAAATAGGTTTTGTGCACGTCTTCCTGGGACTTGGGTCCGATATCGATCATCACGTCGAAGGCCATGGGCATCAGAAAGACGACCACCGATTTGTGGCCGAGATCTTCGGCGTCGGTGAAGGTGATGGCCGGGTTATAATCGGCGATGCCGACTTGGGCAGCGCCCAGATCGAGGGTCATTTGCTTGATCTCTTGGCTAAGCGCGGCGAAATCCTCAATCTCGGTTTTTTTCGGGTTGGCCGCCAGGTGGCGCTGGGGATCGATGACTTCCCGCTTCATATAAGACCACCATTTGGCGCCGTCCGGGTAACGCTCACCGAACAGTTTTTGAAACGGCGTTACCCCTTGCGGCGTGCGCGGAATTTGTCCGGCCTTTGATGCGTCCAGCAATGCCATCGGTACTCTCCCGGTTACAAGTTCGGCTCTATCCTACAGGACCAAACTGCTCTAAGCCACGCCGAGGCGGCCCTGGATTTCGGGGCCGTCGGCGGCGTAACGGTAGGCGCGGAACACATAATTGACGTCGCCCATGGAGACGCCGAAGTCCCGGTAAAAGCTGTGCGGGTTGATATATTCCCAGACAATGTCTCCATCGGGCGACACCTCGAAGACGCGCCCCCAAAGCCCTTCGCAGATCAGCGTGTTGCCGCTCCAAAGCCGCTGGCAGCCGCTGATGAAGTTGGAATCAAAACTGTGGCCTGGATTGCCGCGATAGCTCCAGACTTCTTCGCCGGTCAGGTGATTAAACTCGATCACCGCCGAGCCTATTGGCCGCAAGCCGTCCCGGTTGGCAAAAATCATCATGTTGCCGTTGGCCAGGAATTGCGCATCGTGGGGACCGCCCAGTTCCGCGTCATGGTGCAGCCAGCTTATTTCGCCGGTGTCCCGTTCAACAATGGCCAGCAGATCGATATGGCGAAAGCAGATCAGATAATCGCCGCCCGCCATGGGAAATAGGGTGTTGGGATGGGCGAACACATGGCGATTGGATTTGGGCCCGAGCGGATAATCCTCGATCGCCAGATGCTCCCAGCCGCGCCATTCGAACTTCAGATTGCCATCCCCATCCACCTCGCGGATGACGTCGCCCCAGATGCCGTCTTCGTGCTCAGAGCCGGGCACGCCGCCCTGGACCCGCTTGGCGTATTCCTCCGGCATCAATGTCCAGGCGAGGTAGGCCGTATTGCCGTTGGTCAGGCGGCGGAAATCGTGGTGCTGGCCGGGATCGTCATGCTCCCATACCAGGTTGCCGTCCCAGTCCAGTTCGCGCATCAGCCCGCCGGCCTGGGGCAGGGTCGGGCTGTCGCCGGTTTTGGTGGCCGCCAGTAGATTGCCGTTCGCCAACAGATGGGTGTAACTGGTTGATTTACCGGCAATTTCCCAATCATGCACTTCCTCGCCGGCCATGTTGAGCAATATGGTGCGCGGCAGATCGAGGGGCGTAAAGAGCGTAAAGCCGGGCGTCGCCGCGGCCGGATCATGATGGGTGAGGCCGGTTTTCAGGTAACGCAAATTGTATGCTCCAAATTTTAGACGATTGCGCCGCTAGCGCGATAGCGGGTTGCCGCATTGGGCGTGAACAAAGTCGATGAGGGTCTGAAATGCCTGGCGCGAGCTGGGCGTGTCGGGCTCGGCGCGCATATGGTCGTATTGCGGCCCTTCAAAAAATTCCACGGTGACCGTGCCGCCCGCTTTCCGGTAGCCGGCGGTAAAACTTTCCAAATTTTCGCGCGGGTGCATGGTATCGGCGGGGTTTTGCAAATACAGCATGTCCGGCAAAGCCAAGGCATCGCCGCGCTGTAATGCCAGGTTGGGGCTGCCTTCCGCCATGGCGTCTTCGGATTGCCAATATTTGTCATGGTTGGCGAGCACCCCGGAAAAACCCTCGTTGCCGGGATCGGCGGCCAGGCGCCTTTGATAGACCTGATAGCGGCCCAAGGGGCAAATAACCGGCCACAGGGTCACCACATAGGCGGCGCTTGCGTCCAAATTTTCAGGCCCGGGTAGCGGAATGGCGGCGTAGCGTGCATCGTCCGGCCGCATCGCCGCCAGCACCGCCAGATGGCCGCCGCTCGATGTGCCCATGGCCCCGATCCATTCGGGTTTGGAATGGAATTCCGCCGCATTGGCTTTCAGCCAGCGGATGCCATAATTGATATCGGCGACCGATCCGGGGTAGGCGGCGTCCGGCGGATTGCGGAATTCCAGCGCCGCGACGACGATGCCGCCGGACGCGACGGCCCGGTTAATGGCGTCGTTGTTGGTATAGCTGCCCATACACCAGGCGCCGCCATGGGCCTCGGCCACCGCTGGAAACGGCCCGTCGCCCACGGGTCTGTATATTCGCGCCGGAAATTCCTTGTCGCCATGGCGCAAATAAACAACGTCTTCGGTTTCGACCTCATAGGTTCCGAGCGGAATGCTTGGCATGGTTACTCCGCCGCCTTGGTATTTGCGATGCGGGGTGCGATGCCAAGGATCTCGCGGGCTTCGTCGGGTGTGGCGATCTCCCGCCCCATGGATTCGGCGATGGTCTTGACCAGCGCCACCGCCTCGGCGGAGGTTTTAAGCTTTTCGTCCGAATGGGGATACTTGAAAACCGAATCCTCCATACCGACGCGGACCATATCGACGCCCATCATGATGCCGAGCACCGTAAACGGCAGCCAGTTGCGCCCGCCGGCGCAGAAGCCGCGCACGCCCGCATCGGGCAACACCTGATAGAGCGACATGATATTCACATAGTTCCACGGGTCCGGGCTTAGGGGCGTTGCGTGGCTATAGCCGTGAAAGCCGCACATGATGTTCATGATCGCCGGTTGCTTGGCGATGCCGGTATCCAGCACCCAGTCCATCACATCTTTTAGCCCGGAATAGGCGTGGCCTTGATATTCGGGGCGCACATTACTGGCTTCCAGAAATTCGATGGTTTCCTTAAAATTGGTCTCGGAGACCACATAGGTGAACTTGTCCGATAGGGTCACCGACATGATCAGCAGCACCGCCGTTTCCATATATTGCTCACCGGCGGATTTTAGTATCTCGACGGTGGGGCGGATTTGCTCGCGCCCCTGTTGGTCATAGTCGGCGTAAGGCAGCACCGAGGTGACGATATCGGGGCATTTGTCGAACACCCGATCAATGGTTTCCTTGACCACGTGCGGATCTTTGCTCGGGATACCGTCTTTTTCGCGGGCATGAACATGCCAGACCGATGCGCCCGCCTTATAGGCATCCACCGCCGCCGTGACATTTTCTTCCATGGTATAGGGCTGACCCGGATTTTGCTGGCGCGACGTGAACGAGCCGGTGGGCGCCACGTTGATGATCAGCTTTTTGCCCATGGTGTCCAGGCGCGGCTCCGCGTGCAGCCCGGTGACGATGTCCGCATAAATGTTTTTGATGTCTGCCAATATTACCTCCTGCTCATGTTTGTTTGCCCATGGTCGCTTATCAGTCCCGAAACCCCGGATCGATCCGGTCTAATTTTCGCAATACCGCGCCCCACGATATATTTGCCAGGCGGCCTTCGTTGCCCGCATGGATGGTCGCGCTTTCGGCCATGGTCGCCTTGATGCGCACCGCAGGCAAGGCCCGGATTTGGGCGCCGCCGGCCATCGCCGTGATCTGCGCCTCGCAGGCCTTTTCCAGATTATAGGCGGTCAGGAACGCGTCTTCTATACGCCGGCCCCAAACCAATATGCCATGGTTGCGCAGCACCAGGATTTTGTGACCTTCGAAATTTTCGGCCATGCGCTCGAACTCGCCCGGCTTTGGAAACAGACCTTCGTAATCATGGTAGCCCGCGCTGCCGGCCATCAGGGCGAACTGGCTGATGGGCAGCAATCCGTCCTCCTGCATGGAAACGGCGGCGCCGAACCTGGAATGGAGATGAATTACGCAACCGGCTTCGGGGATCGCTTCGTAAATTTCCAGATGAATTTTGATGGCAAAGCCATGCGCCGGCTCGGCATGATCGAGCGCCAATTCGCCGGATGCGCCGAACTTCTGCAGAGCCGAAGCGGTGATTTCCTCATAACATTGGGACATGGGATTGATGAGGAAATGGTTGCCTGCGCCCGGCACCCGCGCCGAGGAATGGGTGAACAGATGATCGTCCCATCCATAATGTTCCGAGATTCTGAACAACGCGGCGAGGTTTATGCGCTGCGCCCATTCGTCCTCGGATACGCGCTCCCGCACCGGGCTGTTTGTTTCCGTATCAGGCATCATTCCAATCCAAATTGCGGGCCGCAAAACGACAAATCAAGGCGAAACCAGCCAATCACGAGATAAAACGAGGTTTCGCCGAACCTTCCGGACGAGACCTGCAAGCGAAGCCCAGCCAGTTTGCCTATCCTTGGATCATCGCGCAACAGGGCGCTTACACACAAAAGGAGACGGCAAATGTTTGCGCAATGGTATCAAGAAATTCAGAACGGAAATTCCCAAGGTTTGGGCGGGCAGATCAACGCAGGCATGCGCGCCGGCAATTCCGAGCGCAACGACGGGCAATCCGTGCCGAAATCGGACACCGCCGGCCACCAGTCCGTCCGCCTGACCCGGCATTGCTCCAATACCCAAGCGGCCGAAAGGCTGCTTGGGTATTCTTTATTCCGCCCGGTGCCGGCGCCATCAATTGGCGCAAAATAATTTACATCTATATATTGATAAATCGTCTCAATTCACCACATAACACAATAACAATCAGGGGTTTTAATGGCGGACAATATTGTCCGGTATTCAGCATTCATGGCCAGCATCGCTAAACTACGGAAGTTCAAATTGATCGCCGTAACCGCCACCATTGCGGTGGTGATTTTTGCCCTCGATTTGGCGCTGCCCCTCGGCGTGGCGGAGGGCATTCTATACGTGACTCTGGTGTCGACCGGCGTATTGTTCCCCAGGCGTATTCACATCTATGGTCTGGCGATGACCGGCACGGTTCTGACCGCGGTGGGCTTTTTCCTGTCACCGCCCGGCGGTGTTATGTGGATGGTGCTGACCAACCGGGGATTGAGCATCGCGGCGATCTGGATGACCGCGATCCTGCTCGCCATCCGCTTGAATGAGCGCCGCTCGGCGGAGGAAGAAATCAAGACCGAACGGGACCGTCTGGTGGACGCCGTCGAAAGTTTCACCGGCGGTTTCATTTACTATGACGCCGATGACCGCATGGTTATTTGTAACGAAAATTACCTGAAAGCCATGGATGACGTGGCCGATATCCTGAAGCCCGGCCTCACCTTCGAAGCGTTCCTGCGGGTCCGCGCCGAGCGCGGCCAGCGCCGGGACGGCCTCACCCGGGACGCCGCGTGGATCGCCGAGCGGCTGTACCAGCACCGCAATCCAAGCGGGCCGATCGAGCGATCCTTTGCCGACGGCACCACGTTTCAGCTGCACGAGTTCAAGACCCGCGAAGGCGGCACCGTCATCATCCGCACCGATGTCACGGCGCTGAACAAGTCCGAGCAACGTCTCATGGCGGCCAAGATCGAAGCCGAAACCGCCAACCGCTCGAAATCGGAGTTTCTGGCCAATATGAGCCACGAGCTGCGCACGCCCTTGAACGCCATTCTCGGCTTTTCCGATGCCCTCAAAACCGGCGTCTTCGGAAAATTGGCCGATCCCAGGCAACTGGGATATGTGGAAAACATCCATGAATCGGGAAGCCATCTTCTCGATCTGATCACCGATATTCTGGATGTCTCGTTGATTGATGCCGGCCGGCTGGAACTGCAGGAAGCGCCGACGTCGGTCGCCGAACTTGCCGATGCCTCGATCCGTCTGGTGCAGCAGCGCGCCGCGCATGAGAAGGTGCGTCTGGTGAATACATTAAGCGGCGATCGCCGCCAGATATTCATGGATGCCCGCCGGGTGAAGCAGATATTGGTCAATCTGTTGTCCAACGCCATCAAATTCACGCCCGAAAATGGCGAAGTGACGCTGGCCGCTGATATCCGTAACGATGGCTGCTTCGTGCTGTCGGTGGCCGATACCGGCGTCGGCATGGACGCCGCCGGGCTGGCCACGGCGATAGAGAAGTTCGGCCAGAACGAAAACCAATTGTCGCCCTTGCGCGAAGGCGCCGGTCTTGGCCTGCCGCTCTCGAAAAGCCTGATCGAAGCCCATGGCGGCGACATCGAGATCGAAAGCCAGCCCGGCCAGGGCACAATTGTCCGCATCTGCTTTCCCGAAGAGCGCCTGATCGATGCGGAGAAGCCGGCCTAGTTCAACCGCCCCGATGGCGCCGCCGCCCGGGTCGGCCCCGATTGATGGTGGACCAGACGCCATTCGCCGTCTTCGGCAACGAAGATGTTGGTGGCGATCAAACTGGCGGCGCCCAGAT
>CAUZTZ010000128.1:0-10673 GCA_963582805.1 Alphaproteobacteria bacterium
TTGGATCGAAACTGCCGGGGCCGTTTGGATTACGCTTGGCCGCCGCGATCACCGTTTTTACGTGGCCGGTGACTGTTTGGACTTCCTTTGCGTCCAATCTGTCCACCTCTCTGCGTCCTTCTGGGCTCGCCAACGCCCTGTCGATGGCGTCCTGCTGGTCTTGTGTCAGCCCTGAACCGGTGCCGTCACTTTTGAGAGCCGCAACAATATTATTTCTTTGTTTTGTGCCGATCCCGCCGGCATCCAAAAGGCTGCCCATCTTGGCGCGACCTTTCCTTGTCCCCATATCATGTTGCATGCGGCCAAAAGACAGCCCGCTTTTGCCGGTGGAATTTGATCTGACATAAGTTCTTCGCCTGCCTGCATCCTCCATTTCGAATACGATTTCGCGAATAATATTTTCTAGGTCGTTATCGTTCATTTATTTTCTCCATTTTGCTGATTGATAAGTCTCTTAATTTTACTGTGCATAAGCTCGTCGACGATTTCTTGATCCATCTCTGGCAGATTCTGAATTTGTTTACGCAACCGCCAAAGAATATTTACGGCTTGTTGCCAGGATTCCCGGAACATCTTGAAAGCCTTTTTGGGCTCGATGAGGAGAATATTGCCGCTCCGGCGAATATAAGGTGAAGTGATATCTTCCCGAAATCGGATAGCAACCGGCCGCTGGCCGCCCGTCATCAGGAATGTGTCATCGCGCAGCGGAACAAGTTGCGGCGTAACCTCCAACGACCGGAAATGGAGGAAATCCCGCCCCGCAACCAATGGAAAATGGGGGTGGTTGTGGTAGTAATAGGTCCGCTGGGAAATATAGAGGACCGCCCAGTGTGCTTGTACCTGTCCGGCGGCATTGAACCGGCGAATGCCTCGGCTATACATAGATTTGTAATCATTTGTTATATCGAAATAGCTGCCATCCGGCAGCCGAATTTTGTCTAAGTTCGGATCATTGACAACATCGTTCAACCTCCGATACCGATTGGTTTCGAGAAACGTCCGCCTCGCTTTGATTTTGGAATTATCTCCAAACGTGGTCCGCCACTTCTTGACAACGCGACCGGAAAAAAAGTCGTAGAAATAATTGGTAAGATCGCCACCATCGCCAGCGGAGCTCTGCCAATAATTTACTTCAACGAGAATTTGCCCGTCGGGCCCTTCGTACACGCCCGACGAAGGGCCACCGACACTAAATAATCCCGTAGCCTCCTTCGGGATCGGCATTTCGCGGCCCCAAACATCGGGGTAGGGCGGATAGATTTTATTCGCAGCCGGTTTTTCCGCCGCCAAAGCCGGGTCCAGCGACCCGAACAGAATGACGCCGAGCGCCAGCAATGCCGAATTCAGGATCAGCGATATTGATTTCATGACATCCTCCCGGCCTGTTAACGATGGGCGCCGCAGATAATTTTATCGATGTCGTGGTCGTTCATTTGGTCGTTCCTTTTCTGCGTTCGATAAGTTTCTTGAATTTGCTCACCATGAGCTCGTCGGTAATTTCTGGTACAATCCAGGGAATATCGGGTATTTGTTTCCGGAGCCGGCGTATGATTGGTCCGGCCTCGCCCCAGGATTCTGCAAACATTGTCCAAGCTTTTTCGGGTTCGATGATGACGATCTTGCCGCTGCGCCTGATATAGGGAGACGACAAATCGCCCCGGAAGCGGATGGCAACAGCCCGCCTGCCTCCAAGCAGAAGGAACGTGCCGTCGGCTAAGGGAAATAATCGTGTATCCAAGTCTATTGCCCGGTGCCGAAGAAATTTACGGCCACCGAAAAATTCTGTAGGTCGTCTCCCCCGGATATAGGTACTACGGTCCGAAATGTGGACGATCATCCGGTGGAACAGCAGCCGCCCGGCGGCATCAAACCGTTTCAAACCTTTCCCAAATAACGCGGTTAGGTCAAAGGTTCTGTTGAAGCGGCCCCCGTCCGGGAGCGGAATTCGGTCCTTGGTAAAGTAGCCGGTAACGGTTTCTAAATCCCGGTAGCCTTTGCCTTCCATATACCGGTACATTTTGCTGATATCGGAGTTCGGTGCCTTCTTGGCTTGCCAATCCTTGATGACCCGGCCTTTGAAGAAATCGTACAGATATCGTCTGCCGGCCTCGCCACCCTGACGGTTCTGATACCAGACCGCAACATAGATACGCCCGTCCGGCCCTTCGAATACGTTTGAGGTCCTAATAATTCCCGTAACATCTTTCGGGATCGGCATCACCCGGCCCCAGACATCGGGGTAGGGCGGATAGATTTTACTCGCAGCCGGTTTTTCCGCCGCAATGGCTGTCATTGGAGAGGTGTGCCAAATAACGCCGAGCGCCAACAGGGCCGCCGTCATAGGCAACATTTTAGGAATTTTCAATTTCATCTCCCGATCCCTGCACGCGATATTATGGTTCTTTATATGTTCTAATTTGGAAGATATTCTGCCGATGTCAAGTTTTCGGCGAATATAATTTGGCGATGCACTTTATGGACTATAGGCCAAGACACCAAGCAGGCAGCGAGGCGTCCCGTCTTCACCGGCGCGGCGGGCAACATTTAGCGCGGCGGAAATTAACCGCCGTTGGGAATTCCAGTATTGATCTATACGTAGCCGGGTTGGGCCAGGCCTTGGCGGGCTACGCGGCCTAAATCACGCCGCGTTTCCGAAGCCCATCCCGCGCCCCCGCATCCAGCCCCAATATCTCTTCCAGCACGTCGTCGGTGTGCTCGCCGAGCATGGGCGGCGGGCGCCGGTAGGACACTTCGGTTTCCGACATTTTGGCCGGGCTGCCGGTGAGGCTGACCGGCCCGCCGGCGGCCGGGTGATCCATTTGTATCTGCATGCCGCGCGCCTGGACCTGTTCGTCATCGAACACCTGATCGATATTGTTGATGGGACCGGCGGTGATTTTGATCGTCTCCAACCCCTCCAGCCAATAGTCGGAGCTTTGCCGGCGCATCACATCGGATAGGATTTCGGCCAGGGCATCCCGGTTGAGGACCCGCGCCTGGTTGGTCACAAACCGCTCATCGCTGGAAAGCTCGGCCACCCCGGCAAATTCGCAATAGCGCACGAACTGGGCGTCGTTGCCGACGGCGACGATGATATTGCCGTCTTTGGTCGGGAACACCTGATAGGGCACGATGGACGGATGCGCGTTGCCGAGGAGGCCCGGCACCTCGCCCGATATGAGGTAGCTGGAGCCCTGGATCGACAGCATGGATACTTGCGTATCCAAAAGGCTGATATCCAGATGCTGGCCCTGGCCGGTGACTTCTCTGTGGCGCAAGGCGGCGTTGATCGATATGGCCGCCCACAATCCCGCCGTCAGATCGGCGATCGGGATGCCGACCCGGTGCGGCTCGCCGCCGGGTGGGCCGGTGATGCTCATGATGCCGCCGAGGCCTTGCGCCATGAAATCATAGCCCGGCTGCTCCGCCTTCGGCCCGGTCTGGCCGTAACCGGTGATCGAGCAATAGACCAGCCCCGGATGGTCGTCTTTCAGGGACGCGTAATCGAGGCCGTATTTGGCGAGATTGCCGACTTTGAAGTTTTCCGCCAGCACCTGGCATTTCCCGATCATGGATTTGGCCAGGTCTTGGCCTTCTTCGGAGGTCAAATCCAGGGTGATCGAGCGTTTGTTGCGGTTGGCCGACAGGTAGTAGCTGCTTTCGGTGGTTTCCTCGCCATCCGGTCCGAGCACAAAAGGGGGGCCGTACTTGCGCGTGTCGTCGCCGCTGATGGGCCGTTCGATCTTGATCACGTCGGCGCCGAGATCGCCCAAAATCTGGGTGCAGCTCGGCCCGGCGAGGACCCGGGTCAAATCGAACACACGAATGCCGTCCAATGGGCCGCTCATGGCTGCCTCGTTTTCATTTTCGTCGTCGTCAAAATTTTATTCCCGTTTCAGTTTGTCGAATACCGCAAAAGTGCGGGCGTGGGCTTTTTCGGCCAATTCCTCGTCATAGGCGCCGGGCCGGTCCCAATTGGCGAAGCCGTGGCCGGTATCATAGGTCCAGACGGCAAGATTGGGGATGCCGATCAGGGCCTGGAATATTTCCTTCACGTCTTCTTCGCGGACGAAATCGTCGTGGTCGGCCATGTGGAACAATGTCGGGCAGGTGAGGTTGCTGCCCTCGTCCAGATATTCATGAATTTGGGTTCCGTAATAGGCCGCCGCTGCATCGATATCCAGGCGCACCGCGGCCAGGTACGCCAACGTGCCGCCCAGGCAAAATCCGGCGGCGGCGATCTTGCCGTTGCATTCGTCCATGGATTTGAGCGCGCTGGCGGCGGCGTCGATATCATCCACGGCCGCGCTATGGTCGATGCTTTGCAAATGCCGGCGCGCGGTGGCCACCAATTCCTCATCATCGAAGCTGGCGGCGAAATTGGGGGCGAAACGCCAATAGAAATCGGGGGCGGCGGCGACATAGCCTTCGGCGGCGAACCGGTCCGTGACGGCCTTGATCCAGGGGGTCACGCCGAAGGCTTCCTGGATGATGATGACGCCGGGAGCCGGGCCCGAGCTCGCGGCTGGTTTGGCGAGATAGACATCAAAGGCGCCGCCGTCCTTGGCGTTCACGGAAATCGTTTCACCCATTATGGCTCCTGGCGTATTTGCAAAAATGGCCGGGGCGGATTGCAGCAAATCGCCGAACAATGGTCAACCAGGGGTTTGCCGCCGGGGACTGCCGCCCCAATTTGGGAAGGTGTGACATATCCGTCACCGCCAAGCCGATCACGCTGTGGATAACCTTGTCGATAACTTTCAACCGCAGTTATGAGCGAAGCGTCCACTGGTTTACACCGCATACGCGTTATCCCTAAAGCTTCTAACCTATTGAATTTATTGCCATAAAATAATTCCTATAAACCAATGGCCCGGAATATTGTGTGGGGTGGCCTAAAAAATAAGAATTGTGGTCAATAAAGCCTGTGCAAAACTTGGCGCCCAAATGCCGCAATAAAACAATGGCTACTCCTCAGCCAGCCGGCAAAGGAGGGCGCAAGGTATGGCAAAATCCAAACTGCGAGTTGCTCTCAACGGCGCCTTGGGCGCTCCGGTTTTCAATCCAACTTCTATTAAAAACCGGCAGTAATTGCGCCGCTGGTCTTTAAGTATTCATAGAATAATCCGAGCCTGCGGGATGGCTCTGAAATGGCCGTCAGGCGCCGCCCTGAAAGCGCCGGACGGCGCCGGGGAAATCTTCTACGGGAAGCGGCTTGAAATAATAATAGCCCTGAATTTCATCGCAATCGAGGCTTCGAAGATAGGCCACCTGCGCCTCGGTCTCGACGCCTTCGGCGGTAACCTCCATGCCCAGCGAATGGCCGAGGGTCACAACCGCCTTGGTGATCGCCTCGGAGCCGGCGCCGAGGCCGATGCCATCGACAAAGGATTTGTCGATCTTGATGCGGTCCACCGGGAATTGTTCCAGATAGCTGAGGCTCGAATAGCCGGTGCCGAAATCATCGATGGACAGGCTTAGCCCAAGTCCGCTCAAGCGGTTCAGAATCTCGGTGGTCGAGGCGACGTCGTCCATGATTACGCTTTCGGTGATTTCCAATTCCAGATATTTGGGATCGAGGCCGGTTTCGTCCAGGCAGGACTGCACCAGTTCGGGTAATCCCTGTTCGCCAAACTGTACCGCCGACAGATTGACCGCCACCTTCACCGGCGCCAGACCTGCCTCCTGCCAGGCCTTCGCCTGACGGCAGGCTTCCTGCAGCACCCAGGCGCCGATGGCCACGATCTGACCGGTCTGCTCGGCCACCGGGATGAAGTCCACCGGCGGCATGAAGCCTTGGGCCGGATGCTGCCAGCGGATCAATGCCTCGACGCCGGCGACAGAATCGGTGGCGAGGCTGATCTTGGGCTGATAGTGGAGCACAAATTCGCCGCGTTCGAGGGCCAGCGCCATGTCGGTTTCGATGCGCCGGCGCTTGAGGATTTCATCGTTCATGTCCTTGACGAAAAAGCGGTAATTGCCGGTGCCCTCGGTGCGCGCTTCAACCAATGCCAGATCGGCGTTGCGGATCAATTGGTTGGGGTCATTGCCGTCATCGGGCAGCAGGCTGATGCCCACCGAGGCGCTCATGGTGATGGTCTGGCCATCCACGTTGATTCCAGCGCCGATGGTATCGATCAGCTTTTGCGCCAGGGTGGCGGCGCCGTGGGCATCGTTGGGGTTGGATTGGATGATGGCGAACTCATCATTGCCGAGGCGGGCGATGGTATCGGTGCCGCGAATGCAGCCGCCCAGAACCTCCGCCGTCTCCTGCAGTATGCGGTCGCCCATCTTGATGCCCAAGGTGGCGTTCAGGTTGCGGAAATTGTCCAGATTGACCAGATGGATGGCGGCCATGTCCTGGCTGCGCTTTTTCTGGCCGAGGAAGGTATCGATGCGGTCCTTGAACAGATTGCGGTTTGCCAGGCCGGTCAGCAAATCATGGTTGGCCAGGCGTTGCACCCGTTCCTCGGTCTCCTTGTTGGCGGTGACGTCGCGCCCGAAGATATGCACCTGATTGGTCTCCGAGGGCTGCAGGGAAAGCACGAACGTGCGTTCGTCCACGCTTTCTTCCAGCAGCGCCGGCTGGCCCGAGCGGCGCACGTCGCCGGCGACTTCAATCATCGCGCCCGGCAATGCATCGCCGATTGCGATGGCCCAGCGTTGCAACAAAACGTCCGCCGCCTCGTTGGCGTATTCCACGAGGCCGTCGGCGTCGATGCGCAATACCGGTTCCGGGTTGGCGCCCGGCAGTTCCGACATGGAGGAGACTTCTTGCTCCGCCTTTTGCCGATTGGCAGCTTCCTGGCGCAACAGCTTGTTCACCTCAACCAGTTCCTGGGTGCGTTCTTGGACCCGTGTCTCCAGCTTGTCGTTGGCATCCTCCAGGGCCACTTCGTGGGCGCGTATCTCGGCAATGCCGCGCGCCAGGCGGTGCACCATGCCGTTGAAGGCGCGCGTCACCTCGCCCATTTCATCGTCTTGGTCGGTCTCGATGATGTAGGCTTCGGGCCGGTCCGGATTTTCTCCGGCGGCCACCAATTGCTGGCGCAGGCGGACAATCGGGACCAGCACGAAAATGCCGAGCACGATCAGCGCCGCCAGGGTGACCACGACGGTCAGCAAGGCGGCAATGCCGACCACGCGCCAGATATAGGCGGTCAGCTCCGGCGCCACCTGCCTGGCGTCCAGGCGCGCCACGGCGATGAACGGCGCGCCCAGCCAATCGGGGTGCCAGATGACCTGATAATGGCGGCCATCGTCGGAGCGGAAGCGGTAGGTGGGGCTGTCGGCCCCGGTCTGGTGGGGCGTGAGGCTGGGGCGCTCGCCAAAGCCGCCGATATATTCACCGCCGGCATCGTAAAGGGATAGGCCGAGTATCTTCGATAATTGGGGCAATTCGCGGGACGCGGCTTCGATCGCGGCGGCGTCCAGGATATTGTTGTGCACCCGGGTGATGGTGGTGATCCAGGCGCGGCCCCGGTTTTCGATCTCGCTCAACCGATCGCTCTCGAAGCGGGCGGCGGAAAAGACCAGCACCGCCGCTTCGACCAGGAAGATCGCGGCGAAGATGGAAATACCGATACGCCAGCACAGCCGGCAGCGCAGCATCGTGGCCTTGAAGCCCGGACTGGGCAGGGATGTTGATGATGTCTCGGTGCCTGTCATTCGTCTTGCGCTATTTTCATCCGGAACCGCTCTCGTATCGGGGGTGCGCGGCGCTCCCATACATATAGTGATGTTAAGGCAATTCCGGGTCCCGGCGCACGCAAAATTGAACGGCGTCTCAGCGCGGCAACAACGTTTGGCCCATAAGATATTCGTCAATCGCGGCAGCGCATTGACGGCCTTCGCGGATCGCCCAGACCACCAAGGATTGGCCGCGCCGCATATCGCCGGCGGCGAACACCTTGGCCACCGAGGTTTGATAATCGTTGGTATTGGCTTCGACATTGCCGCGCCCGTCCAGCCCGACGCCCAAATCGGTGATCATGCCTTCATGGGTGGGGTGCACGAAGCCCATGGCCAGCAGCACCAATTCGGCCTTCAGGCTTTGCCGCGTGTCGGCTATCGGTGCCATGGCAAGGCGGCCATCATCGCCGGCCTTCCAGGCGACCCGCACCGCGTCCAAGGCATGCACAGCGCCGTCTTCGCCGATAAACTGCTCGGTGGTGATGGCCCAATCGCGAACAGCGCCTTCTTGGTGCGACGACGAGTTGCGCAATTTCATCGGCCATTCCGGCCAGGTGGAGCCTTTGTCCACTTTCTCCGGCGGCTTCGGCATGATCTCGATCTGGACCACGTTCTTGGCGCCCTGGCGGATCGAGGTGCCGACGCAATCGGACCCGGTGTCGCCGCCGCCGATGACAATTACGTTGCGCCCGGTGGCCAGAATTTCATTTACATCGCCCAGCGGCTCGCCGGCGACCCGCCGGTTCTGCTGGACTAGGAAGTCCATGGCGAAATGCACGCCGTCCAACTCGCGCCCATCGAGGGGCAAATCCCGGGGCGCTTCGGAGCCGCCGGTGAGGGCGACGGCATCGAAATCAGCCAGCAGGGTTTCGGCGCTGATATCGGCGCCCACGTGGACGCCGGTCTCCAGAGTTACGCCTTCGCCTTGCATCTGTTCGCCGCGCCGGTCGATGAGGTGCTTTTCCATCTTGAAATCGGGGATGCCGTAGCGCATCAGACCGCCGATCTTTTGATTTTTCTCGAACAAGGTGACCAAGTGGCCGGCGCGCGCCAATTGCTGGGCGCAGGCCATGCCGGCCGGCCCGGAGCCGACCACGGCAACTTTTTTGCCGGACATTTGCGCCGCCGGCTCGGGCGCCAGCCAGCCTTCCTGCCAGGCGCGGTCGACGATGGCGCATTCGATGGTTTTGATGGTGACCGGCGTGTCCTGAATGTTGAGGGTGCAGGCCTCCTGGCAGGGTGCCGGGCAAACGCGGCCGGTGAATTCGGGGAAATTGTTGGTGGAGTGCAGAATTTTCGAGGCCTTGGCAAAATCGCCCCGGTACACCAGATCGTTCCAATCGGGGATGATGTTGTCGACCGGGCAGCCCTGCTGGCAATAGGGGATGCCGCAATCCATGCAGCGGGCGCCCTGGCGGGTCAGCTCCTCGTCATTCAGGGGAATGAAGAACTCGTGGTAATGCTGGATACGTTCGATGACCGGCTTATAGGGGCGCTCGAACAGATCAAATTCCATAAATCCGGTGGGGTTGCCCATGCTCAGTCACCGACCGCCACATGTACCGAACGGGCGCCATTGATTTCGGTGCGCGCCTGCATTTCCAATAGGGCGCGCCGGTAATCGACCGGCATGACTTTCACGAACTTGGGCAGGTAGCTGTCCCAATTATCCAGGATATGGCGGGCGCGGCCACTGTCGGTGAAATGCATATGTTGTTCGATCAGGGCCCGTAGGCGGAGCGAATCATAGCCGGTCATATCGTGCATGATATCGACGCGGCCATGGGTTTCCAGATCGCCGCGCTGATGGGCGGTGCTCTCGTGCATGCGGTCTTCGTCGATGATCGGCTCCAGCTCGACCATGGCCATGTTGCAGCGAATTTCGAAATCGTCAGACTCGTCCAGCACATAGGCGATGCCGCCGCTCATGCCGGCGGCGAAATTGCGCCCGGTGGGGCCAAGCACAACGACCACGCCGCCGGTCATATATTCGCAGCAATGATCGCCAACTCCTTCGACGACGGCGGTGGCGCCGGAATTGCGCACCCCGAATCGCTCGCCGGCGACGCCCCGGAAATAGCATTCGCCGCCGGTGGCGCCGTAAAGCGCCACATTGCCGACGACGATGTTTTCTTCCGGCACAATCGGCGTCGCCCTTGGCGGATAGACAATCAGACGCCCGCCGGACAAACCCTTGCCGATATAATCGTTGGCATCGCCTTCCAATTCGATGGTGACGCCCTTGGCGAGAAAGGCGCCGAAGCTTTGCCCGCCGGTGCCCTTGCCCTTGATATAGATGGTGTCGTCGGTGAGCCCGTCATTGCCGTACCGCTCGGCAATCTCGCCGGACAGCATGGCGCCGACGGTGCGGTTGATATTGCGGATCGGGGTTTCGATCTTCACCGCTTGGCGGGAATCCAGCGCCGGCGCCGCTTCGGCGATCAATCGATTGTCGAGGGCCTTGTCCAGCCCATGATCCTGGCTTTCGCAATTATAGACCGCCACGTCCGGCCCCATTTCCGGCTTATAGAGGATGCGCGAAAAATCGAGGCCCTTGGCTTTCCAATGATCGATGGCGCCGCTCATCTCCAGGAAATCGGTGCGCCCGATCATCTCGTTGATGGATTTGACGCCCAGTTTGGCCATGATTTGCCGGCATTCTTCGGCGACGAAGAACAGGAAATTGACCACATGGTCGGGCTGGCCCCTGAAGCGCTTGCGCAATTCGGGGTCTTGCGTGGCGATGCCCACCGGGCAGGTGTTGAGATGGCATTTGCGCATCATTATGCAGCCCGATGCGATCAGCGCCGCCGTGGCGATGCCCATTTCGTCGGCGCCTAGAAGCGCCGCGATAGCGACATCGCGCCCGGTGCGGATGCCGCCGTCGGTCTGTACCGAAATGCGCCCGCGCAGCTTGTTGAGCACCAAGGTCTGATGGGTTTCGGCGAGCCCGATTTCCCAGGGGCCGCCCGCATGCATGA
>CAUZTZ010000129.1:0-10612 GCA_963582805.1 Alphaproteobacteria bacterium
GACGCAGTTCCAAATCCAGCCGACCCCGTTTTTGTCGAAATAGGGATTGATGAATTCCCACACGACTTCGCCTTCCGGGGTGATCTGGAAGAAACGCCCGCGGCCGCCCTCGGCCACCAATATATTACCGTTGGGTAGAATTTCGGCCCCCGACAGGAAGGAGCTCTGGAAGGTATAGAGCGGCGTGTCTTTGTATTCCCAGACCACTTCGCGGGTCTTCATATCGAACTCCAGCACTCTGGAATGGACGATGGAGCCGGCGCCCTTATCGCGGTAGCTGCCATTGTCGAAGACCAGGATATTGCCGTTCGGTAAAAGATGCGGATCGTGCTGGCCGAAGAACGGGCCGGGGCCGAAGCGTTCCAACACCTTGCCGGTGGATTTCTCGACAATAAAGATGCGCGACAATTGCCGGGACGAGATCATCACCCGCTCGTCATCCAAGAAGAAGGCAGCGTTGAAATGGGTCCATTCCCAGCGATTGCAGCCCTCGGGCAGGAGGTCCAGTTCGGGGTCCAGATGCTCCACCGCGCGCCATTCCCACAAGAGCTTGCCGCTCGCATCGACCTCGCGAACCACGTCGGCGAGCATGTGCTCCATGGGCGGGCCGCCGCCCTTGATCTTGGCCGCCAGGCTTGGCTCCATTTGCTCCATGGAAAGATAGATGGCGCCGCCGTGGGCCAGGCGGCGGCCGTCATGGTGGTGGTGCGGATCGATATGTTCCCAGACGATATTGCCGTCCCAGTCATATTCCCGAAGCGCGCCGCCCTTGAATAGGGAATAGGTCGGCGTCCAGTTCCAAAGATCGTCTTCGATTTTGGCGTTCACGAACAGATTGCCGTTCGCCATCAGGTAACCGTAATTGCCCACCTGACAATCCAGGTCCCAGCGATGCACTTCGGTGCCGTCCATATCGATCAGGAACACCGCGTTGGTGACGTTCAGGGGCGCATATAATGTATAGCCCTGGCAGGCCTTATCCGGGTTGTGGGCGGTCAGCCCGGTTTTGGCGACGCGCCGCCAGGTGACCGGATCGACCGGCCCGCCCTCCCAGCCAGGCAGGTTTGGATTTGCCTCCTCCATCAAAGCGCCGCTTCCGAGCCATAGATGGCGGTAACCTGGCTGGAAAGCACGCCGCCATTGCCGTTGGCGAGCGCAATATTGGCGCCCTCGATCTGACGCTCGCCGCATTGGCCGCGCAACTGCTCGACCGCTTCGATGGTGACGAACATGCCGTACATGCCGGGATGCACGCATGATAGCCCGCCGCCGTTGGTGTTGACCGGCAAGGAGCCGCCGGGCCCGATATTGCCGTCGCCGACGAAGGCGCCGCCTTCGCCTTTTTTGCAAAAGCCGAGATCCTCCAAAAACAAAATCGTGTTGATGGTGAAGGCGTCATAAAACTCGGCCACATCGATATCGGCGGGGGTCAGCCCGGCCATGGCGAAGGCGCGGGGGCCCGATTGGGCCGCCGGGGTCACGGTCAGGTCCGGCATCTGCGCGATCTGATCGTGGGTGGTGGCCGAGCCGATACCCAACAGATAGGCCGGCTTTTGCGGGAAATCCTTGGCCCGCTCGGCGGACACCATGACGATGGCGGCGCCGGCGTCGGATACCAGACAGCAATCGAACAGGGTTAATGGATCGCAAATCATGCGCGCGCCCAGCACGTCTTCGATGCTCAAGGGATCGCGCATTTCGGCGGCTGGGTTTTTCATCGCCCATTGCCGGGTCGAGACCGCGACCTGGGCCAGGTTTTCCCGGGTGGTGCCGTATTCATGCATATGGCGGGCGGCGGCAAAGGCATAAGAGATGATCGGATTGCGGGGCTGATATTCGGAGGCGTGAAAGGCGCCGGCGTTGGGATTGCCTTCGCGAAACTTGCGCTTGCGGTTGGAGCGGCTGGTCGAGCCGTAGGCGATCAGCGCCACGTTGCAAACGCCGGTGCGAATGGCCATCGCCGCCGACTGGACGCAATTGACAAAAGACGAGCCGCCCACATTGGTGCCGTCGATATGGCTCGGCTGGATGCCCAAATATTCGGCGGCGTGCAGAGGGTGAAACACGCGCCCCATGGAGGAGACGAAAAGCCCGTCCACGTCCTGCATGCCAAGCCCGGCATCGGCCAGCGCGTAATGGGACGCTTCGGCCAGCACTTCCAGATGGTTTTTGCCGGGTAGCTCGCCAAATTCGGTGAGGCCGATGCCGACAATTGCGGCCGAGCCGCGCAATTCATGTGCCATGTTTTCAGGCTCCCCTTAAGCCGCGCGAAACAAAATAAGTTTGGTGCCGTCGATCTCGCCGATGAAGGCTTCCACCGCCATGCCGATGGTGACGTCCGATGGCTCCATATCGACCACCCGGCTCATCAGCCGGCCGCCTTCTTCCAAATCAATCAGCGCGATATTTTTGTCGCCGCCGGCTTCCGGTTTTGTGCGCTCGACACTGGTGGAATAGATCGTGCCCTTGCCCGACGCGATGCGCCACGATGAGTTGGGCGAGCCGCAATGATTACAGACGGCGCGCGGGTAATAGATGTTCTTGGAACAATCATCGCAGAACTGCAGCCGGTATTCGCCGGCCTCCAGCCCTTCGCGGAAATGCTGTTCGGGTCCTGGCCCTGCGAACGGGCCTGCATTGGTGTCGGTCATGGTTTCGAGCCTCTTGGGTTTTGCTATGCGGCTTGCAAACTTAAAGCCCGGGAGCCGAATACTCCATGCCCTATTTGAAACCCTTAAGCCGCCCGGCCGAAGCGCAGCAGCTTGCCCGGAAGTGGTCCTGAGGCATCGACAGCGTCTTCATTTTGGCGCCGGATCAAGGTGCCGTTGACGATCACCGCGTCGATGCCGGTTGCGTGGGAAATCAGCCGGTCAGCGCCGGCGGGCAAGTCGTAGGTGCGCACCGGCGGCCCGGCGCCAACGGTTTTGGGATCGAACACCACCACATCGGCGGGCAGGCCAAGCGCCAGCGTGCCCCGGTCGGTGATGCCGAACACTTCGGCGGGGCGCGCCGTCAGCATCCAAACGGCATATTCGAGCGGGAACGCCTGGCGCTCGCGCACCCAATGGCCCAGCAGGTGCGTGGCGTAGCAGGTATCGTACATCTGACTGGCGTGGGCGCCGGCGTCCGATAAGCCAAGCACCGTATGCGGATCGCGCAACAATTCCTCGACCGCATCTTCGTCGTCATTCAGGAGCGGCATGCGGAAACGGGCCTCGAGGTCTGTTTCCAGCGCCAGATCAAGCGCCAGATCGGTAGGCGCGGTGCCGAGCTCGCGGGCCGCATCGATTAGCAGGCGTTCCTCAAGCTCGGGCCGTGCGCACTCGGCGATGACGATTTGCCGGAACGAATGGCGCAGCGGTACGGATTCGCCGCCGACCGTTGAGTCCTCTCTCATGGCCTCGCGAAACAGCCGGCGGAATTCCGGATCCTTGTAGATCAGTGTTTTGCCGGCCGCATCGGCGGCGGAAACCGGCAGAAAGAAGGAAATTCGTTCAAAGGAAAACGGCGATTTGAACTGGAATTGGGTCTGCAGCGGACGGCACGCAACCTGCGGATAGACTTGGGCGCCGTTCTCCAGGATCTCAATCGACCGCCGGAGATGTTCTTTGTGGCCTTCGGCGCCTTCCATTCCGGTCAGCATGGCTGTCCAGCTTACATTTCGGCCGGTATCACGCGCCAATTGTTCAAATTCGTCGAACCAGGGCGTGCGGCCGACGGTGATCTGAATGACGCCCTTGTTTGCCTCGCCGAGCGCCGATGCGAGCGCGTTAATCTCCGCAATGTCGGCCTTCCGGCTCGGTACCGGCAGACCCTTGTAGCCGATGTGAACGGGCGATTGCGATGTTGAAAAGCCGATGGCGCCAGCCTCCATGGCCTCCAATACGACGCGCCGCATGCCGGCGGTTTCCTCAGGCGTTGCCTTGCGCTCTATGGCATCGCCGCCCATTTCATAGAGCCGCACCGGGGTGTGGCCGAGCAGCACGCCCACATTGATCGCCTTTGGCCCGCGATCAATGGCATCCAGATATTCGGGGAAGGTCTCGAACGGCCATTCGCCGATCCCCTCGACCAGGGCCTCGTAGCTCATCGCCTCGACCTTTTCGAGGGTGCGCATGATAATTTCCTGGTGTTCGGTCCGCGTCGGCGCAACGCCGAAACCGCAATTGCCGATGACGCAGGTGGTCACCCCGTGCCAGGGCGAAAAGGACAGCATCGGGTCCCACATGATCTGCGCATCATAGTGGGTATGAATATCGACAAAGCCGGGCGCGACAACCATGCCATCGGCGTCAATTTCGGTGGCGGCGGCGCCGGGTGCCACGCCCATGGCGGCAACGCGGCCATCCAAAATGGCGATATCGCCCATGACGCCGGGCGCTCCGGTGCCATCGATGATCGTTCCGCCGGTAATCTTTATGTCGTAATCCATGACGCGTCCCCCATTGGCAGATGTACTGCGGCTTATTTAAGCTGCGCCAGCTTGGCCTTAAGTGGCTGGGCGCGTCAAGCTGGCGGGCCGGGGGGGTGCCACGGATTTGACTTGGCTCCGCCCAAACGCTACGAAAACCGGCAAGGATAATCCGGGGGCTCGAATTTATGATCGACAAAATTTGCCAAGGCGTCGAAGACGCCGTTGCCGGCATCGCCGACGGCTCGGTCGTCCTGGTCGGCGGCTTCGGCAATGCCGGCGAGCCGATCGCGCTTTTAAACGCGCTCGCCGAAAACAAGCCGCGCGCGCTGACCATTGTCTCCAACAATGCGGGCTCCGGCGATGAGGGCATCGGCCAGTTGATCCTCGGCGGCTGCGTCAAGAAATTCATCTGCTCGTTCCCGCGCGTTACCGGCGCCGACGCCTTCGATAAAATGTACGAACAAGGGCTGATCGAGCTGGAAATAACGCCGCAGGGCACCCTGGCCGAGCGCATTCGCGCCGCCGGCGCCGGCATACCGGGCTTTTATACGCGCACCTCGGTGGATACGCCGCTCGCCGAAGGCAAGGAGGTGCGCGATTTCGCAGGGTTGGATTATGTGCTGGAAGAAGCCATCTATGGGGACGTGGCGCTGGTCAAGGCGGCGGTGGGCGACAGGTGGGGAAACCTGACCTATACTATGTCGTCGCGGAACTTCAATCCGGTGATGGCGATGGGCGCCAAGACCACCATCGCCCAAGTATCCGAGATCGTCGATCTGGGCGGCATCGATCCGGAGCAGGTGATCACGCCCAGCATATTCGTGGACAAGGTTGTCGAGGTGGAGGCATAACCGATGGTCGAAGCACTGAACCGCAATCAGGTGGCCTGGCGGGTGGCCAACGATATCGACGAAGGCGCCTTTGTTAATTTGGGCGTCGGCATGCCGCTGACCGTGCTCAATTATGTGCCCGAGGGGCGCGAGATTATCTTTCATTCGGAAAACGGCGTGCTCGGCATGAAGCCCCTGGAAGATGGCGCCGAGCCCAATCCCGATCTCATCAACGCCGGCAAACAGCCCATTTCCATGTTGCCCGGCGGCGCCTTTTTTCATCATTCGGACAGCTTCGCCATGGTGCGCGGCGGTCATATCGATGTCTGCGTGCTGGGCGCCTACGAGGTTGGCCAGAACGGCGATCTGGCCAATTGGCGGCTGCCGGACGCCAAGACGGCGCCGGCGGTGGGCGGCGCCATGGATTTGGCCTATGGCGCGCGCCAAGTCTATATCATGTGCGATCATAACGGCCGCGACGGCGCGCCCAAAATCGTCAAACAATGCACCCTGCCGCTGACCGGCGCCAAGTGCGTCACCAAGGTGTTCACCGATATCGCCGTGATCGAGCGCGCCCCGGACGGCATGGTGGTGCGCGAGATGGCCGAAGGGCTGGCGTTCGATGAATTGCAGGAACGCACCGGCGCCGAATTGCGCCTCGCCAACGACTGGAAAACCCTGACGGCGCCGGACATCGCGCCGCCCGAAAAACGCGCACGCTGATCCCATGGCGGAAATTATATTGGGCATGGGCACCACCCACGGGCCCCTGTTGGCGACGCCGCCGGACGCCTGGGACGGGCGCGCCGAAGTGGACCGCAAGAACATAGGCCTGGCCTATCGGGACGGCACCTACTCGTTCGAAGAATTGTTTGAGACCCGCAAAGACAAATATTTTGACGAACAAAACAGCCTGTCCGTCCGCACCGAAAATTTCAATCGCTGCCAGGTGGCCCTCGATGGCTTGGGCGATACCGCAGAAGCGGCCGCGCCCGACGTGATGGTGATCGTCGGCGATGATCAGCACGAATGGTTCCTGGACGCGGTGCAGCCGTCGTTCGCCATCTACCACAATGCTCAAGTCACCAACTACGCCCTCGACGAGGAAACCAAGGATTGGCACCGGGCCTTCGGGCGCGGCCATTCCATGGGCATGAACCATCCCGAGACCGATCAGACCTATCAGGTGGCCGATGCCTTGGCGGTACATATGATCGAACAATCCATCTTGGAAGATTTCGACACCGCGTCCTCGGGCGCCCAGCCCATGGGTGATAAGGGGCCGCGCAATATCGGCCACGCCTATGGCTTCGTGGTGCGGCGCATATTGCGCGACAAACCGATGCCCATCGTGCCGGTGCTGATCAACACCTATTTCCCGCCCAACCAGCCGACCGCCAAGCGCTGCTATGATTATGGCAAGGCTTTGGGCCGGGCGATCAAATCGTGGGACACCAAGGCCCAGGTCGGGGTTGCCGCGTCCGGCGGCATGAGCCATTTCGTCATCGACGAGGCTCTCGACAAGCGCTTGATCGATGCGCTTATCAATCGGGACGAAGCGGCCCTTACCTCGGAGCCGGAATATTCCTTCCGCTCGGGCAATTCGGAGATCAAGAACTGGATCATCGTCGCCGGCATCTGCGCCGAGACCGACATGGAAATGACGCTGCATGATTATGTGCCTTGCTACCGCTCGGAAGCCGGCACCGGCAGCGGCATGGCCTTCGCCACCTGGCGCTGATGCAAATCCAACCCTATCAGAGCCGCTATTTCGATGCCGTCAAGACGCTGTGGGAAGCGGTGTTTCCGGACGATCCGGACTGGAACAAAGCCGAAGCGGCGATCCCGGCAATTCTGAAAGCGCAGCCGGAGCTATTCCTTCTGGCGCTGGAGGACGATGCCGTCGTCGGCTCGATCATCGCCGAATACGACGGCCATCGCGGCTGGCTCTATGCGGCGGCGGTTGTGACAAGCCATCGGGGTAGGGGCATCGGCACGGCGCTGGTCAAAGAAGCCGAAACCCTTCTTCAGGCGCTGGGTGCTGTGAAGATAAACCTGCAAGTTCGAACGGCCAATTCCGAAGTGGTCTCGTTTGACGAAAAACTGGGCTACGCAGCGGAAGACCGGATCAGCATGGGCAAGCGCGTCGATGGCTGACACCGCCCTGGTTTTCGGCGTCGGCCCCGGCACCGGCGACGCCCTTATCCGGCGCTTCTCCGCCGCCGGTTATGGCGCCGTCATGGTGGCCCGCAAATTGGATCACATCGGCCCCCTGGCAGAAGAGATTGAGGCCGCCGGGTCCAAGGCCATGGCAGAAACCATCGATATCACCGACGAGGCCCAGGTGGCCGATTTGTTCGCCCGCGCCGAGGCGCAATTGGGCCCGGTGAGCGTGGCCGTCTTCAACGGCTCCTACCGCCTAAAAATGCCATTTGCCGAGATCGCGTTGGCGGAATTTCAGCAAACCCTGGACGTGAACTTAAAGGCCGCTTTCCTGATGGCGCGGGAAGCGGCCCGGCGCATGAGCCCGAGGCGCGCCGGCTCGATCTTTTTCACCGGCGCCCAATCGACGTTTCGAGCGCGCGCCGGACTGGCCGCCTTCGGCATGGCCAAGGCCGGTGCCAGAGGGCTGGCACTTTCCATGGCCGAAGACTTAGGCCCCGAAGGCATCCATGTGGCCAACTTCAATATCGACGGGCCGGTGGACAACCCCAAGACCCGGGCGCGCGATGCGCACCTGATCGGCACCGGCAAGCTCATCGACACCGCCCGCATCGCCGAGATTTATTACCAGACCCACTTACAGGCGAAAGACGATTGGGCGTTCGACGTGCATATCAGGGCGGAGGCGTAGCCGGCTGATTACCCCAGATAAGCTTCCAGCGGCTCCCAGTACATTTTGTGCCAACCGCTTTCCAGATCTCCTTCCATGCCGTCCGGGAAGCCGGTGTGATCCAGGGTGATTTTTGTGCCATCGCCGTCCGCTTCCAACTGGAAGCGCACCAGCGAATAGACGCCGTCTTCCCAATTGCCCGGACGCCACGCCTGGACCAGGCGCTTGTCCGCGATCATCTCGATGTTGCGGCCAACGATCTGGCCGCCGAACAAGGAAAATTCGCCGCCGGCTTCGGCGGAGATTGTCGCCGGCGCGCCGCCGGTAAACTCGGCGAACATGGCGCCGTCGGTCAGTGCCGAATAGACCTTCTCTGGCCTGGCATTGATGGTCACTTCCTGGTGGATTGCGTTGCCCATTGCCCTATCCTTTTCCAAATGTCTATAATAGTTGCACAATCAGCTTAATATTGGAAATCGCAAATGACAAGCTCCGCTACGGCTCTTGCGCAAGATGGCGGCGAAGACCGTCTCGATCATATATTTCAGGCCCTGGCCAACCGGACCAGGCGCGCCATGCTGCGCCGCCTGGCCGAGGGCCCGGCCAAGGTCACCGAGATCGCCGAGCCGTTCCAGATGTCGCTGCCGTCGGCGTCGAAAAATCTGCGCGTCCTGGAAAATGCGGGCCTGATCGAGCGCCGCATCGTGGGGCGCGTGCATCACTGCCGCCTGGCGCCCGGTGCCTTGCGCGATGCCGGCGAATGGCTGGCCTATTACCAGAATTTCTGGACCGGCACCCTGGACGCCATCGCGCGTTATGTGGAGAGCGAGGACGAAGATCGGCCGGGCGCAACCAAATCATGAGCGGGCTTAACCTGATGGTGCGGCGCCATGTGGCGGCGCCGCCGCATCGATTGTTCGCAGCCTGGACAACGCCGGAATTGTTGCTCGAATGGTGGGGGCCCGATGGCGCCGGTGCCATCGATGCCGAGGTGGATCTGCGCGCCGGCGGCGCCTGGCGCATCGCCAACAAAATGCCCGACGGCAGCGTCCTTTGGATCGGCGGCGTATTTGAGAGCGTCACGCCGCCGGGCTCGCTGGTCTATAGCTGGAGGCCCGAAAATTCCGATGCGCCGCCGGAACGGGTGATGGTGACCTTCCGCGCCGATGGCACCGGCACCGAGATCACCGTGCTCCATGAATATATTTCCAATGAAACCCTGCGCAGCGGCCACGAGACGGGCTGGCAAGGATGCCTGCAAGGACTGGCGGCCTTCGCCGAGGTGCGGCGCGCGGATGGTTAGGGCAAGCCAACAAATAACGGCGCCCCAAGCGGAGCGCCGTTTGTTGTAACCAAAGCGCCGCGTTTATTCCGCCGCTTGTTTCGAGCTTTCGCCTGCAGCGTCGCCCGTGCCGTCGGCTTCGTTGATGATTGCGGCCAGCTCTTGGGCGCTGGGTTTGTCGGCGGGATCGTTGATGAAGCGGCCGTGCTTTTTATAGAAGGTGTCGGTTCGGTGATGGCGCTGTACCGCCAGCGGCATGCCCTTGAAGAAATCATAGAGCGCGACGATGCCGCCGGTCCACATGGTGCGGATCATATGCATCTTTCGCCGGCTGGCATTAATCGCATTCATGTCCGCGTTTTCCATGGTGTGGAAGTTTTCGCGGTCGCTCAGCGCTTCGCGCACCGCCGCCGGGGTCGCCCAGTTGCAGCGGTAGTGGATCCTGCCGTCGGGACGGATGATATAAACGACGTTGGGCATGAAGCCGTATAATTTATGGAAATCGCCGTCGACGGTGTCCACCAGGACGCGCCGGTGCTCGCCATAGCGGGGCGCCACCAGTTTCGCGGCTTTCAGCTTCTCGTCGAAATTCTGGTGAGGCCCAAGCCGTTCGCCAGGATGGGCTTCGCGCACATAGATCATCAGGAATTCCACATCGGGAAATTCTGCTTTGACGTCCTTCATGTCGGGAATGTTCTTGGTGTACATGGAACAGGTGGAAGAGCCGGTCTCGATCATCACCCACTTGCCGGCGAAATCGGACAGCTTGACTGCTTCGCCGCTGGCGAGGTCGGTCAGTTCGGCATCCTTGAACTGCTCGCCGGCGCGCGGGCCGATGAACATCTCGAAGTTATAATCGAGGACCCTGAAGTGGGGGTTGTTGTAGATCGGCGGCGCCGACGCTTGCTCGGACATGACATTCCTCCCAGAAATCTGCATTCAATGGCGTTGCGGCGGATCGGCACCGCGACAAGGACATAAATTACTTTTTCGGAACTATATACCCAATTTACCCCTATAGGCGGCCGCCGTCAAATCACCGCGCAGTGAAAAGGTTGCCCGGGATTTCCACGGACGCCGTGTGATGGGGTGCGATTTCCGCTTTATTCCGCCGCCTGTTTGGCGCTTTGTTTTTTGCCGGCGGCCTCGGCGCGCACTGCGGCTTCGTTGATGATCTCGGCCAGTTCCTGGGCGCTGGGCTTGTCGGCGGGATCGTTGATAAAGCGGCCGTGTTTTTTATAGAATGTGTCGGT
>CAUZTZ010000130.1:0-10529 GCA_963582805.1 Alphaproteobacteria bacterium
TCAGGCCGTCTCGACCGTGCAATTGGCGGCCGACGGCGTCGCCGCGATCGAAGATATTGTCGAGCAGATGAAGGGCCTGGCGCTCTCGGCCAAGTCGGATTCGTCCTCCACCAACCGCTCCAAGGCCGCCGTCCAGTTCAACGATTTGAAGCTGCAGTTGGACAACCTGGCCAACGATTCCACGTACAAGGGCACCAACCTGTTGCAGGGCTCGCCGGGCAACCTCAAGGTCACCTTCTCCGAAGACGGCTCCTCGACGCTGACCGTGTCGGGTGTCGCCTCGGACGCGTCGGCTTTGTCGATCACCACCGCCGCCGCCGATTGGGCCGCCGATACCAACGTGGATTTCGCCGTCAATGATATGGATAGCGCCCTCACCACATTGCGCTCCACCGCCCTGACGCTGGGCTCCAACGCCAGCGTCATTGCGCTGCGCCTGGATTTCGCCGACACGCTTATCAACGCGCTGCAAGAAGGCGCCGGCAAGCTGGTCAATGCGGATTTGAACCAGGAATCGGCGACCCTGCTGACCTTACAAACACGGCTGCAACTGGGCACCATCGGGCTATCAATTGCCCAGCAGAGCGATCAGGCGGTTTTCCGGCTGTTCTAATTTTCGGCCGCGATTAAATTTTTTGTTTTCCGGCCTGGCTGTCAATTGCCAGCACCAGCCATTCCCGCTATTCTCGCCTCTATTGCTGATGCGACGCGCAATCAGCAACGAATGATAATTCGAAAATTCAAAGGGAGGCTATTATGAGGACCATAAAATTTGCCGCGCTAGGCGTTGCCGCACTAACGGTCGCCAGCATATTGCCTGGAAACACCGCCAATGCGGAAAGCGTCGCCGAATTCTACAAAGGCAGAAACATAACAGTATTCGTTGGCCTGTCGCCGGGTGGGCTATATTCCACCTGGGCGCAGATTTTCGCCAAGCATTTCGGCAAGCACGTACCCGGTAATCCCACTGTCATTGTCAAGCACATGCCGGGCGCCGGTGGGCAAAAAGCACTCAACTATGTTTATAACGCCGCACCCAAAGACGGCACGGCCATCATCACTCCCAATTCCGGTGTCGCCCGGAACGTTATCTTGAAGCGCGGAAATCCAAAATATGATCCCACCAAGTTCCGCTGGCTCGGTGGTTGGGGCGAGCCAAGCACGGTTTTGTCGCTGCTGAAGCACCTGACCCCGGTGCGCACGTTGAAAGACGCCACCAAGCAACAGGTAATTTTGGGCGCGATTTCCAAATCTTCCATCACCTATTTATTGCCGGCTATGTACAACAACCTCTTGGGCACCAAGTTCAAGATCATCGCCGGTTATAAAGGCGGCTCGAAAGTCCGGCTCGCCATGGAAAAAGGCGAAGTCCAAGGTTGGAGCGGTCAGCTGGCCGGTTGGGTCTCGCGCAAGCCCGAATGGCTGAGAGACGACAAATTGGTGCATTTGGTGCAACTCTCCTCCAAGCGCTCGCCGATTTTGCCCAACACACCGCTGTTGTCGGAACTGGCTAAGAACGATACCCAAAAGGCAATGTTCAACTTCCTTCAGTCGGGCAAGGGTGATCGGGCCACTGCCCTGCCGCCGGGTGTTCCCGCCGACCGCGCGATGGCTTTGGAAAAAGCCTATCAGGCAACCATCCGCGACGCGGCTTTCCAGGCCGACGCCAAAAAACGCAAGTTCAAAACCGATCCGCTGACGGCGGTCGAGGTGTTGGACAGCATGAAACAGGCTCTGGCCATGAATTCCGCCACGCTTGCGGCGCTGAAAAAAGCTCTCGGCGGCAAATAGCAAGCATTGAAATCATATCCGCCCCGGGCACGCTGTTGATGCGGTAAGCCCGGGGCGGCCCTTTTTTTCGAAGAAATCAGTATAAAGCTATGGAATCCGATCCACTTCTGGCTGCGGCCACGGCAATCGGCATCGTCCTTGATCCGACGCGGCTGATGTTCCTGTCTTCTGGCGTACTCATGGGGCTGGTTCTGGGCATCATTCCCGGGCTTGGCGGACTGGTGGGATTGTCGATCCTGTTGCCCTTCACTTTTTCCCTTGATCCATTTACCGCCATCGCCATGTTGTTGGGATTATCGGCGGTGACAGTGACCTCGGACACCATCCCGGCGGTGCTGTTCAGCGTGCCGGGTACGGTCGGCTCGGCGGCGACGATTTTAGACGGCTATCCGATGGCCCAAAAAGGAGAGGCCGGGCGCGCCCTCGGCGCCGCCTTTACGGCATCGGTCGTCGGCGGATTGTTCGGCGCAGTCGTGCTGGGTGTTTCCATACCAATATTGCGTCCGTTGGTTCTTTTGATCGGCTCGCCCGAATTGCTCGCCATCTGTATCGTCGGATTGTCTATGGTGGCGGCGTTGTCGGGCGGCGCGCCGCTCAAGGGCATGGCCGCCGTCTGCATCGGCATATTGGTGGCGACGGTCGGCGAAGATTCGCAAACGGCGACCCTGCGCTGGACATTCGATACCAATTATTTGTGGGATGGGCTGCCGATTGTACCGTTCGCCTTGGGTATGTTTGCCATCCCTGAAATCGCCGACATGGTGGTTTCGCGCAAGGGCATTACCGGCAATACCAATGTCGGTAATCGCTGGTCGCAATTGCAAGGCGTCAGGGATGTGTTCAAGAACTATTTCCTGGTCCTGCGTTGCGCTTCCATCGGATCGATCCTGGGCGCCATTCCGGGTATGGGCGCCGCGGTCATCGATTGGATCGCCTACGGCCACGCGGCACGCACCGAAAAAGGCGCGTCCAAGACCTTCGGTACCGGAGATGTGCGCGGTGTTATCGCGTCGGAAGCCTCAAACAACGCCAAAGAAGGCGGCGCATTGATCCCGACCATCGCCTTCGGCGTACCCGGCTCGGTGTCGATGGCGCTTCTTCTGGGCGCGTTCCTGATCCACGACATTAACCCGGGGCCCGATCTTCTGACCAAGCGGCTGGATGTCACCTATACCATGGTGTGGAGCGTCGCCATCGCCAACGTCCTCGGCGCCGGCATCTGTTTCCTGTTTGCCAATCAGCTCGCAAAAATCGTTCTCATACGGATCGGAATCCTGGCGCCGTTGATCATTGCGGTGGTCTATATCGGCGTCTTCCAGGCCTCCAATGCCTGGGGCGATTGGTATGCGCTATTGGGCTTCTCTCTTCTCGGCTGGGTCATGAAGCGTATGAATTGGCCGCGCCCGCCGGTCATTCTGGGCTTCGTTCTGGGCGGTCTGATTGAGAACTATATGTTCATATCCATTCAACGCTATGATTTTGAATGGCTGTCCTTTCCGATCGTCGTGGTGTTGCTAGCATTTGCCTTGGTCGGCATTTTGCGCCCGACCGTTCGCGCGTATTTGGAAAGCCGCCGCCAGCCAAAGGCCCGGCGCAGCTTCCGATTTACGCCGCCTAGCCCGCAGGAACGGCCCGACACCGTATTCACGGGTATTGTCATCGCCTTCTTCTCGGCCGCGATCCTGTCGTCGCTTTTCTGGGATTTGGAGGCCAAATTGATGCCTTGGGCGGTGGCGTGGGCCGGTATCGGGTTCGGCCTTATGCATTTCACCGGGCGCTTCATCTCGTTCGGCGTCGAAGCCCCAAAAGCACCCGCGGGGAATATCGAAACCCACGATCCGGGAGGCGATATGACCGGTATTGTCGATCATATTGCGGCCCTGGCGACGCGGGAAATGCTGCGCCGGGCCGGCAATTTCCTCGGCTGGTGCCTTCTGTATCTGGCCCTGACGGCGCTTATCGGATTGCTGCCGGCCATGTTTGTGTTCTTAGTGTCCTACATGCGCTTTCAAGGGCGGGAAAGCTGGCGATTGACCCTGACGATCGCGATCCCCACATGGATTTGCGCCTATCTTTTGTTTCATCGGATCGTTGCCGTTGTCTGGCCGAAATCGTTTCTCGGCGATTGGTTCCCGGTCATCCGCTCCTTCCAATCTCTAGACTTCCTATAATAATCTGAACAGGAGACTTCTCATGAGCGACATTCAAAGTTTGATCCAAGATCTGGTAGCCGCCAACCGTATCCTCGCGGCCGAGGGCCTGTGCGATGCCTATGGCCATATCAGCGTCCGCAACCCGGACAATCCGGAGACCTATTTTTTATCCCGCTCCAGGAGCCCGGAACTGGTAACCGAGGACGATATCCTGGAATTCAACCTGGACAATTCCCCGGTCAACCCAACCGAAGTGCCAATTTATATCGAGCGCCCCATCCACGGCGCCGTGTTCGAGGCGCGGCCCGACGTCATGTCGGTGATCCACAATCACTGCTACGAGGTCTTGCCCTTCGCGATTACCGGCACACCCATGCGCCCGGCCATCCACAACGCCAAACGGCTCGGCGAAACCGCGCCGGTCTGGGACATCCGCGACAAATTCGGCGACACCGATCTTCTGGTCACCACCAACGATCAAGGCCATGATCTGGCGGCCACGCTGGGCGGCGAAAAATGCGCCATCATGCGCGGCCATGGCTGCACGGTGACCGGCGCCAACATTCCGGACGCGGTGCAGACCGCCATCGCCATGAAAAACAATGCCCAAGCTATCGTCCGCGCTCTGCCCTTGGGCGATATCATTTATCTGACCCCGGGCGAGGTGAATGCGGCGTCGCCGGGCATGGCGACCTTGCGCGGACACGACCGGGCGTGGGAGTATCTGCTGCGCCGCGCAGGAATGTCGGACTAGGACAATATGGCCAAAGCTTCGGAAATCACCGTCACCCGTAAAGGCGCCCATCTGGGCGCCGAGGTTAGCGGCGTCGATTTTTCCAAGGCGCAGAGCAACAGCAACCACACAATTCTATTCGATGCGCTGATGGAAAACGAAGTTCTGGTGTTTCCGGAAATCGATATCACCGTCGAGGAACAGTCCGCATTCGGCAAACAGTTCGGCGAACTGTCGGTGCATCCGTTCTCGCCCAACGACGCCGATATGCCGGAATTGATCATCCTCGATAACGATGGCGAGCGCCCGCCGCTGGCCACCGATATCTGGCATTCGGACGAAACCTTCCGCGAAGTGCCGCCCATGGGCACCATCTTGCGCGCCCGCATCGTGCCCGAGGTGGGCGGCGATACGGTCTTCGCCTCGATGACCGCCGCCTTTGAAGGGCTTAGTGACCGCTGGCAATGCTTCCTCACAGGGCTCGAAGCGGTGCATGATTTCAAACCGTTCCGGCGCTTGTATTCCGGCGATCCGGCCAGCCGCGACAAGCTTCACGCCATGGAGGAACAGTTCCCAAACCCGGTGCATCCCGTTGTCCGCTTGCATCCCGTCACCGGCAAGAAGGTGATTTTTGTCAGCCCTCAGTTTACCCTGCTCATCAAAGGCATGACCGAAAGCGAAAGCCAATCGATCCTCGATATGCTGTACCGGCTGACCGAAGTTCCCGAATACCAGTTCCGCGTCGGCTGGAAGCCTGGAACCATGGTGTTCTGGGACAACCGCTCGACCCAGCATTATGCGGCGCGCGACTACCTGCCCCACCGGCGGCGCATGGAGCGGGTGACCTTGCGCGGCGATGCGGTAATCGGCGCCGCCGACGAGATGGCTGATTTGGTTAGGTTGGACGCGGCTGCCAACAAAAAGCCAGAAGCCCGACAGCAGGCGGACATCAACTCCTACCAGGGCACTTCTTAAGGTTCATCCGCGCTTCTAACCTCGGCATTCAGGTGCTAAACTAGCCGCTTAAGGGGGATAAGCCATGGCAGAACCGGAAAATCAGGCCGAACGCGAAGCCTATTACGCCAAAATCGACAAGACCGACATGTCGCCCTTGTGGACAACCACTTTGGTGCCGCCTAGCCCTGAGGATTTTGTCCGCTCGGTGCCGCATCTTTGGGACTTCGATAACGAATTGTGCCCGCTGCTGGCCGAAGCCGGCGGGTTGATCACCGCCAAGGAAGCCAACCGGCGGGTGTTGTCCCTGGAAAATCCGGGCCTGGATAAGCCGCCGCGCATCCTGGAAAGCCTCTATGCGGGTTTGCAGATGATCCTGCCCGGCGAGATTGCGCCGGCCCATATGCACACCCCGTCCGCTTTGCGCTTCATATTGAAGGGCAAAGGCGCCTGGACCGCGGTGTCGGGAGAGAAGAGCTTCATGGAGCCTGGCGATTTCCTCATTACGCCGTCCATGACCTGGCACGATCACGGCCACGACGGCGAGGACCCGTTTTACTGGATGGACGGGCTGGATATTCCCATGGTGGCCGCCTTCGGGCCGATGTTTTTTGTGCCCTACCCCGAAGACCGGGCGCCGGAAAGCCGCCCGCCCGGCGACAGCTTGGCCCGCTACGGCGCCAATATGCGGCCCGTTGGCGAGACCTGGGACAAGCCGGAATCGCCCATATTCTCGTACCCTTACGCCCGCTCCCGCGAAGCCCTGGAAGAATTGCGCAAGAACGACGATTGGGACCCATACGCCGGCATCAAGCTGGAATATATCGATCCGACCACCGGGGGGGCCGCCATGCCGACCATGTCCACCTTCCTGCAATTGCTGCCCAAGGGCTTCAAGACCGAAGAATACCGGACCACCGAAAACACCGTCTATTCGCCGGTAGAGGGAACCGGCCGCGTCATCGCCGGCGAGGGTGCGGATGAAAAAATTCTGGAATGGAAGCCGCGCGATATTTTCGCCATCCCCTGCTGGGTGCCCTACCGGCTGGAGGCGGATACCGATGCGACGCTGTTCTCCTATACCGACCGCACCGCCCAGCAAAAACTGGGCCTCTGGCGCGAAATGCGCGGCAACGCCTAAGCGATCCGACGGAGCCCATTATGGAATTTGGATATTTCACCCTTTCGGACAACCGCTATCCCGACAATCCGCGCACTTCCGAACAGTTCCTGTTGGAGATAAGGGATCAGGCCATCTATGCGGAACAGCTGGGCATGCATTCGGCCTGGATCGGCGAGCATCATTTCAACCGGCGCGGCTGCGTGCCGGTGCCGGGCCTTACCCTCGCCAATATCGCCGCCTCGACAAAACGCATCCGGCTCGGCCCGGCGGTGGTGGTGCTCAACATCCACCACCCGATCCAGGTGGCCGAGGAATGGGGGGCGCTCGACCAATTGTCCGGCGGGCGCGTCGATTTTGCCTGCGGGCGCGGCTACGATTCCCACGAGTTCGCCCCCTTCGGCGCCGACTTCCAGAAATCCGCCGAACAGTTCACCGAAGCCGTCCAGCTGCTCACCAAATGCTGGACCGAGACCGAGCCGTTCACCTTTGACGGCGAATTTTATTCCGTGCCGGATCCCATCGTCGTCGATCCAAAACCCATGCAGGACCCGTTCCGGCCCTATATGGGCTCGTTCTCGTCCTTTTCCATGGAGATCGCCGCCGATCTGGATTGGAACCTTCTGCAGGCGCCGTTCGCCGCCACCATGGTGTTCGGCGGACTGCAACAAGCGGTCCAGGCCTACCGGGATATCTGCGAGAAAAAAGAAAAACAGGCGCGCAAGGTGAAATGCAGCTATTTCATCCATATGGGTGAAAGTGACGCTGACAAGGATTACGCCCTGGCGCGGCTGATCGATTATTTCACATTGTCGGGCCTGCGCAAAAAATCCACCCAGGGCGGCGCCGGGCCGTTGCCGCCGACCATGCAATATTACCGCGATATCGGCAAAGTGCTGGCCGATCCCACCAAAGACGATTTCGATCACAACTCGATCCTGTTGGGCGGGGCGCAAGAAATCATCGATCAGTTGAAACGGGTCGAGGGCTACGGCATCGACGAGGTCATTCTGTATTTCAACCTCGGCGCCAAGCCGGACGCCATGGTGCGCGAGCAGATGCAGCGCTTCATGGAAGAGGTGGCGCCCGCCTTCGACGGCGCCCACCGGACGCTGAACGCCGCCCAATAATCATTCAATCCAGGGAACGACACCATGAACGAGCGCATTGGCGAGCCGGTCCGGCGCAAGGAAGACCACCGCCTGATCATCGGCAAGGGTACCTATTCCGACGATTTCAACCAGCCCGGCCAGCTCTATGCGCAAGTGGTACGTAGCCCCCACGCCCATGCCCATATCCGAGACATCGATAATGCCGAGGCGCTATCAATGCCCGGCGTCATCGCCGTGTTTACCGGCAAGGACATGGAAGCGGATGGGCTCAAAATTATCCCCCACAACGCCCGGCCCACGGCGGGCCTCGACATCACGCTGGAAAACCGGGACGGCGGCGATCCGATCCTCGGGCGCCACTTCGTGATGCCCACCGATCGGGTCCGCTGTGTCGGCGAAGCGGTGGCCATGGTGGTCGGCGAGACCGTCGCCGCCGCCAGGGACGGCGCCGAACGGGTGATCGTCGATTATGATCCCTTGCCGGCGGTCACCGTGACCAAGGACGCGCTGCAGGCGGAAGCCCCCATTCTCTATGACGGCTGGACATCGAATTTGTGCATTGATGCCGATGTGGGCGACAAGGCCGCCGCCGACGCCGCCTTTGAAGGCGCCGCCCATGTGGTCAAGTTCGAAACCTGGATCGCCCGGGTTACCGGCGTGCCGATGGAACCGCGCGCCGCCGTCGGCGTCTATGACGAAGGCACCGGGCGCTACACCCTCTATGCCGGCGGCGGCGCTATTGTCCGCCCGAAGATGGAACTGGCGAGCATTTTGGGTGTTGAGCCGGCGATGGTGCGCGTTGTAGCCAAGGAAGTGGGCGGCAATTTCGGCACCCGCAATTCCTTCTTCCCAGAATTCGCTATGATGCCCTGGGCGGCGAAAAGACTGGGCCGCCCGGTGAAATGGACCGCCGACCGCTCGGAAGCCTTCGTTTCCGACTATCAGGGCCGGGATCTCGATGTGGAGGCCGAACTGGCCCTCGATGCGGACGGTAATTTTTTGGCCTTGCGCACCTCCAACGTCTCCAATATCGGCGCCCATACCTTGTCCATCGTGCCCTTGACCAAGGGCGCCGAGATCATGAGCAGTGTCTACCATATTCCGGCGGTCTATGTGCGGGCGCGGGGCGTTCATTCCAACACCTCGCCCACCAACCCCTACCGCTCCGCCGGGCGGCCGGAAGTGATCTATGTTATGGAACGCCTGGTCGATCTGGCGGCCCGCCAATGTGGCTTCGATCCGATAGAATTGCGGCGCCGTAACATGGTGCGGCCCGATGAAATGCCCTACGACAATCATCTCGGCATGATTTACGATTCCGGCGCCTACGAGCAGGCCATGGATCAGTGCCTCGGCGTTTCCGATCTGGATGGGTTTGCGGCGCGCAAAGCTGCATCGGCCAAGCGCGGGCTGCACCGGGGCCTCGGCATCGCCGCCTATATGGAGACCTCGGGCGGCGCCCCCCGGGAGCGTTCCGAAATGACGGTGCACGCGGAAGGCCGCATCGACGTGATTATCGGCACCCTGTCCTCGGGCCAGGGCCACGAGACCAGCTTTGCCCAACTTGTCACCGAATGGCTGGACGTGCCTATCGATGCCGTCAATTTGATCACCGGCGATACCGATATCGTGACGGTGGGCGGCGGCACCCACGCCGGCCGCTCCATGCGCCTCGCCGGCATCGTCATCGGCATGGCCACTGATGTGATAATCGAAAAGGGCAAGCGCATCGCCGCCCAGGTCCTGGAGGCGGCGGCCAGCGATATGGAATTTTCCGGCGGCCGTTTCGGCATTGCCGGCACTGATCGCTCGCTCGATATCTTCGAGGTGGCCAAGGCGGCCATGGAGCGGGACGATTTGCCCGACGATCTGCAAGGGGAATTGACCGGCGAGGGCGATTACACCCAGACCAAGCTGGCCTTTCCCTTCGGCTGCCATTCTTGCGAGGTGGAAGTGGACGCCGACACCGGCCATGTGGCCATCGTCCGCTACGCCGGCGTCGACGATGTGGGGCGTGCCATCAACCCGTTGATCCTGCACGGCCAGGCCCATGGCGCCATAGTCCAGGGCCTCGGCCAGGCTTTGCTGGAAAGCACCGCCTACGATGCCGAGACCGGGCAGATGCATGGCGGCTCGTTCATGGATTACGCCATGCCACGGGCCGGAGACATGCCAAGCTTCATTACCGAGATTTCGGAAGTGCCGACGCCGATCAACCCCTTAGGCATCCGCGCCGGCGGCGAAGGCGGCACCACCCCGGCCCTCGGTGTCCTGGTGAATGCCATTGTCGATGCGTTATCGGAGTTCGGCGTCCGCCACGTGGAAATGCCGACCACGCCGGAAAAAGTCTGGCGGGCGATACAAGACGCGAAAGGCTAGCTTTCCGGCATACCGGCTTTGCGGAGGCCCTCCACATAGACTTCGATGAAATGCGGGTCGGTGGCCGGAAAGTTGTCCCTGAAGTGGGCGCAACTGAAACCCGGCATCCTTTCCAGCACCGCCGTCCGGGCATCGGCAACGTCACCTTCGTCCTCGCCAGACAATGCGAGCGCCGCGACCAGCGTCGCCTCGGGCCATATCCCGGCGCGTGGATGGGTGACGGCGCGTTTGCTCAACGGAACGGCTTCGCCAAAGTCTCCCAATGAAATATGCGCCTCCGCCAGCCG
>CAUZTZ010000131.1:0-10500 GCA_963582805.1 Alphaproteobacteria bacterium
CGGCGGCGCCTTCCATGGCTTGCTTCAAATTATCGAGCGTCACATTTTTTTCTTCGGCCACGGCTACGCGCTCCTTTTGTTTTTGGAATTCATGGCGGCCAGATCGATGGCTTCGGGCTGCTGGGCATCGTGGGGATGCTCGGCCCCGCCATAAACATGCAATTTCTTCATCTGCTGGCGGCCCAACGGGTTGCGCGATATCATGCGTTCGACGGCCTTGATCACCACCCGTTCGGGATGGGCGCCTTCCAATATCTTGTCGGCGGTGCGGCTCTTGATGCCGCCCGGCCAGCCGGTGTGCCAGTAATAGGTCTTGGCGGCCCGCTTGTTGCCGGTCAGCGCCACCTTTTGGGCGTTGATGACGATGATGTTGTCGCCGCAATCGATATGCGGCGTGTACATGGGCTTGTGCTTGCCGCGCAGGCGCATGGAGACAAAGCTGGCCAGCCGGCCGAGCACCATGTCTTCGGCGTCGATCACGTACCAGCCGCGCGTCACATCGGCGGGCTTGGCGGAATAGGTTTTCATGGCAACCATTGTTCGCATCTCTTCTTATTTGTAAATTGGCGTTGGAAGGCGCGCAGTATGCCCATTAAAAATGGAAGGTCAACAGGAATAATGCTTAGATTACGGAGGGTTATGGTTACGGTATTATAATACCACAACCCGAGTTGGGCGCCGTTGCTGGCGCAAATATCTAAACCCCCATTTCCCCCAGTAAAACGGAGTGCATTCCGAATACGGTCAAACCCGCAATATCAGACCATCAACCGCCTGCGGAGGCAGTGTCGTTGCTTTCGCTGCGGAGTTGAGATATCGCTTCCATGGATTTAGAACCTCCCTGGGGGATGTTGGTTTTTAATGAAGAGGAATGTGGACACGTGACAGATCTAGAGGCACGTTCGGCTCAGGCCAAATCGCTGACATCGTTACTCGGACTTTCCCAGCCGCCGCTGGCGATTTCATTTTCTTCCGAAGCGCCTGCCGGTGTGCCGCGCTTCGACACGCCAATGCCGACGGCGACCCCCGATGGTCGTACCGGCCGAGTCGCGGCGGGGTGCGTGTTCTGGATAGAGGCTAGCAACAAATCCTTCACGACCGTTGCCGAAGATCACGGCAATTGCAGCGTCGGTTCTCTCACCCATGGGCTCAAGACACTGGAAGAGGCGGCGCGCGGCGCAGACGTGGTGGCGCTGGTAGAGGCGGAATGGGTAACGCCCGAAGTCTTCCCGCAGATCGCCACCGTGAAGGGAAATCCCAACTTCGTGACCTATGGGCCGCTTGCCGAGGCATCGTCGGACCCGGATGTTGTTTTCCTTCGTCTGAACGGCAAGCAAGCGATGCTGCTGCATGACGCCTGGCCTGCACTTCGTATCGAAGGCAAACCCCAGTGCCATATTATCGCCATCGCCAAGGAAGGCGGCGAGATCGCGCTAAGCGTTGGGTGCATGCTGAGCAGGGTGCGTACCGGTATGAGCAACAACGAAGTCACCTGCGCGATTCCCGCCGGCAAACTCACCGAGCTTCTGGACCGGCTTGAGACCGCTAACAGCGCCGATCTGAAAGTAGCGGCTTACGCAGGCGCGGATAAGAAGCGCTTCGCCTAAATCGGCCCAGTATACGCGGTTCCCATTCAGCGATGCGTTGTCCAACAGCAAAATTGGACGCCAAGGTGATTGCCGAGGACCGAAGTGTTGAACGCCGATCCGTGTGGGATAGCAGCAAGAGACTCTGGCGTGTGTTCGAACGCTCGGGCGCTGGTACGCTCATGCTTGATCTGGATGGAATTTTCAGTTGGGTCAATGAGGGTAATATGCCTTGCAACGACACTCCGCAACACGGCAGAATTCCAAAACCTTGGCCGCCGTTTGAGGCAGGAGACAGAAATGGCAGACCCGACCGATCCCGGAACCAACGAGCCCTTACTGCTGCGCGATGACGCGGACGGCATTTGCACCCTGACCATGAACCGGCCGGCCCGGCGCAACGCCCTTTCCCTGGCGCTTCTGGATGCGCTCGGCGATGCGCTGGACGCCATCGCCGCCGACAAATCCGTGCATGTGATCATCCTGGCCGGCAACGGGCCGGTGTTTTCGTCCGGTCATGATCTCAACGAAATGCGCGCGGATTCCGGTTATGCCGCGATCCATGAATTGTTCACCAAATGCTCCGACGTGATGGCCGCCATGACCAGGCAGCCGCAGCCGATTATCGCCCGGGTGCACGGTATCGCCACGGCGGCCGGCTGCCAGCTGGTGGCGTCCTGCGATCTGGCGGTCGCCGTGGATACCGCCCGCTTTGCGGTGCCTGGCGTAACCAACGGGCTGTTTTGTTCGACCCCGGCGGTCGCCTTGGGGCGCGCCATCGGGCGCAAGAACGCCATGGAAATGCTGCTCATGGGCGAATTGATCGACGCCGAGACGGCGCTTCGCCACGGCCTCCTGAACAAAGTGGTGGCCGCCGATGAGCTGGACGCCGCCGTAATGGACTATGCGCAAAGCATCAATGGGCGCTCGAGCCTGACCATGTCCATGGGCAAGGCTGCCTTCTACAGCCAAATGGATATGGAACTGGACGACGCCTATGCCTTCGCCTCGGACGTGATGGCGCGCAACATGCAGGAGCACGACGCCCACGAAGGCATCGATGCCTTCCTCGAAAAACGAGCCCCGGAATGGAAGGGCCGCTAGGCTTTTAGGCTTTACCCATGAGCGAACTTGAATATGACGACGCCTTGATCGCCGGCATTTTGGAGCGCACCGAAACCATCGCCATGGTCGGCGCCAGCAGCAACTGGGTGCGGCCCAGCCACTTCGCCATGAAATATCTGCAGAGCAAGGGCTACCGGGTGATCCCGGTCAATCCCCGCGAAGCCGGCGCGATGCTTTTGGGGGAGCCCGTCTATGCCGATCTGGCATCGATCCCGGACCAGTTTCAGATGGTCGATATTTTTAGGAATTCCGAAGCCGCCGGCGGCATTGCCGACGAAGCCGCCGCCATCAAAGACAAGGGCATAGACGTCATCTGGATGCAATTGGGGGTGCGCAACGACGAGGCCGCGATGCGCGCCGAGGCCGCCGGGCTCACGGTCATCATGGACCGCTGCCCGAAGATCGAATATGGCCGCCTTTATGGGGAGTTAAGCTGGAGCGGCGTTAATTCGCGCATCATTTCGGCCAAGCGCCCGCGCCTCATGCAAAGAACGCAGCGTCGTGGCTGACCGGGGCAAACATCAGACCGGCTTCGGGTTCGAAACAAGAGCCATCCACGCCGGCGCCAGGCCGGAGCCGGTAACCGGGGCGCGCAACACGCCAATCTATCAAACCACATCCTATGTGTTCGAAGACGCCGAGCATGCGGCCGACCTGTTTAACCTGTCGCGCTTCGGCTTTATCTATTCGCGCCTGACCAACCCGACGGTTTCGGTCCTGGAAGAGCGTGTCGCCAGCCTGGAAAATGGCCGCGCCGCCGTCGCCGCCGCGTCCGGCCACGCCGCCCAGTTCCTGACATTTTTCACCCTGTTGGAGCCGGGCGACGAATTCGTGTCGTCGCGCAATCTTTATGGCGGCTCCCTGACCCAGTTCGGATTGTCGTTCAAGAAGCTGGGCTGGACCTGTCATTTCGTTGACGGCACCGATCCGGAGAATTTCCGCCGCGCCATCACACCCAACACCAAGGCGCTGTTTTTGGAGGTGCTGGCCAATCCGGGCGGCATCATCATCGATCTGGAAAAGGTGGTGGAGATCGGCAACGAGGCCGGCATTCCAGTCATTGTCGACAACACCATGGCGTCTCCTTATCTGCACCAGCCATTGGAATGGGGCGCCGATATCGTCATCCATTCAACCACCAAATATTTGAGTGGCCACGGCACCTCCATGGGCGGCGTGCTGGTAGAGAGCGGCAAATTCGATTGGATGAAGGATGGAAAATTCCCATCCATGACCGAGCCCGAACCCGCCTATCACGGGCTGACCTTCTATGAGACCTTCGGCGATTTCGGCTTCACCACCAAGGCCCGCGCCGTTGCCTTGCGTGATTTCGGCCCGGCGCAATCGCCCATGAACGCCTTCATGACCATCACCGGCATCGAGACATTGCACCTCCGCATGGAGCGCCACGTGGCCAACGCGCAAGTGATCGCCGAGTATCTGGAGGGCCATGAAAAGGTCGCCTGGGTATCCTACGCCGGGCTCAAATCCAGTCCCTACCGGGAATTGGCGCAAAAATATTTGCCCAAGGGCCCCGGCGCCGTCTTCACCTTCGGCCTCAAGGGCGGCTATGAGGCCGGAGTGCGCGTTGTCGAAACGGTGGAGCTGTTTTCCCACCTGGCCAATGTGGGCGACACAAGAAGCCTGATCATTCACCCCGCCTCCACCACCCACCGGCAATTGAGCCCGGAGCAGCAAATCGCCGCCGGCGCCGGTCCTGACGTTATCCGCTTGTCAGTCGGACTAGAATCGGTGGAGGATTTGCTCCGCGATCTGGATCAAGCGTTGGGATAGGGCGGCGATAAACCCAATTCCGGCGCTCGTGAGTTGGAGAACGTGGGTTGGGGATTAAGGCGTGTATGCGCATCTGAAGCGGGCCACACATTTGTTTCTGGATTCGTCCTCGCCGGGCGACAAGGCCGGCATGGGCTTCGATCTCTTCATGATCGCGCTGATTGTCGCCAACGTCTTCGCCATCATCTTGGAAACCGTTGAAAGCATCTATACCAGATCGCCGGAATTATTTTTCTGGTTCGAGGTGGTATCGGTGGCCATTTTCACAGGGAATATGTCTTGAGGGTCTGGTCCTGCACCGAAGACTTAGGCCGCGAATATCAGCACCCGATCAGGGGCCGCCTTCGCTTTATCCTCTCGCCCATGGCGATGATCGATTTGCTCGCCTTCCTGCCCTTTTACCTCGCTTTCTTCGGCATTGATCTGCGCATGCTGCGCGCCATCCGGCTGCTCAGACTGTTGAAACTCTCGCGCTATTCGCCGGCGCTCAGCGTCATTGGCGCGGTGGTTAAGGCCCAGCACAAGGCGTTGACGGCGGCGCTGTTGGTGATGCTGATCGCGCTTTTGTTTTCGTCGAGCATCCTGTTTATCTTAGAGCAAGACGTGCAGCCCGATAAATTCGCCTCCATCCCGGATGCCATGTGGTGGTCCCTGGCGACATTGACCACGGTCGGCTATGGCGACGTGACGCCGGTCACACCGCTGGGACGCTTCTTCGGCGCCATCACCATGGTCATCGGCGTCGGCATGTTCGCCCTGCCCACCGGCGTGATCGCCACCGGCTTTGCCGACGAAATCCGCAAAAGAGATTTCGTCGTCAATTGGAAGCTGGTCTCCAACGTGCCCCTGTTCCAGCCCCTGGACGCGGCCCAGGTTGCCGAGATTGTGTCGGTGCTGACGCCCCTGGTGGTGCCGTCGAATTACGCCGTGGTGCGCATCGGCGATGATGCCGACAGCATGTTCTTTATTATATCGGGGCGGCTCGAGGTGGAGCTGCCGCCGAAACCGTTCTATCTGGAGGCCGGTGAATTTTTTGGCGAAATGGCGGTGCTGGCCGGGGGCCAGCGCAACGCCTCGGTGGTGGCGCTGACCGATTGCAATCTTTTGGAACTGAAAGCCGACGATTTCAAACGGCTGTTGGCGGCGCATCCGGCCATCGCCAAATCCCTGCATGACGTGATCGCCGAGCGCACCAGACAATTGGAATTGGCGAGCCGGGAAGAACAGGTATGAAAGCCGGGATCGATTTGCCGCCACCAATCCGGGACCGGTGGTGACCGAAACCGGCGGCGCTGCAACCAACTTCGAAGGGCCGTTGGGCGGCACCGCCAATCCTGTTCGCATGATTTATATGTTGGGCGCCGTTTGGCGTCTCAGCCAGTCTCTGGGCCCCGAAAGCATTCGCATCCTTGAGATTGGATCCTGGACCGGTCTGTCGGCGCTGGCTTGGGCCGATGCGGTATTCCAGAACAATATGCGGTCCCTGCCAGACACGGTGACGCTTGAGGTGCATCGGGGATGGAGCCGGGACGTGCTGCCCACCCTCGAAGCGGAGGCCTATGATCTTGTCTATATCGACGGCGATCACAGTTACGCTGCTGTTCGCGCCGACATCGCGGATGCTATGAAACTGGTGCGCTCGGGCGGCATCCTTTGCGGCGATGACCTGGAGCTGCAATTGCAGGACGGCGTTGCCGATATTTCCGCCGACAAACCACGCATCGACGAAATTTACGAGCCCGAACGCAAAGTCTGGTATCACCCCGGGGTAACCAAAGCGGTCGGCGAGGTCTTCGGTGCGGTCTCCGCGTGGTTCGGATTTTGGGCGATGCAGAAACGAAAAGATTGCTGGCAGGTGGTCGATCTTGACGGTATGCCTATAAGAATTCCTCGCCATATCCCGCCGAAAACAATGTTTGCGATGAAAAAGGTTATGATGGAATTGGGTTTAATCTGACCACTTCCGGCTTATCCGTTTTCCTTACGAAGGCCACCACTGCACCGCAACCGCAGCGCAAAAGGAAATCGTAAATTGGGAATTTCGATCACCAGCCTGGATACATTCGGCGCCGAAATTTCGGGCATCGATATCGGTGCACCGATATCCCGCGCCGAGACCGAGGCGATCCGCTCCGCCATTGATAGCCATGGCGTGCTCGTGTTTCGAAGGCCCGAACCCCTCACCGATACCCAGCAGATCGATTTCACCGGCGCGTTCGGCCCCTTGCAGCATTTGCGCATGCTCAAGATGCTCGGCGGCGGCGCGACGCGGCTTGATCGGTCCGAGCTGATTGACGTCTCGAACCTGGACGAGGCCGGCGAAATCGTCGGCGCCGAAGACCGCCGCCGCAGTTTTCATGACGGCAACCGCTTGTGGCACACGGATGTATCGTTCGATGATAACCGCGCCGTTTATTCGGTGCTGTCGGCGCGCGTCCTGCCGCCCGCCGGCGCCGATACGGATTTTGCCAATATGGCCGCCGCCTATGCGGCCTTGCCCGCCGACCGCAAAGCCGAATTGGAGGGGTTGGAGGCCGAGCATTCGATCTGGTATTCGAAAGCGCTGGGCGGCTTTACCGATGTTACCGAGGCCGAAAAAGCCACCCGCCCCGCCGCCCGCCACCCGCTGGTGACCGCCAATCCGCGCAGCGGCGGCAAGGCGCTGTACCTGGCCTCGCACGCCTCGCACATTGTCGGCTGGCCCGAGGACAAGGGCCGCGCTCTGCTTGACGATTTGATCGAATTTGCCACGCAGGACCGCTTTACCTATACCCACGTCTGGCAGCCCGGCGATGTGGTCATGTGGGACAACCAATCGACCATGCACCGGGCGACGGAATTCGATGACCTCACCCATGTGCGCGACATGCGCCGGGTGACCACCCTGGAACAGGAAATGACGGTTTAGGGCGCGCGCCCGCCGAGCCCGGCCAAAATCGCCGCCGCGTCCTCCGCCAGGCGCCGGGTCAGGTCGGCGGCGCCCATTTCGGAGGCAAGGCTGGCCGCTTGGCCGGCCCAGAGCGAAGAGAAATCCGTGAGCCCAGCCTCCTCGGCTTTGGCTTTCAAGGGCGCCAAAGCGCCGCCGGCGGTCGGATAGGCCGGCGCCGCGTCCGACATGGGACCGATCTCGCGCATGACGCGGTTCATCAATCCACGCGCCGGGCGGCCCGAAAACAGATTGGTATACGCCGTTTGATCGTCGCCGGCACCCGCCAAGGCGGCACGGTGAAGATCGGAAATCGTCGCCTCCGGCGTCAACAGGTAAGCGGTGCCGATCTGCACGCCGGCGGCGCCGAGGGCAAACGCCGCCGCGATACCCCGGCCATCGCCGATGCCGCCGGCTGCGATCACCGGCACCGTCACGGCATCCACCACTTGCGGCACCAGGGCGAATGTGCCGGCCTGGGTGGAGATACCGGTGCTCAAGAACATGCCGCTATGTCCGCCCGCCTCATAGCCTTGGGCGATGACCGCGTCGCATCCCATTTCTTCCAGCCAGCGCGCTTCCCGGGCGCTGGTCGCCGATGCGATGACGATGCAGCCCCGCGCCTTCACACGGTGCAATAGTTGCTTGGCCGGAAGCCCAAAATGAAAGCTCACAACTTCCGGGGCGAATTCTTCGACGATGGTGCACATTTCGTCGTCGAAGGGCCGGCGATTGGGCGCCGGCACCGACGCCGAGGCATCCAATCCAAATTCCACATAATATGGCGCCAATTTTTGCCGCCAGCCTTGCTCCGCATCCGGGTCCGGCTCGGCGGACGTATGGCAGAAGAAATTGACATTCAACGGCTTCGTCGTTTGTTGCCTTATGATTCCAGTTTCGGCCCGCACTTTGTCGCCTCCCAGCATGGCGCACGGCAAGGAGCCGAGCCCACCTGCTTCGCTGACGGCAATCGCCATTGCGGCGCCGTTGGCCCCAGCCATCGGCGCTTGAATGATGGGCAATTCGATTCCCAACAAATCCAGAAGTCTTCGGTTCGGCCACATGATGTTACCCATAACCCCTCAATGCGTGCCGAGAAAAGCATGAAACGCATCCGCCAATTTCGCGAACGCATGGTTCCAATTGCCGGGCTCGGATTGGCGGAACACCTGAATCGACGGATGCCAGTCGTGGCCGTCGCCGGCCAGCCCGAAACGCCATTCCGGGGCGTGCGACAAAAGCGTAAATGTGGGGATGCCTTGGGCGCCGGAAACCTGGATGGTGGAATTGTCCACCGAAATCACCAAGTCCATTGCCGCCACCTGGGCGAACCAGTCTTCGGCGTTGGTCAAGGGGTCCACCGAGGCATCCACATAGACATCGGCGCCGTAGGCGATGCGCGCCGCTTCGATATCGGCTTCGGTCTCGCCATATTGCAGGCTGATGAAGTTGCACCCCGCCCGGGTCAGAATCTCCCGCCATAGACCAAGCGGCGCGCTGCGCTCAGGGCCGACGATGGGATTGCCACTGCGCCAGCAGATACCAATATTCAGCCCCGGGCCGAGCGTTGCGTAGCGTGCCCGCAATTCCGCGCTGCGCATGGGTTCGGGCTCAAGATAGCGGCCCCGGTTGGCCGTAAAGCTGATTTTCGAGTTGCGCAAATAGGTGCAAAGAGACGCCATCGGCGCCTGGTAATCGATGGCCGCCCCGTCGATGAGCCCATTCGGCGGATCGGCGCGCGCCACCACCAAGGCGCCCGGAAACGAGCGTTGGAATATGGGCGCCAAGCGGTCGTTGCATTCCAAAACCAGCTCGGCGCCGGCGGCCAGCAGATCGGGGATCGGGTTCGCAAACATGATCTCATCGCCGATGCCCTGCTCCGACCAAACCAGGATGCGGCGCCCTTTTAAGGGCTCGCCCTGCCAATGGGGATAGGGAAATTGCCGCCAGATGGAGGGGAAATCGGGGCACTTCCAGCGCCATTCGTTTTCGGTCCAGCCCTCTTCGTAATTGCCTTCCATCAACAATATGCGGCTCAAATTGAAATGCGCCTCGGGGAATTCCGGATTGGCCTTGATGGCTTGGCGGAGCGCATGTTCGGCATCGGTCCAACGGTGCTGGGCGGCCCGGGCGAGCCCCAAATTACTGAACGCCTGGGCATTGCCGGGATCAAGGGCAATGGCCGCCTCGTAATGGCCGGCGGCGGCCTCCGCATCGCCGCTTCCGAGGCTGGCATTGCCCAGATTGACATGGGCGGCAGCGTAATCGGGGTCTTTGCCGGCGGCGGCTTCGAAGGCCTGGACGGCCAGCGCCGTCTTGCCCATGGCCAGATAGGCAAGCCCGGCCTTGTCTTCCGGTTCCGCCAATTCCGGCGCGCCTTTGATTGCAATTTGAGCGGCGGCCAGCGCTTCGTGCGCGCGGCCCATGCGCGACAGCACGAACGACATGCGGCAGAGAAAATCGGTATCGCCGGGCCGGCAGCCCAAGGCCTGCGCCAAGGCGGCGCGGGCTTCGCCGTAAGCGCCCTTGTCGGTCTCCGACTTGGCGAGGCCGTTCAAAGCATGCAAAAGATTGCGCGTGAATTCCGGGCGCTCGGGCTCAGTTTCGCGGGCCGATTGCAGCAAGCCGGCGGCTTCGGGCCAGCGCGCCTGGCGCATGCGGATCAATCCCAAGGCATGATGGGCATCGGCGTTATCGGGCTGCGCCGCCAGCACCTGTTCGGCGACAATTTCAATCTCGGCCAATTTGACTTGGGCGGCGGCGTCCATGGCGTTCATAAGGCATAGGCCCGGTGGTCGAGGCCGCCGACAATTTTCGATTGGCCATAGCTGCGGCCTGGAATATTGCTCCACACCAGGGCATCGGGAAAATCATAAAGCTGATCGCAATCGGCGCAATAGGAGATGTCCTCGAAGCGCCCGTCCCGATGGGCGGCGCGCAATGCCTCGTAGGCTTCGCCGCCGACCACCTCGGCAATGCTCTGATCATCGAGATGGCCGAGCACGGCATCGCCATCCTTGCCGAGAACCATGCAGCAGGCAACGACGGCGCCGTGATGGCCATCCAGCC
>CAUZTZ010000132.1:0-10493 GCA_963582805.1 Alphaproteobacteria bacterium
TTCACCGCCCGGCGCGGGCTGTCCATATCGAACGGCTTGGTCCAAACCTCCACACTGGCGGGAAACCAATCGGCCGCTCCGGCAACATTTGCGCCGGCGAACAAGGTAACCCCGAATACCGCTGCCACCGCAGTTTGGGTAACAATCCCGCCTAATTTGCTGTATCGCTGGTATACGTTGAATGAATTTACCGTTTTCATAGCAATAGCTCCCCTGTTATCACCCGGATTTACGAAAACTCCACGTGAAGGCAATATTGATAATTGAAAAGATTATGTGTCTATATCGCTTTATAGCAATATTTTAACAATATAAATGTACGTATCACGGGACTAATAAAGTCCCATAATGCTTGCCCCATGCGCGATGAATGGCGGCGCAATTATTCTAGAGCGACAAAAAAACCCCCATACCGGATCAAACCGGGCGCGCTACAGCTCGTCTTGGCCCTTCATTCCCCAATATTTGAGCATCGGGAAGGTGGAGAAGACGGACGGCGCCTCGGTGGGCTGGGCGTTGGTGAGGTAGCTGGCGTCCAATTCGGCAAGCGTATTGACGCCCATCAGCTTCATATCGATGGTAATTTCGTCTTCGAGGATTTCCAGCATGCGGTGGACGCCGGCCTCTCCGGCGGCGCCCACGGCCATCGCCTGCAGCTTGCCGATGCCGACCATGTCGGCGCCGAGGATGATCGCCTTCAAAACATCGGTGCCGCGCAAAAAGCCGCCATCGATGACGATCTTGGCGTGCCCGGCCACCGCATCAACGATTTCGGGCAACACGTCGATGGTGCCCTGGCCGTGGTCTAACTGGCGGCCCCCATGGTTGGAGATGTAGACCACATCGACGCCGTGCTCGACCGAAAGCGCGGCGTCTTCGGGGCGCATGATGCCCTTCAGCATCATCGGGATGTCGGACATGGCGCGGATTTTATCAAACACCGCCCAGTCAAATTCTTGGCGCCATTTGGGATCGCCCCGGCCCCTGGCGTTTGATGCGCGGGCATCCACATGGCGGATCAGATTGCGCTCGCGCCGGCTGTAATGATCGCTATCGACGGTGATGCAGAACCCCTTGACGCCCAAATCGATGGCGGATCGCAAATAATCCTCGATCCAGCCCAAATCGCCGAACACATAAAGCTGGAACAGCCAGTGGTCGCCGGCGGCGGCGCTGACCACGTCCATATCCGGCTCGGTGACGCTGGATTGCATGAAATCGACGCCGAATTCCCGGCCTGCGCGGGCCGGCAGGGCGGCGCCGCCGTCGGCAAAGGTATGAATTCCGCCCACCGGCGCCAGCAGCACGGGCAGGCGCTGAGGGCGGTCCAAAAATTCGGTGGCCGCATCGGTGTTCGCCACATTGCGCATGACCCGGGGGCGCAAGGCCAGGCTGTCGATGCCCATCCGGTTGCGCTTCAGCGACGTCTCGGATTCGGTGGCGCTGGCGATATAGTCCCAGCGCGCCGGCTCAACGCGGGCTTGCGCATCGGCAATCAGCTCGGTGGTGGTGTGGTAGCGCGCCCGCGCCGCTTCATAGTCCGCTTTGCGCTTCTCGTCCTCATCCATGGCAAACATCGAGCCCCCCCTTCATTCATCAGGCGCAATAGATGGCGCGCGGCGCCACGTCTTCGAGGGCGATGCGTTCGCGCATCATCATTTCCATCAATTCCGCCTTGTCCGCCGCCGCGCCCGGATGGTTCCAGAGATTGTTGATTTCTTCCGGGTCTTCGTCCCGGTCATAAAGCTCGCCGAATTGGTCTTCGAGCCAATAGGTGAGCCGCCAGCGCCCGGTGACGAAGCTGCGCGTGCGCATGAATTGGGCATAGTTGCTGTTGTAGGGCAATTCGTCCTCTTCCAGGACCATACCGAGGCGCGGCAATTCCTCGCCGCCGCGGGCGGCGGCGACCACATCGAAGCCCTGCATGCCGTGATAGGGGACCAGCCCGGCGCGGGCCAGGATGGTACGCCCGACATCGAGGGTGCCCGATAACAGATCCGTGCGGGCGCCGTTGTCGTTCGCGTCCGGGTCGGCCCAGATAAACGGCACCCGGATCAGCCCCTCATAATGGTAGCAATGTTTGAGCATCAAACCATGGTCGCCCATCATGTCGCCATGGTCGGAATTGAAGATCACCACCGTGTTCTCGGCGAGGCCCAAAGTAACCAACTTGGCCAGGATGCGCCCGACCGCGTCGTCGACAAACGAAATCATGCCATAGGTGCGGGCGATGGAGGTGCGCACCTCGGCTTCGCTGGCCATAAAGGCGGCGACCCGGAGGTTGCGCTCGTCGTCCATGAATTGGCGGCGCAAGATGTCGTTGAACGGCGGCGGGTCCACATGGTTGGCGGCGAACGAAGCCGGCAACGGAACGTCATCTGCATCATACATGTCCCAGTAACGCCCCGGCGGCGAAAACGGATGGTGCGGATCGGGGAACGAGCAATGGATGAAAAATGGCTGATCGGTGCCGGACGCCGCATGATCTTCCAGATATTGGCCGGTGATCTCTTCCACATAGCTGGTCGACCACAGCTCTTCGGGCACCTTGGTGCGCCACGACAGCGGCGTTGATACGCCGTCCGACGGCAGTGCATTGTCTGGGCCCTTGAGGCTGTCCGGGTCCGGGTGCCGGTCCAGGAGCCAGCGCGTGTAATGGCCGGCAACCCGGTCCCCATGCGAGTTGGCGAAGCGCACGGTCTCGAACCCGTAATAGGGCGTTTCGATTTCCCGGTCCGGGTTGGCCGCCCAAAGATCGTTGCGCTCGGCTTCGTACCGGCGCCCCGAACGCGGGATCAGCCAGGAATCGCCGAGCCCCTCGGCCAAGGGGCGCCCAATCGGTTTCGCCGGATAGTTAAAATCCTCGATATCCAGATTGAGCATGTTCTGCAAATGGCTTTTGCCGAGCAGCGCGGTCTTATAGCCGTCGCCGCGCAAAGCTTCGATGAAGGTGTTGGCTTCCAGCGGCAGCGGGTGGCCGTTGGTCATGACGCCGGTATTGGTGGGCATGCGCCCGGTGGCCAGGGTCGCCCGGTTGGTCATGCACAAGGGCGAGGCGACATAGAATTTATCGAACGACAACCCGCGCGCCGCAATGGCGTCGATATTGGGGGTACGCACGATCTTGTTGCCATAGCTGCCGAGATGATCGGCCCGTTGCTGGTCGGTGATAATATAGAGAAAATTCGGACGCTCGCTCATTTTTGCCACGCTTCTGCCGATGATGGAGTTTCATTCATAGAGCCTGACTTCGCCGATTGAAAACACCGAATGTGGTCAGACGCACAGCGGCCCTCTATGATCCGGGCCATAGATCAAAACAACCAGGGAGGACGGCCCGATGCAAACCCATGCATTCAAAATCTACAAAACCGGCGCGCCATCGGTGATGAAGTGGGAAGCGGTTGAGCTTGGCAAGCCGAAGCGCGGCGAGGTATTGCTGCGCCAGACCGCCATCGGCTTCAACATGGTCGAAACCTATTTGCGCAGCGGCCTTTATCCGCTGCCCGGCCTGCCGTCCGGCATCGGCGTCGAGGGCGCCGGCGTCATCGAAGCGGTGGGACGCGGCGTCGCAGGCTTCAAAGCCGGCGACCGCGTTGCCTATTCCGGCGGCGTGCCCTTGGGCTCCTATGCGGAGGCGCGGCTGATCCCGGCCGCCGGGCTGATCAAGCTGCCGGCCCATATCGACGAGGCGACCGCCGCCGCCTCGCTGATCAAGGGCACCACTGTGCAGTTTTTGTTCAACGAGGCGCACAAGCTGAAAAAGGGAGAGATCATTGTCTTTCATGCGGCCGCCGGCGGCGTCGGGCTAATCGCCTGCCAATGGGCTCGCGCCTTGGGCGCCACCGTCATCGGCGCCGTCTCGACGCCGGAAAAAGCGCGCCTGGCGAAGCGCCATGGCTGCAAGCACCCAATCGTCGTCAAAAAGCCCCAGGATCTGACCGACGCGGTGATGCGCATCACCAAGGGCGCCGGCGTCGATGTGGTCTATGATTCCATCGGCAAGGATTTGTGGCAATCGTCCCTGGACAGCGTCCGCCGCCGCGGCCTGGTGGTCAATTTCGGCAGCGCCTCGGGCAAGCCGCCGCTATTGGATCTGGCCTTTGAAGGGGGGCGCAAATCGGCCTATTTCCTGCGCGCCGCCGGCGGCAATTTCATGACCGGACCCGATGTGCGCAAGGCCGCCGCCAATCATCTGTTCCGCATGATCAAATCCGGCGCCGTGAAAATCCGCGTTGGCCAGACCTACCCGCTGAAACAAGCCGCCAAGGCGCACCGGGACGCCGCCGCCCGCAAAACCACGGGCTCGACATTGTTGATACCTTGAGCCATGATTGCCGAAATATCCGGACACTATAAGGGGAGTTTGTTCAATGCCTAACGTTGCTGGAATAGTTTATGCCCGCTTGGCGTCGCCCGATCTCGACGTGCAGGAAACCTTTCTCACCGATTTCGGCATGGAAAGGGTGGAGCGCACCGAGACCAAGCTCATTATGCGCGGCTCCGATGCCAATGCTTATATCCATATCACCGAGCTTGGCGAGCCCAAGGTGCTCGGCTGGGCATACCAGGCGGCCAGCGCCGAAGACCTGGCCGGATTTTCCGAGTTGGAAGGCGCGTCAGCCGTGCAAGCCATTGATGCGCCAGGCGGCGGCTCCCGGGTGCTTTTGGCGGGCGAGCCCAACGGTTTCGTCATCGAAGTCGTGCACGGCATCGAGCCGGCAGAGCCATTGCCGGTGCGCCGCAACATGGTCAATTGGGGCACCGAGCCCCTGCGCCGCACCAACGAAGCGACCCGCCTCGGCCATGTGCCGGCGGCGGTCAAGCGCATGGCGCACGCCGTGCTGGCGACCACGGAGTTGGAGGCGACGTTGGCCTGGTACCGGGAAAATCTCGGACTGACCTGTTCCGACGACGTCCATGATGAGGAATCGGGCGAGCTGCTCATGTCCTTCAACCGGCTCGACCGGGGCGAAGATTTTGTCGATCACCATGTGATGTTTGCCATGCGGGGCCCGGTTTCCGGGCTCAACCATTTCGCCTTCGAGGTGGCCGACATCGACGATGTGATGACTGGCCACGAATATCTGATTTCCAAGGAAAAATACGACCATGTTTGGGGTGTCGGGCGGCATTCGCTGGGCGATCAGGTTTTCGACTATTGGTTCGACCCCTACAAAAGGGTGCACGAGCACAACACCGACAACGCCGTCTTCAACAATCAGGTGCCCGCCAACAAGGTGACCAATTCGCAAGACGATCTTGGCGGCCAATGGGGCCCGCCGCCGCCCGATTTCTTCCTCGGCTACGGGATACCGTAAACGGGCGGCCTAAGTAACCGGAACCTCAATGCCCAGCAATTCTGCGGCGTTGATGCCCATCACGCGCGCCTTGTCGGTTTCGCTCAAATCCTTAACCGAATTTACGTGGCCGACCGGGTCCGGTTGCGCCATGTCGAAGGGGTAATCGGTGCCCATGACGATGTGATCGGCGCCCCACACCTCGATCAGGTGGCGCAATTGCGGCTCGTTGAAAACCACCGTGTCGAAATAAAGCTTCTTGATATGCTCCATCGGTGTGACGTCGATGTTCACCCGGCAATCGTCGCGCCGCTCCCAAGGATGATCGAAGCGGCCCCAATAGGCGGGGACATAGCCGCCGCCATGGGCGATACAGATTTTGAGGCCGGGATAACGGTCGAGGTAGCCATCGAAGACCAAATGCCCGACGGCCAGCGCGCTTTCCAGCGGATGGCCGATCAGGTTGCGGAAATAATGATCGTCCATGCGTTGCTGGATGCTGGTTCCGATGGGGTGCATGAATAGAAGCGTGCCGGTATCACTGGCATGGGCGAAAAATTTCTCCAGGCCGGCGCGGGTCAAATCCGTGCCCTCGACATTGGTGGAAATTTCAATGCCCTTGAAGCCCAGCTCATCGATGCAGCGCTTCATCTCGGCCAGCGCCATGCCGGGGTCCTGCAGGGGCACCGTGCCCATGCCGACGAAGCGGTCGGGGTGCTGGCCAACGATTTCGGCGATGCGGTCGTTGATGATGTGGCAAGCATCCCGGGTCGCGTCCGCCGGATAGCCGTAATTATAATGGAACGGCGATGGCGATATGGCCTGCACATCGATGCCGTCCCGGTCCATGTCGGCAATGCGCACCAGGGGATCGGTCAGGTTGGCGGCGATGGTTTTCCCTTGTTTGGCATTGATCTCTTGGGTCAGGGGATTGCGCTCGGGCCGCGCCTGCAAATCGGATGGCGCGGCGCCATCCAAGGCGGCGTTGGCTTCCGGCACCGCCACGTGGCAATGGATATCAACGGTGAAATGCTTCTTGCCGTGGGCGACGGTAGTCCCGTGGCCATGATCCGCGGGGGCGTGCGGGGCGCAACGATAGAACATGGAGAAATTCCTTCCCTGGGGTTTTGGCGATCCTGTTGGCGCGTTTTCTAGCAGTATCGGCGCCGCTTCGAAAGCCCGGGCAAAAGTTTGCGCCCAAGCCGCCGCCGGTTGGCCGCATTGTTCATTTCGGGGCGCCGGGTTCGCCTTCAAGCAAATCTCCAACGCCGGCGCGGACTGCCCAATATTGCCAAGCCCTGAGCGCCTCCGAGGCCCCGGTATCCATTTCCAGGCGTTTTTCTATCTCTTCGGCCGACAGGTACTTGGCGCCGCCCAAACGCAAGGCGTTCATCAACACACGGGCGTTCTTTGGCAGGTAAATGGAAGTCCGCACCACATCGAGCAACGTCATTCCGCTGGCCGCAAAACCGTGCCCGCGCATCAAAACGACGCGGTTCTGATCCAGACTATCTGCGAGATCGCGCCCTTGTTCCATGTTGACCACAAGCAGGTTGGTGCCGCCAAAATTGTCTGCAATGTCCCAAATCGGCGCGCCGTGCCCAAGGAAACCGCCGGAATGGATGACCGGACGTAGCGGCGTCGGCGCAATGCCAAATGGCAATACGTCCTCGGCGTGGCTGTGTACGACGGAATTGATATCGGGCCGCGCTTCGTAGACCGCGCCGTGGATAAACCGTTCCAGATAGGGCTGGCGGAGATCATCGCCGAGGGGCGTGCCATCGAGCTCAAACTCCATAATGTCCGATTGCTGCACCAGCTCCGGGCTCCGGGAACAGGACAAAAAATAGCGCTCAGGGTTGGCGGGGTTGCGGATGCTGACATGCCCATAGGCATCGACCACCCCCTCATGGGCAAGAATTCGGTTGGCAACAACAAGATCACGGACGGCGCCTTCGATATCTTTCATAAATTCACTCCTCGGATAAACGCTGCAAAGATCACGGCCTTGGCAACAATTGTAGCAAGCCAAATGATATTACCGTCATTTGCGGGGACATTCATGGCGAACTTGTTACAGGCGCTCGGCCACCGGCGGAACTTCATCGCCGCAAGGGCGCGCCGTTCTGGCGCCGATCCATGATTGGTTTACCGAAGGCTTCGATGCGCCCGAATTTATAGAAGCAAAGGCCGTACTGGATCAGATCTAGGATGCGTTGGTTCAGGCGATGCGGCCAATGAGCTGATTGCCATCGTTCGTTATCCGCACCATGGCCGACACCAGCGCGCAGCCGTCAGTTTCGTCAGATATGCCAAAGCGCAATGTGTAGCAATTGCCGGATCGCAAGCTTGCCGAATTGCCGGCGGTAAATTCCGGCGCCTCGGTCATCGAAAGGCCGATGGCGTGGCCGAAACTGCCGCCGATCATCGGATGGGCCTCATGTCCGGCCAAATGATTGGTGGCTATACCGGCGATTTCGGAAACCGGGACGCCCGGTTTCGCCAACCCGATCATGGCGTTCAGGGCCGCCGCCGCACGCGCCTTGGCAGGCTTCGCGCCATCGCCGATGGTCACGAAACTTTCCGCCCAAAGCCCAAGATACTTGACCGCGATATAGGCCACCATGGGATCGCCCCTGCCTTCGGTGATGCCGTAGAACGGCACCAGGGTGCGGCCGCCGTCGGTGCTGAACAGCACGCGCACATCGTGGGCCGCCAGCTTGCGCGCCCGGCGTTCGCCTTCGATGGCGGCGTGCATGGCATCGCTGCCGCCCTTCCAGCTTGCCGACATGGCGTCCGCCGCCGCTTCCAGGATGCGCCAGGCATCGCTGATCAGGGCGACCTCGCGCGGACGTTTTTGCGACAACAGAGAGGCGAATATTTCGTCGCCGCGTTCAAATACGATGCGCCCCGAAGTGCTGGTCTCGAGGGCCGCCAGGAAGTCGCTGCGCATCAGATCCTTGCCCAAGAGGCCGATTTTCGGCGTGCCGTCTTCGCGGGTGCAGAAATCGTCGAACCAAGGATCGAAACTGGCGTCCCAGGTCCATCCCGTCTGCACATCATCGATCCAGGTCATGGCGCCCATATATGGAACGTCGCGCTGGCCCACCGATAGCAGGATGCGGGGTGCGCCGTCCCTGGGCAGCATGGCCATGGCCCAACGCAGGCGCGGGATGAAGTTGGTGAGGAAGCCGAGCGCCTGGTGCTCCGCAGCGTCGCCATAGACAAACAGGGCGCGCCAATCGTTGGCGTCCATAAGTTCATGGGCGGCCTTCATGCGCAGCTCAAACTCGTCCGCCGGCATACGGCTTTGTTCCCAGCCGTAGGCGCCGAGCAATACGGCGGGATGCATGGTTTGCATGGTCATAGGGGAATGGCGTCCGGTTCGGCCTGACGGGTGGATAAGGCGCGCGCGCCCAAGTCGGTGATCACCACCGGCTCGCCGCACATCAGGTAGCCGGTTTCCGGCAAATACTGGTTGGGATGCATGACGAACACCATGCCTTCTTCCAGCTCGATATCGTTGGTGACGGCAACGTCGCCGGGCAGGTTGGAGGTCAGACCCAGCCCGTGGCCGCGCACCCGCATATAGGGCGGGCGGCAATAATCGCCGTATCCGGCATCCCGGAACGGCCCGTTGATGATTTCCGCCACCTCCGACATCGGGACGCCGGGTAGCGCCGCCGCCTGGCCCGCTTGCATGGCCCGCTGCAGGATGGCGTATGTCTCGTCATAGCCCGCCGGCTTATCGCCGATCACCACGGTGCGGCAAAGCTGTGCGAACTGGCCCTCGAAGCTGGGCGTAATTTCGGCGAGGATGATATCGCCGTCTTCCAGCATACGCTCGCCGGCGGCGCGGACGCCGAGATTGTGCTGCGAGGCGCTCATCAGCAGGAAATTATCATCGCCGCCGATTTCCTTCATATGGCAATAGATGTCGGCGGCCAGCTCAAATTCCCGGAGGCCCGGGCGGGCCACCTCAAGCAACCGGGCGTAGCCCCGCTCGGCAATCTCCGTGGCCTTTTCGGCGCGCTGGATCTCGTGGCCGGAGCGGCAGCGGGCCAAATTGCGGATCAGATTGTCCAAGGGCGTCGCCTTGCCGGCCAGGAAATCTTGCAGGCGCGCCGACATGGCATGGCCCAAAAGCCCGATGCCGTCGGTGGCCAGGGATGAAGGGCCGATGCCGCCTCGGCCGAGGCAATCGGCGATGCCATCTATAAGATCGTCTACGGCCAGGGTCTGATCCGTGGTCGAGCCGGCGGCGGCGCGCTCGATGTCCCAGCCGGGCGTCACGATCAGGGTGGAGGAGCCATCGCGGCGGGCAATAACGGCGGCATCGCCGATGGGTTTGAAGTCGGAAAGCACGAACGCCAGGTTCGGCTCCAGGAACGAATGAAACCCCGACGCCACGGCGAGCAAGGCATCCAGCCCTTCCTCCTCAAGGCGCTGGACGGCCATTTGGCGGCGAAGGGAAGAGGTTTCCATTTGGTCCGTGGTTTGGATCATCGGTGGCAAAATCTCGAATGGCCGGCGTTGCCCGATCCTATCCCGGCCCGGCATGTTCCACTAGCACCATTTGCCGCGCCGCCATGGCCGAGGCAATTTCTGAACGATTGCTATCCGTTCAGGTTGTTTTAGAATAGCCGCCAATGATAACCGCCCAGGGGAGGCAAATGGCGGATCGGGAGGTTCAAAAACGGCTGGCCGCCATCCTTGCTGCCGACATCGCGGGTTATACCCGCCTGATCGAGGCCGATTCCGATGGCACCGTTGCCGCCTGGCATAGCGCCCGCGCCGATGTGATCGATCCCGGCATTGCGGAATTTAACGGCCGTATCGTCAAGCATACGGGCGACGGCTTCCTGGCCGAATTTCCCACCGCCCAGGACGCGGTGCGCTGCGCCGTCGCCATGCAAGAAGGGCTCGTGCAAAGCAGCCTTGAATTTCGCATCGGCGTCAATCTCGGTGACATTATCGACGACGGCGAAGATATCCACGGCGAAGGCGTCAATGTGGCCGCGAGGCTGGAAGGCCTCGCCGAGCCCGGCGGCATCTGCATATCGGGCGAAACACATGCCCTGGTGCGCAACCGGGTGGATGTGCCGTTCCGCGATTTGGGCGAGCACAGCGTCAAGCATGTGACCCATCCGGTGCACGTCTATGCCATCGGCGTGGAGCAGCCAGTAGAGGTTT
>CAUZTZ010000133.1:0-10439 GCA_963582805.1 Alphaproteobacteria bacterium
TACGCCCGGTGGGCAGAACATCGAGCCGCCCACGGGTTGGCGCGCCGGAGGAGCCGGGGGCAACGAAACGGCCATCCAGGCCGGTCAGCAGGCCGTCCAACTCACAGGCCCCGCAACCGGCGATCATCGGCGCCAGGGTTGCCTTGATGAATTCCAAAACCGGTGTGGTGGCGGTCCAATCAGGATCGGGCGCAGCATCACCGGCCACCAATTTTTGCGCCAATAACTCCAAGCGCTCGACCGTGTCGCCGTTGCTGCGCCAGGGCTGATCGGTCAAATCCAAGGCGTCCGGCTTGGGTCCGGTCCATTGGTTGCCCATCTCGCAATCCAGGGGATCGAACCCGGCGAAACCGAAATCGGCGGCCAGGGCGCGGATCAGGGATGCGTCCGCGTCCGCGCCGCGCTCGCGCGGCAACCGGGTCAGGGCCACCAGCAGATCGACCGCCAAACGGCCCTCCGGCGCGGCGCCGAACACATGCAGCCCGTCGCGGATTTGTAGCTCCTTCAGCTCGCACAAATAATTGTCGATCTTGGCGAGCGCCCCTTGTTCGTCCTCGCTGCGGTCGATGCCGACGTCTTTATCGAGTCCGATGGAGCGCGAAAGATCGATTATCTCGGCGCCGAGCAGTTTCAGGCGCCTCGGATCCATCCCCGACGCCAGATAATATTCGTCAACCAATTGTTCCAAATCCCGGAGCGGCCCGTAGCTTTCGGCGCGGGATAATGGCGGCGTCAGATGATCGACAATGACCCCTTGGGCGCGGCGCTTGGCCTGGGTGCCCTCGCCGGGATCGTTGACGATGAACGGATAAATATGCGGCAGCGGCCCCAGCGCCACTTCGGGGAAACAGGTCTCATCCAGGGCCAGGGCCTTGCCCGGCAGCCATTCCAGATTGCCGTGCTTGCCGAAATGCACCATGGCGTGGACGTCCACCTGGCGCCTGAGCCAGGCATAGAACGCGAGGTAGCCGTGCGGCGGCACCAGATCGGGATCGTGATAGCTCGACTGAGGATCGATGTTGTAGCCGCGCGCCGGCTGCACCGCCAAGGTGACATTGCCAAAATTATGAGCGCCCAGACGGAACGCGCCGCCTTCGACAAATGGATCATCTTCCGGCGCGCCCCAGCGCCCCGTAACGCGCGCCTTGGTATCTTCGGGCAAGGCTTCGAAATATTCCCGGTAGCCGGCCAAGCCATATTCCATGCCGCCATCCCGTTCCCCCGCCGCGTTGGTGGGACCGGCCAGGAGCCGCGCCATGACCTCCGCGCCGGTGCCCGGCATATCGCTGCCCAGATCATAACCGGCATCGGCCAGAGCCTGGAAAGCGGCGGCGATTCCGGCCGGGGTATCCAGCCCGACGCCATTGCCGAGACGCCCATCCTTGTTGGGATAGTTGGCGACGATGATGGCGATGCGGCGCTGCGATGCGGTTGTGCGGCGCAATCTGGCCCAGGCGGCGGCCAGATCGGCGGTGAAATCGACGCGGCTTTGCACAGGCGCGTGGCGGACCAGGGCAATTTCGGTTTCGGCGTCGAAATCGGCGGCCTCTTTGAACGAAATGGCGCGGCTGATGATGCGCCCGTCGATTTCGGGCAGCGCGATGTTCATGGCCAAATCCCGGGGGCTGAGGCCGCGCTGGCCCTGCCGCCAGGCCTCGGTGCCGCCGCCGGCCAGGATCACTTGCAGCACCGGGCAATCGGCACCGGTAAACGGCGTCTCCATCATTTTTCCGCCCGGCGCCGAGACCGCGAAACCGGTGAGGTTGAGGATGATATCGGCGCCCGCTTCGGCCAGGGCGGCGGCGACGATCTCGGCGGAGGCTGGGTCTTTGAGGCTGCCGACGAACATCGGCAAGGGGTTGAGCCCGCGCGCCCGGACCGCTTCGATCAGGGCATCCACCGGCGCCAGATCGCCGGCCTGCACCAGCGCCCGGTAAAATACGATGGCGGCGGTGGGTGCGCCCATCGCCCAATGGCCGCGCACCTGTTCCAGATCGGGCAGGCCTTCGCGCGGCCAATATAGCCCGGCGCGCACCAGCGGCGCCGGCTCCAGCCAATCATCATCGCCGCCCAGAAGATGAACGCAATATTTCAAGAAATTGTGCCCATTGGCGCTGCCCCCATGGGCACAATATTGCCAGAGCCGGTGGCAGGCTTCGGTGGCCAGCGTCGAATGGCCGAACAGTTCCGGGTCCGGCTGATCGTCGCCGGGCACCACCGCCAGCAAAATATCATTTTCCCGCGCCAGGGCCGCCAGTTGCTCCAACCCATAGGGCCAATAGCCGGCGCCGCCCAACAGGCGCACGATCACCAGCCGGGCGTGGGCAATGGTGTTTTCCAGGTAAACGTCCACCGACATGTGGTGGCTGAGCTGCATCAGGTTGGCGAGACGGAGGCTGGGCAAACCAGGCGCGGCGCCCGCTTGCAAATCGCGGCGCGCCATCGCCAGCACCGAAAGATCGCTGGACGCCGCCGACAGCACGACGATATCCCCCGGCGTCTGGCCCAGATCGACGGCTTCGCCGTCGTCCGTTATCTGACCCGGCTGGGTGACCAGAAGATGCATGGACTTGCCTTAAGCTCAGCCGCCGCCGAGGATATTTTTGGCGGCGGCCTGATCGAAGCCGGTCAGGCCGATAACCACCAGCCGCGTCCGGCGCAATTCGGTTTCGGTCCAGGGGCGGTCGAAATAGGTATCGACCCTCGGCCCGACGCCTTGCACCACCAGACGCGCTGGCCGGCCCTCGACATGGGCGGTGCCTTTGATACGCAACACGCCATCAAGCGCCAGCGCCGCCTCGACGCGGGCGCCAATTTGTCCGGTGTCGGCCACCGCTCCCAGCTCCACCACGATGCTTTCGAAATCATCGTGGTCGTGATCTTCTTCCGTGTCGTGGTGGGACCAGCGCTGATCGATATCGTCTTCGGCCGCCGCGTCCAGCCCCAGCACCAGCATCGGATCGATGCGCCCATGGGTGGCGGTAAGCGCCTTGACCGAGGGCCGGGTTTCCTTGGCGACGATCTCCATAACCCCGCCCCGGGCGGCATCGTCCATCAAATCAGACTTGGAGATCACCACCAGATCGGCGGACGCCAATTGATCTTCGAACAATTCTTCCAAAGGGCTGTCATGGTCCAACTGGTCGTCTTCTTGGCGCTGGTCCTGCACCAGGGCCGGATTGTCGGCGAACAGCCCGGCATCGACGGCGGGACCATCGACCACGGCAATGATACCATCCACCGTCGTGCGCGAACGCACTTCCGGCCATTGGAAGGCCTTCACCAAAGGCTTCGGCAGGGCCAGGCCGGAGGTTTCGATAACGATGTGATCGGGCCGGTCTTCCCGTTCGATCAGGGATTCGAGGGCCGGAATAAAATCGTCGGCGACGGTGCAGCAGATGCAGCCGTTGGTCAGCTCCACCACATCGTCTTCTGAGCAGGTTTCAATGCCGCAGCCCTTCAAGATGTCGCCATCGACACCAAGATCGCCGAACTCATTGATGATCAGCGCGAGGCGCCGGCCACCCGCGTTTTCCAGCAAATGGCGGATCAGGCTGGTTTTGCCGGCGCCCAAAAAGCCGGTGATCACGGTAACGGGTATTTTGCCAAGGGTCTGCATGGTGGTTTGTTCTACCTTTATATCTGTCTATTTCTACTTCAATTGCTGGGGGATGCCGGCGGTGACCAGATAGACCTGATCCGCCGCCGCCGCCACTTCGGCGTTCATGCGCCCGGACGCATCGGAGAAGGCGCGGGCCAGGGCGTTTTCGGGCACGATGCCGCCGCCGACTTCGTTCGATACCAGCACCAGCGGGAAACTGGCATCGCCCAGCGCCCGGCACAAGTGGTTGATTTCCGTCGCGGGCGCGCTTCCCTGTTCCATCAGATTGGCAAGCCAGATGGTCAGGCAATCGATGAGCATCGGCGCGCCGGCGCCGGCCTTGACCGTGCCGGTTAAATCGAGCGGCTCTTCGATGGTGGTCCAGCTCTGGCCGCGCCGGGCCCGGTGGCGTTCGATGCGGGCGGCCATTTCCGCATCACCGGCAGCGGCGGTGGCCACATAGATGGCTTCGGCGCCGCCAAACAATTGCTCGGCAAAGGCGCTCTTGCCGGAGGCCCGGCCGCCCAGCACCAATATCGATCCTTGCAGTTCTCCCAAGGGAGCCATATGCGAAGTTCCTCCACCCGAGGCTGGTCACGCGTTTCAATTCCAGGCCGCAATGGCCCTGCCGCCCGGGGAGGTCTCCTGGCTTCGGCGTCAATCTTCCCGCCTTCCCGACATTTCGTCAGTGGCCCGAATGGGTCGATCCAGCCGTTTACAGTTGCGGGGGCAGCGCCGGCCTCGCACCGGCTTCCCTGTCCCGTCGGCGCGATGACGCTATCATTTGCGCCAAGCCCCTGCAAAGTCTTTTGAAATCATTCCAGAAATCAATCCAAATCCCGCACCGGCCCCCGGGTTTTTTTGGTCAGACTGCGCTGGCGCTTGGTGTCCATGCGTTTGCGCTTTGCGGCGCGGGACGGGCGCGTGGGCCGGCGCATCTTCGGCGGCGCCGCGGCCTGGCGGATCAGATCGATCAGGCGTTCCCGCGCATCGTGGCGGTTGCGCTCCTGGCTGCGGAAGCGGCTGGCGGAGATGATGACAACGCCGTTTAGCGTCATGCGCTGACCGGCCAAAGTGCGCAGCCGGCGCAGCACATCGGGCGCCACGGTGGGGCTGTTCGCCGCATCGAAGCGCAGTTGCACGGCGGTCTCCACCTTGTTGACGTTTTGCCCGCCGGGTCCTGGGGAACGGATGAAATGCTCGTCGAACTCGTCCTCGGCAATGACAATGGTATCGGTAATCTCGATCATGGCGGCACTATAGCGTCTAAAAAAGCCTGTGGCGCGCAACCAATTGCTGGGCTAAATTGGCCGCCCATAACAAAGCCTAAGCAAATTTCAGGGAGGCCAATATGCCCAGCAGTGATATCAGCTACACCACCCGCGAAGGCGAAACCTTCACCGGCTATCTTGCGCGCCCGGGCGGCGACGGGCCGTTTCCGGGAATTCTCATGATCACCGCTATTTTCGGCATCGACGAGGAAATGCAGGAACTGGCCAACGCCTGGGCCGCCGACGGCTTCTTAGTGTCGGTGCCCGATATCTTCTGGCGGGTGATGCCGGGGCCGACCGCCGATATGGAAAAAGCCTTCGGCCGCTATAACGATTTCGATTTCGACAAAGGCATGGACGATGTCGAGGACCTGATCACCGATTTGCGCGGGCGCGATGATTGCAACGGCAAGGTCGCGGTGCTCGGCTTTTGTTTCGGCGGACGCTACGCCCATTTGAGCGCGTCGCGCTTCGGCGCCAACGCCGCCGGCGCCTTTCACGGCACCATGATCGGCCAGCATCTGGACGAGGTGGACAAAGTCTCCTGCCCGGTCAGCTTCCATTTCGGCGACCAGGACCCGGTTGTCCCGGTGGAAGAGGTGGACGCCATCAAGGCCGCCTATGCCAGCCACGGCAACGCGGAAATCACCCTTTATGAAGGCGCCACCCATAATTTCTCGATGACCTACAAGGACGGCTACCACGCCGAGGTCGCCAAGACATCCAGGGCCGCCGTGCTTGAATGCTTCAAATCCATGTAGGGTTTGAACAAATTGTGATCGCGGGCGCTCTGGAATTATGCCAGGGTGCACCCTATCTATAGGGTATCGCTTGCGAATATGAAACAAGGCCTGGAGGCATGATGGCCAAGATAGAAATTTACACCTCCCCTTTTTGCGGCTTTTGCTGGCGTGCAAAATCCCTACTCAAAGATAAGGGCGTCGAATTTAACGAGATCGATGTCACCTTCCATCCGGGCCGGCACCCGGAGATGGTACAGCGCTCCAACGGCAGCGCCACGGTGCCGCAAATCTTTATCGACGATGCCCATATCGGCGGCTGCGATGAGTTGCTGGCCTTGGATCACAAGGGCGGCCTCGACCCATTGCTGGCTGTCGGCTAACACGAAGGCGGATCAAACCAATGGCTTCTTCCTTTATCGCCGCCTGCGTCCAGCTTAACGCCAAGCGCGAGGTGGAAGCCAACCTGCCCGAAATTCGCGCCGGCATTTTGGATGCCGCCGGCCAGGGCGCGTCGCTCATAACCCTGCCCGAATGCACCGCCATGATGGAGCCGGACGCGGCCCGCCTTCGCGCCGCCGCGCCGGGCGAAGACCGCCATCCGACGCTGGAGCTGGTTCAAGGCCTGGCCGCCGAGACCGGGGCCTGGATATTGCTGGGCTCGGCCGCCATCCTTTTGGACGGCGGCAAGATCGCCAACCGCAGCTATCTGTTTGACGCCGCCGGCCGGGTGCGCGCCACCTACGACAAAATCCATATGTTCGACGTGGAGCTTGGCGATGGCCAGCATTACCGGGAATCGGCGACCTATGCGCCGGGCTCCGAAGCGGTGCTCGCCGAATTGCCCTGGGGCAATCTGGGCATGACCATCTGCTATGATCTCCGCTTCCCCTATCTGTACCGGACACTGGCCCATGCAGGCGCCGATATTCTGGCCATACCGGCCGCCTTCACGAAAGTATCCGGCGAAGCCCATTGGCATGTCTTGCAACGGGCGCGGGCGATCGAGACAGGCTGTTATGTCATCGCCGCCGCCCAATGCGGCGCCCATGCGGGCGACCGGAAAACCTTCGGCCATTCGCTGATCGTCGATCCCTGGGGCAAGGTTCTCGCCGACGCCGGTGAAGATGTGGGCGTCATCACGGCGGAAATCGATACCGCCCAAGTATTCGAGGCCCGCCGCAAAATCCCCGCCCTTAGCCACGACAAACCGGTCGCCGCACCAGCCCGCAAAGCCCCGGTACGCGCCGCCGAATAATTTGTGCCTAAAAGTAAACTGTCACCGATTTAAATCGGTGACAGTTTACTTTTAGCGCGCCTCACACGTCGCGGGACGGAATGATGCTGACATGGATCGCATCGGCAACGCCCTCGCCGCCGATGGAGCGGACGCCCAAATCCACCTGGTCCAGGCCAAACCGATGGGTGGCCATCAAATCCACCGGATAATTGCCCGATGAGATCAAATCGATGGCGGTTTCCACCGCCTGGTAGGAATGGCCGCGCACGGCCTTCAAAGTGACCCGCTTGGCGGTCATCTGATTGGCCGGGAAATTGTTCAAGGTGCCGCCGGACGCGAAGACCACGGTGCCGGCCTTTTTGACGCAGCCGATGCCGTCCACCAGCGTGTTCGGCCCGCCCGCCAGATCGAGTACCGCATCGCAGCCCTGGCCATTGGTGAGGGTGTAGACGGTTTCGATCAGATCGTCTTTTTCCACATCTATGACCGCGTCGGCGCCGAAGGTCTTGGCGATCTCCAACCTTTTAGCGTCGCGCGCGAGACCGCTGACGATAATCTGGCCGGCGCCGAGGCGCTTGGCCGCCAGCACCGCCGCCAATCCCTGCTGGCCCGGCCCCTGGATCAGTACCGTCTGGCCCATGCAAAGGCCGGCCTCATACATGGTCCATTGCACGCCGTTGCTCATGGGTATCGACATGGCCAGATGATGGGCCGGCACGCCTTCGGCCACCTTGTGGATCACCGCGTTCGGATGCAGATACATAAAGCGGCTATAGCCGCCCCACAGCGTCGGCACCTCGGTTAGGGCTGAGGAGCCATAGCGGAGGCCTTTTTTTTCGACGCCGAATACTTCGGTTTCCTGGCACAGGCGGAAATCGCCGGAGCGGCAGAGATTGCACTGTCCGCACGGCACATATTCTTCGAGGCTGATGCGGTCGCCTTCTTTCAGCTTCCACCGTTTCGCCGCGATGGCGCCAATCTTGGCGACGCGCCCGACATTTTCGTGGCCCATGATGCGCGGCGTGGAATTGAACTGATAGTTGCGCCAATCGGAGCCGCAGATGCCGGCGGCTTCCAATTCCAGCAAGCCATCGTCAGCGCCGATCTCGGGAATATCAAACTCCCGCAATTCGGTGGTCATCACGTCGGTGGCGACGGCGGCGAGGGTTTTTTCGGTCATGGTCTTACTCTCGGGATTATGCTCGCGGGTTTAAGGATGGATCATATCGCTTTGCTGGCGCACCAGGAATTTTTCGTGGCGTTCGATAAAGTCCGCCGCAACCGACGCCACCGCTTCGGGGCGATCCGCATCCACCGCGTGCGCCGCATCATAGATCATCATTAGATGGCAATTGGGCAAAAGCTCCATATAGATGTGCGCCACCTCGGGCGGCATCACCTTGTCTTCGGTGCCAAAGCAGGCGAGCACCGGGATTTGCATTTCGCCGAGCGCCGCCTCAAACGCTTGGTCCCGGGGCGGCCCCATGACGCGGCCCACCAAGGCATGCTGCTTTTCAAGGATGCCTTCGCCATATGCCGGCAAGTCGGGATGGTCGTCCGGGTGCGCATGCAAAGCCGCCTTCATGGCCGCCGGGCCGCCCGCCGGCGGCGGCGCGTCGGTCAATCGGATTGCGGCCGGCGCCAGCAGCACCAGCGACTTGATCTTGTCCTTGTCATGCAGCCCCATGCTTAAAGTCACCTTGCCGCCGAACGACATGCCCATGAGGTCATATTCCGATATGCCCATATTGGCGACGGCGTTGCACAATGTGGCCGCCAGCTCGCCCATATTCCCAGACGTTTCATTAGCCGGTGATGCGCCAAAGCCCGGCACTTCGATGGCGATCACCCGATAGCTTTCGGACAATATGTCGTGGGCCTTGGAGAGCCGGACACCGCTGGCGCCGTGGATATAAACCAATGGGGCGCCCGAGCCGGCTTCCAGATAGCGGATATCGAAGCCATCGGCCTCGATGTGTTTTTCGGTGAACAAGGCGCTCGGCGCCACGGATGTTGAATGGCTCATTTTGGGATCAACCTATATTATGTATGCGTGTGATTTATGGCGTTGGCGGCGGCTACCAGTCCTTGATTTGCGGCATGACCTTGGTGCCCATCAGGGTGAGCGACTTGTTGGTGCGCTCGCCCAGTTGGACGGCGCTGATAACATCGAGAATGCCGGGGCCAAGCGCGTCGTGAACTTTCTTGATCTGGGAGACCACCGTTTCAGGGCTCCCGACGATCAATTCGCCAAGCTCGATCTTTTCCTCCAAACCATGCTTGGCGATATTCGCTTCCCGGTTTTTATCCGTATCCTTGCCGTAATATTCGGTATCCTGCACCGCGTTCAGCACCGCCATGTTCATCAGCGTGATGCCGGCCCGCGGCTTGTCGGCGCCGGCCTCGACAATATCGCTGATGGCTTCTTCGTCGGTATCGGCGATATGCATGCCGAGGCGGTAAATGATGTCGTCCGGCTTTGGCTCCCAGCCGGCCTTGACCGCCTGATCCCGGTAATAGTTGGCCGATTTGGTGGCGGCGGGAAGCGTGGTCACGGCAAATCCGAGGCCAAGCTGGTTGTCGGCGGCGAACTTGCCCGATTGCTCCGACGAGCCCGACATATAAATCGGCGGGTGCGGCTGCTGCACCGGGCGCGGCCAGATGGAGATCGAGCGGTACTGGTAGTAACGCCCCTCCCAGCCGAACGGCTGCTTCTCGGTCCAGGCGCGGCGGATCAGCTTGACCGCCTCGGCGAAACGCTCGCGGCTTTCGTTGGGATTGACGTTGTAGGTCACATATTCGTTGGGCGTGCCGCGCATCAGCCCGGCGATGATGCGCCCGCCGGTCATGGTGTCGAGCATGGCCAGCTCCTCGGCAACCCTTAACGGGTTGAGGATCGGCAAGTCCGGGCCCAGCAGCGCGATCTTGGCGCGCTTGACCACCTGGCTCATGGCGCCGGCCATGACCATCGGGTTGGGCGTCACCGAAAATGGCGCAAAGTGATGCTCGGCCACCGAAATCCAGTCGAAGCCAACCTCGTCGGCGAGCTTGGCCTGATCCAGGGTAAGCTGCATGGAGCTTTGCGCGATCTCCGGCTCGTACTGGGTGGCCGGCACCGGCCAAGTGCCGCGCACCGCCGGGCCCATATAACGCGTGTTGCAAAACAACGATATTTTCAAGCTGATCTCTCCCCTTAAATTTTATTGTATGGACGGGTATCTTAAGCGCCGTTCAGAAACTCGGCGATGGCGCCGGCGACCGCGTCCGGGGCATCGAACTCCACCTTGTGGCCGGCGCCCTCGATGATGCGGACGCTGGCCTCACCGGATATGGCATCGGCAAAGCGCTGCGCGTAGGACGGCGGCAACACCTGATCGTCGGCGCCCCAGATAATCAACGCCGGCTGGCGAATACGCGCCAGGCGCTTGGCCAGCCTGGTATCGCCCAGGGGCCACAAAAGCTTGGCCGCCGCCATCTGGGCGCGGAAGCGGGTCAGGTCCCATTCCACCTCGTCCTCGCCGTCAGGGGTATCGACGTAACTGTCATAGGCGTCCGGTTTGGCCGATATGATCGATGACAAAAGATCC
>CAUZTZ010000134.1:0-10412 GCA_963582805.1 Alphaproteobacteria bacterium
GGCGCCGGTATCCTTCATGTTCTGAACATCGATGAACAAACCGGCATTGATGCTTAAAGACATGCGCAGCCCGTCTCTGGTTTCTGCGGGTACATCCAAAAGCGATGAATAGGCGGCAATTCTTTGCCGGCGCTGGTTTAACGTGTCGGCGAAGCTCTGTAGGGCGTCTTCCGACGGGCGGATATGCACTTCGGCATTGTCGCCGTCGAGCACCACCTGCTCGTTGTTTTCAACCGCTCCCATGACGTCGGCGGCGCGCCCGATCACCGGAATATCGAGAGCCTTGGCGACAATCGCTGCATGGGTGGTGGCCGAGCCTTCTTCGAGCACCAGACCCTTCAGGTGCGAACGATCATAGTCCAGCAATTCCGCCGGTCCCATGTTGCGGGCGAACAAGATAATGTCCGCCGCGCCGGCCGATTTCGGCGCCGGGTCAGGATCGCCAGCCAGATGCATCAGCAATCGGTTGGCCAGGTCTTCGAAATCATGCAGCCGTTCGCGCAGGTAAGGATCGGTCTGCTGGCGAAAGCGGACGCGGGTATCGTTGCGCACTTTAATAACGGCGGCCTCGGCGGTGAGGCCGGTATCGATGGCCTCGTGTATGCGCGCCAGCCAGCCGGCATCCTCGGCAAACATCCGGTATGTTTCGAGAATCTCCCGGTGCTCGCCGCCGCTGGCCACATCCGAAGCCGCCAGCATCTTGTCGATGGCGCCGTGCATCTCGCCAAGGGCGCCGGCGAAGCGGCGTTTCTCTTCGTCGGTATCTTCGGCGACCAGCTTGTCGATGGAGATGCGCCGCTCGTGGCGCAGCGCCGTGCCGATCGCCAGCCCGCCGTTAAGGCGCACCCCCTCGATACTGACCGGTAACATCGTCAGCCCTTCGATGGCCTGTAACTCGTCGATGGTGATCAGCCCGCCGCCGGCGATCAGTTCGGCAACCACCATGGCGATGGTTTCCAGCGTCTCCAGCTCTTCTTCGGTATATTGGCGCTGGGTCCGGTTCTGGATCGCCAGCACGCCGGTCACGCGGCCATCGCGCAGGATCGGAACGCCGGCCAGGGAATGGTAGCGTTCCTCGCCGGTTTCGGGACGGTAGGCGTAGGCGGGATGGTCCTGCAGGTTGGTCAACGCCAAGGGCCGGGCGCGCTGGGCGATGACGCCGATCAAACCCTCGCCGATATTGAGGCGCGTCAGATGCACCGCTTCCGGGGTAAGCCCGGTATTGGCGAACAGCTCCAACACCTCGCCGGCGCGCAGCACATAGATCGAGCACACCTCGGCGACCAGATCGGCGGCGATGGTGGTGGCGATCCGGTCGAGCCGTTCCTGCGCCGTCCCGGCACCGGCCATGGTGTCGCGGACGCGCGCCAGCAACCTCCGTGATCCGGACATGTTCGGTGAGCGCGCCATGGATAAGCTCCGCTAAATCATCCCATTATACCAAGGATCATGATCACTGATCCTTGGGTTTATTCAGCATCGAGGCCATAGGCGGTGTGCAAGGCGCGCACCGCCTGTTCGCCAAATTTGCCGGCAACCAAAACGCTGACCTTGATCTCCGACGTAGTGATCACCTGGATATTGATGCCCGCGTCGGCCAGGGTCTGGAACATCTTCTGGGCGACGCCGGCGTGGGAACGCATGCCGACGCCGACCACCGATACCTTGACCACGTCGGCATCCGAGATCAATTCATCGTACCCGATGCCCGCCTGATTTTCTTTCAGCAATTGGGCCGCCGCATCAAGATCAGATTTGCCGACCGTGAAGGTCAGATCGGTTTTGCCGTCCTCGGACACGTTCTGGACGATCATATCCACATTGATGGCGGCCTCGGCGAGGGGCCCGAAAATGCCCGCCGCCACGCCCGGCCGGTCGGCCACCCGTAAAAGCGTGATCTTCGCATCGTCCTTGGAGTCCGAAATGCCGCTCACGATTTGCTGTTCCACAATCTCATCCTCATTGACAACGAAGGTTCCGGGGGCACCGGAAAAAGCCGAGCGCACCTGTATCCTAACGCCATGGTTCATGGCCAGTTCCACCGACCGGGTCTGCAACACGTTCGATCCCAGCGACGCCATTTCCAGCATCTCCTCATAGGTAACATGGTCCAGTTTTCTGGCCTTCGGCACCACCTTTGGATCGGACGTATAGATGCCGTCCACGTCCGTATAGATATCGCAGCGCTCGGCGCCCAACGCGCCAGCCAGGGCCACCGCCGTCAGGTCTGATCCGCCGCGCCCCAAGGTGGTGATGCGGCCATCGGGGCCGAGCCCTTGAAAGCCGGCCACCACCGCCACCTCGCCAATCTTTAAGCGCCGTTCCAGCTCTTCGGTCTCGATACCGGTAATGCGCGCCTTGCCATGCACGCCATCGGTATGGATCGGTATCTGCCAGCCGAGCCAGGAGCGCGCCTGAACCCCCAGCGTTTGCAGGGCCAGCGCCATCAGCCCGGCATTGCTCTGCTCGCCGGTGGCGACGATGGCATCGTACTCGCGAGCATCGAACAGGGCGCCCATTTGATCGGTCAGGGCCACCATCTGGTTGGTCACCCCGGCCATCGCCGAGACAACGGCCACCACTTCGGTGCCACTGCCGGCTTCCGCCTGGATGCGCAACGCCGCATCCTTGATGCGATCAATGTCAGCGACGGATGTCCCGCCGAATTTTACTACAATTCGTGCCATATCAACTACTTAGATACCGATTACGCCCCCGCAAGCCCCTACATTACTAAAAGGACCATAAAAAATGCCGCATCGCGGAAGTCGATAAGTCCAACGAGCGGTCCGGATCCGAGTTGCCGAAGTGCGGGCGCGCGTATACATACTATTTATGCCGGTGCCATGGCAAGCGAGGGCGCCGACGATGGATCAGCCAAAGGCATGAAAATGGGCGCGCATAGCACGGTATCGGGAGCCGAGATCAGCCATTTCGACGCGCTGGCGCGGCAATGGTGGGACGAGGACGGCGATTTCCGCGCCCTGCACCGGATCAACCCGGCGCGCATGCAATATATCCGGGATCAAATTCAAGCCCATTTTGGCATCGAAGCGGGCTCGGCTCTGCCGCTCAAAGGCCTTGCGATCCTCGATATCGGCTGCGGCGGCGGCTTGATTGCCGAGCCGCTGGCCCGCCTCGGCGCGGCGGTGACCGGCATCGATGCCTCCGCCGACGCCATCGGCATCGCAACAAGCCACGGCGCCAAACTTGGCATCCAATATCTGAACACGGCGCCGGAAGACTTAAAGGGGCAGCGCTTCGATTGCGTCCTCGCCATGGAGGTGATCGAACATGTGGAGGATGCGGGGCTGTTCATGGACGAAGCGGCGGCCCTGATCCGGCCCGGCGGATTGTTCGTTGGCGCCACCTTGAACCGGACCCTCAAATCCCTGGCGCTGGGCAAAATCGCCGCCGAATATGTGCTCGGCTGGGTGCCGCCCGGCACCCACGATTGGCGCAAATTCGTGCGCCCGTCCGAGTTCGCGTCCCTGTTGCGCCGGTCCGGGCTCAAGGTTTCCGATTTCACCGGCATCGGCTTTCGCCCCCTCGAAGGCGAGTGGGCGCAGGTTCGTGATTTGGGCATCAATTATATGCTGGCCGCCGCCAAGCCGGGCGGCGAAAGGTAAGAAAATACCCTTTAAGAATCCCGGCGCGGCCCGAAAGGCAGACGCCGGACCGGAATATCCTCTTCCTCCAATTCCTTGGCTTCGTCGGAGGTGGCCTCGCCGTAGATGCCCCGCTCTTCGGTCTCGCCATAATGGATGGCGCGCGCTTCGTCGGCGAAATTGTCGCCCACATAATCGCAATTTTCTTCCACATGATCGTGGACTTTTTTCATGGCGGTGAGGATTTCCTTGGCCACTTCGCGGGCGCGGTTTTCGGCGGGCGACTTGGGCGTATCGATGCTGGGCGCCGGCGCATCGGCAATGGCGGATTTCTCCACACCCACCCGCGACAGGCGCGGCGCCATCGGCGCTTTTTCGATCACCGTGTCGGAACAGGACGGGCATTCCACTTCGCCGCTCTTGGCTTGGCTGTCATAGGTATTGCTGTCCCGAAACCAAGCTTCGAATTTATGGCCGTTCGCGCATCGAAGTTCGTATAGGATCATGTCCGGGGCCTTGTGAGGCTGATGGGGCTTCTTGCGATGAGGTGATGTAGCCCAGTATGGGGCATTTGCCAAGTGTTTGCAAAATTCACGCCATCCCCGAACAATGGAAATACCATGAGCGAAACCGATGATTTGCGCCCCCCTGAAGACTGGGTCCAGCGCCATATGCATTTGATCCCGAACGGCGGTGCCGTGCTTGATCTGGCGGCGGGACGCGGGCGTCACAGCCATTTTTTGGCGGACGCGGGATACAAAGTGACCGCCGCCGACCGGGATGTTTCCGCCTTTGATGGGCTGGCGGGCATCCGGGCGGTCAGGATCGATCTGGAAGCGGACGCCTGGCCATTTGCCGATGCAGAATTTGCCGGCATCGTGGTTACCAACTATCTGCACCGGCCCTTGTTCAGCCATCTGATAGACGCCTTGGCGGAGGGTGGCGTGCTCCTATACCAGACCTTCGCGGCTGGCAACGAAGCCTACGGGCGGCCGAAAAATCCGGCCTTTTTGCTGCGCCCCGGGGAATTGCTGGACGCCTTTACACCGGCGCTCACCGTAATCGCCTACCAGCACGGCATCATCGGCAGGCCCGATCCCGCCGTTATCCAGCGCATCGCGGCCGTGAAATCAGTGGCGCCGCAAGCGCTTTAGGCCGGAACCTTGGTGGCGGCGACGTGCTGGTTGAATTTCGGCATCACCTCTTCGGCCAGCAGGCGCATGGATTGACGCTCCCAGTCTTCGTTTGGCCCGCTCCAATCGGCGCCGGTCAATAAAAGCGTCTCGAACGGCCCCACATGGTCGCGAAAGGCGATCAGCTTATCGAGGGCCGTTTTGGGCGAACCATACGTGACGCATTCCTCGACAATCACGTCCGGCGTGCAGTCAGCGTCGGCCATGTCCGGGTCGGGCTTCACCAGGATCAGGTAATCCAGCGCCGAAAAAACGCCGTGCATATAGGTGAAGTAATAGCGGCTGGAAGCACGCGCGTGAAACACCCGCTCTTGCGCTTCCGCATCCGTTGGTGCCACCACCATGTTGCGCGCCACCCGCCAGTTGGCGCCGGTCGCCTCGCGCCCCGCCTCCGTACAGGCGGCTTTGTAAATATCCCAATGGGATTTGACCGAATAGACCGGCGAGATATTGGCCGAGACGATGGACCAGCCGCGCTTCGCCGCCTGCCCGGCCGAGCCCGAATGGGGACTGGCGATAGACAAAGCGATGGGCGGGTGCGGCTGTTGCAACGGCTTGGCCATATGGCCGATGCCCAATTCATCGATGATGCCGTCCTTGATTTTCACCGACCAGAACTCGCCGTCCAGATCGAAGGGCGGATCGCCGGCCCAAATATCGAGGATCATGTCGATGCTCTCGGCAAATTTGCGCCCGCGAATATCGCCATCCATGTTGTCGAACAGTTCGAAATCCGAAATCAGCCCGCCGGGCCCGATGCCGAGAATGAAATTGCCGCCGGACATGTGATCGAACTGGGCCACCTCGCCGGCGACCACGGCGGGGTGATGGTTGGGCAAATTAATGACGCCGGTGGCGAATTTCATGTTTTTGGTCTGGGTCAGAAGATTGGCCAGAAACATCATCGGGGCTGCAAACGGCTCGGTGGTGGCGGTGAAATGCTCGCCCATCCATAACTCTTCATAACCGAGCTGGTCCGCATAGATGGATTTGGCGGTATCCTCGGCCAAAGTTTCCGACAACGTGCGCGCCGGCGGATGCAGCGGCATCATAAACAGACCCAAATGCATTTTATTTTCTTCCACTTTATTCTCCTCCCACTATTTCCCAGCATGGCCGCTAATTCTAGCAATCAGCACGCCCGCATTGTCCGGCACTTCATCGCCGCGCCAGGCCACGTGCCCGTCGGGCCGGACGATGGCCGCCTTGGCCTCATAAAGGGCGCCGATGTCTGCATCGTCAATATCAAACAATGTCAGCGGCACCGCGCGCGCCGCCGCCGCCGCCAGCAACGCCGTCACATCGAGCCCGGTGTCGAAGCGCAGCAAGGCAAAGCCATCGCCGAACAAATCCAGGGTCGAACGGCCATCGGCCAGCCAGGCGTGGGGTGCCCGGTGGCCGGGCCGGGCGCTCGGCACATAGGTCTGCATATCATCGGGCCCGCTGGGTGTGCCGTCGGCGATATCGATAATTGAGGCTTCATAGCGGTAGCCCAGTTGCGCGCCGAGAACTTCCCATTCGGCTTGGGTTTCGGCGCGCAAGGCCTCGCCCGCCTGGGCGCGCTGGCGAGCACCAACCGGCGTGTCATCCAAAAGCTCCGGATTTTTGCCCGCCGACATCATGCGCCGGAAATTGACCGCCGCCTCACCGGTATTGCGAAAGGCAATGGGCCGGCGCTCGGCCTGATAGCTTTCCAGCAATTGCTCGCCGCCCCAGCCATCCAGGACGGCGGCCAGCTTCCAGGCCAGGTTAAAACCATCACTAATGCCGGTGTTGCCGCCAAAGCCGCCGGTGGGGGAAAAGCAGTGCACCGCATCGCCGGCCAGGAACACGCGCCCCTTCCGAAAAGAGGCGGCCACCATTTGCAGGCGCGTCCAGCCCATCACCGACAATATTTCTACGTCCCATTCGGCGCCGAAGCCGCGCACGAGAGCGGCGCCGGCATCGAAGGCGTCCATGTCCACCGGCGTTTTATTTCCGGCGATCGACAGCCGCCACAATTCGCGCCCATCAATGGCGGTGAAGTTGCCCCAGGTGCCCCCCACACCGACCAGCAGATAGCGTTCCGCCTTGCCCTTGTCATGGCGGTCCCAAAGCTCGGGGGCTTTAAAAAATATATTCACCGAATGGCTTAACAGCTTGCCTTCCATTTCGATGCCCAAGGCACCCCGCACCATGGATGACGCGCCGTCGCAGGCAACCATGTAATCGGCTTCGATGGTCAGGCTTTCGCCGCTGTTCAGATCCTCGGCTTGAGCCACCACGACCCCCGCGTCCTGATGAAAACTGGTCATCCGGGTTTGCAATCGGATTTCGGTCGAGGCGTGCGCTTCGGCGGCGCGGCGCAAGATCGGCTCGAAATATAACTGGGTGCAGCGCTGGTGCCGTTCGGGCGAGGTTTCCAGTGGCGGCAGTTCGCCAAAGGACGGATAGGTCTGGCGCGCCAGCTCATAGCCGCAAAGGCTGGTGACGAACATCTGGGTTCCCGGATAATCGGACGGATAGACATCGCGGATCGCCTGCGCCGTGCCCCAGCGGCGGCAAAACTCCATGGTCCGCGTGCTGACCAGCCCCAGCTTCGGCTGTTCCACGGTGCCGTCCGATTGTTCCACCAGAACACAAGGCGTGCCAAGACGGCCAAGCTCCAACGCCAAGCTAAGCCCCACCGGGCCGCCGCCGACGATCAGCACAGCTGTTTTTATGGTCTTTCCCCGGCCCGGCTCATGCGGGCGTTATATTCGCCGACGGTCTCATTATCGCCCCGGTACCAATCGGCAATTTCCGAGCCGGTGGCCAGCCAGACCTTGTCGTGACCGGTGATGTAACCAAGCGCCTTGTCCAGATATTTGGAACGAAAACCGTGGCCGATCAAGAACGGATGCAGCGCAATGGCCATGATGCGGCCATTGGTTTCGCCGTCTTCGTACAATACGTCGAACTGATCGACGATGGTCTGATAGAACTGCTCGGCGCTCCAGCCCCGGTCGATGAAGGCCGGGATGTCGTTGACTTCAATGGAATAGGGAACCGACAAAAGCCGCCCCGATTTCACGGTCAGCTCGTAGGGCTGCTCGTCGTTCACCCAGTCGCCCACATAATCAAATCCGGTCTCGGCCAGGATATCGGGGGTATTGGCGGTTTCGGTCAATGCCGGTCCCAGCCAGCCCCGGGGGCGGGTGCCGGTATGCTCGGTGATGGTCTCATATACTTCCGACAAAATGGCGCGTTCCGCGTCCTCGTCGATGCCGGTGATCATTTCCGAATTGTTGCGCCCATGCCCCATCCATTCCCAGCCCAGATCATTACCGGCCTCGATGATGCGCGGGTAATTGAGGCAGACGTCGGAATTCAAGGCGACGGTGCCACGAATGCCGTGCTTTTCGAGCACATCCATCAGACGCCAGATGCCGACGCGGACGCCGAAATCCCGCCAGGCGTAATTGAGCACGTCGGGATCGCAATTGATGGTCGCCGTGGTGATCGAGGTGGACGGCTTGCCGACCAGAAAATGCTCGATATTGGGGATCACCCACAGGCCCACATGGGCGCCGCCGGGCAGCTTGAGCGGTTCCCTGTCGATAATGGGCGAATAGTCATAGCGGTTATGTTCCATGGTATCCCCCGCGTCAGCCGCCTTTATTGTCGCCGATGGTCTGTAAATAGCTTACCGCGTCCTCGGCCTCGACCACGTCGGCATATTTGGCATCCAGATCGAACAGGCTTTGATCGTGGGCGGCAGCTGAGCGGTCGCCCACCGCCTGGCGCACCACCATCGGGCGGAACCCCGATTGCACCGCATCGACGGCGGTGGCGCGCACACAGCCCGACGTGGTGCAGCCGGTGATGATCAGCGTATCGATGGAACGCGCGTTCAATTGCGCCACCAGATCGGTGCCGAAAAAACAGGACGCATATTTCTTCTTCACGATGGTGTCGGCGGGCAAAACGGGAAGCCGCTCATCCACTTCAACGCTGTCTGTGCCGGCGCGCAAAGTGGCCGAGCCTTTCATCTTCAGGCCCCAGATACCGGCGTCGCGAAGATCGTCATATTCGTAAGCGACGGTGGAGAAAAACACCGGCAAACCCCGCTCGTGGGCGGTCTCCAACAAAGGCGTGATGGCGTCGATCTGATCCTCCAACGGCGCGCCGAGCGGCATGTCCTTGTCGGTAAAGGCGTTGATCATATCGATAATGATCAATGCCGGGCGCGCGCCATAGCCGAGGCGGATGCCGAAGCCTCTTTCTTTGAAGAACTCTTCGTCGCTGGTATCGGCCATGGTCTAGTGCCCGCCGGTGTCGGGTTTGCCTTTCTCCGACGATTCCAGCATGCCCTCGACGGCGCCGGCGATGCTGCCATCGACGGTGAAACCGATCTCTTCGCCGATCTTCTTCAGGGCCGGCAACTGCACCGCCATGTCGAGGATCGAATCCATCGCCTGATTAATCACCGATTTGCCGCCCGAGGCGCCGGCGCCATCGCCGGAGCCATCGCCGGCTGAGGGCCGCGCGCCGAGACCGGTCACGTGGTGGATTTTGATGGAATCGATTTTCTCCGCCGGCTTGACCATTTCGGCGACGATCTTGGGCAGCGCCTCCAGCCGGTTGCGGTTCATGCGCATCACCACGAGGCGGTCGCTGATGGTGTTTTCCGCTTCGGTGAGGGCGCGCTGGCCGTCTGCCTCGGCGACCATTTCCACCTTTCTGGCTGCCGAGCGGACGTTTTGCGCGGCGGCATCGCCCTTGGCGAGCTCCAGCGCGGCGGCCGCCTTGGCGCCGGCCGTATCCTGTTCCGCCTTGGCCTGGATGCGCATATGGGTGCCGGCAATCTCGGCCTTCTGCTCGGCCTCCATGAGCGCCAATTGTTTGCGCCGGTCGGCCTCCGACAGGCGCCTGACGGTGGAGATTTCCTCGGACGCCTTGACTGCGTCGGCCATGGTCAGATCGGCTAGCGCCCGCGCCTTGTTGGTCTCCTGTGACTTTTGCGCGAGGATGATCTGGCGGTCCTGATTGGCCATTTCCACGTTCAATTCGTGGGCGATCTCAGCGGCTTTCAATTCCCGCTCCTTGGCGATCTCGGCGGTGCGAACGGATTGCTCGCGGGCGATATCGGCGGTGCGGATTTTCTGTTCCATCTCGATGCGGGCATGGGCCGCCTCGCTCTCGCCGTCGGCTTTTCGCTTGGCCACTTCGGCCAATTGCGCGGCCTTCAATTCTTCGATCTTCTGGACCTGGAAAATCTGGGCTTCCTGCTCCTGCAAATCAATTTCCAATGTCTGGCGGGCCGCTTCCATGGCGGCGCGGCGCACCGACACGTCGGCATCGGCATCGATCTCGGCCCGGTCTTTTTTCGATTTCGCCACCACCTCGGCCAGACGGCGCATGCCGACGGCGTTGAAGGCGTTGTTTTCGTCGAGGGCCGCGAACGGCGTCTGATCGAGCCCGGTGAGCGACACCGAATCCAGCTCCAAGCCATTGCGCGCCAAGGTTTCGGTAAGCCCGGCGCCAACATCGGCAACGAACTTACCGCGGTTTTCGTGCAGCTCGTCCAGGGTCATGCCCGCCGCCACCGAACGGATCGCATCGATCAACTTGCCTTCGATCAAATCGCCCA
>CAUZTZ010000135.1:0-10407 GCA_963582805.1 Alphaproteobacteria bacterium
TGAGCCAGCCGAAAACACCGGCACCACCGAGGGGAAGTCGAATGGGGAATGGGTCATACGGGGGTGTGTATGTATACGGTCTATTATTCGGAGCACGATGCTCCTGACGAACGAAGAATTGGGATTGTTTCAGCGCCCAACAGTTCCATTGCGCTGCGCATTGCGGAAATGCAGTTCATTAATGCGACGATCCACAAAATTTCCGAGCTGACGCCGCCGGAGGACGAAACCCGTTTTCCTGGCGCCCGGTTCATCAATGGCGAATTTCGGCCGGTTATGCATCAAGACGAAGTTTACTGAGAGGTCTGCTCTGGGGGGCAGACCTCCCTCTCTCGGCCGCTATGCCGCCGGAGAGGACGTCGGGGGAAGAAGGATGCGGTTCAGCCTGGGGGCACCGCATCCTTCCTTCTTTTGGGGTTAGGCGGTTCCGATAATCCAATCGGGCGAGCCCTCTTGCACCGATACCAAATCAGCGCAACAATTCCGTAACACAGCGAACGGAACCCTATTATGCGCATCGGCATCGACCTCGGCGGTACCAAGATCGAAATCGCGGCCCTGGCCGAAGACGGCGGCGAGATGTTGCGCCGGCGCATCGATGCGCCTGAGGGCAATTATACCGCGACACTGGACGCCGTCGCCGCATTGATCGTTGATGCGGAGCGCGAACTGGGCGCCGCGAGCCGCGTCGGTATCGGCATTCCGGGCACCATTTCGGCGGCCACCGGGCTGGTCAAGAACGCCAATTCCACCTGGTTGATCGGCCAGCCACTGGACCGGGATTTGGAAGGCCGCATCAAAAGGCCGGTTCGCTGCGCCAACGACGCCAACTGTTTCACCCTTTCCGAAGCCATCGATGGCGCCGGCGCCGGCGCGCACGTGGTTTTCGGTGTCATTCTCGGCACCGGGGTCGGCGCCGGGATCGTGATCGATGGCGTCCTATTGCAAGGCGCCAACGGCATTGCCGGCGAATGGGGTCATAACCCCCTGCCCTGGCCCGGCGGTAATGCACCGCCAGCCCAGCCCTGTTATTGCGGAAGGGCGGGCTGTATCGAGACCTATCTGTCCGGAGCCGGACTGGCGCGTATTCATGAAACCCACGCGCCGGGCGGCAAATCTGCCGAGGATATCGCGGCCATGGCGGGCGGCGGTGATGACGCGGCGATGCGCAGCCTTGAGCAATATGCGAGCCTCCTGGCGCGATCCCTGGCCCACGTCATTAATATTCTCGACCCGGACGTGATTGTCCTCGGCGGCGGATTATCGAACATCGGGCAATTGTATACTTTGGTGCCAAAGATGTGGGGCCAATGGGTGTTTTCGGATCGCGTCGATACCAAACTTGTGGCCAACCTGCATGGCGATTCCAGCGGCGTTCGCGGCGCCGCATGGCTATGGGGCGAACCCGGACAAGCGCCATGAGCCCTGCCATTTGCAGAGATTGCGGCGCCAGCCAAGCCGGCCCGCTCCAGCCGCCGGACCGCTGCGAGGACTGCGCGTCGCCCCGGATATTGGCGCATGCGGAATTGCACGATCTGGCCATCGCCCATATCGATTGCGACGCCTTTTATGCCAGCGTCGAAAAACGCGAGCGCCCGGAACTGGCCAACAAACCGGTCATCGTCGGCGGCCAAAAACGGGGCGTGGTCGCCGCCTGTTGTTACATCGCGCGCCTTAAGGGCGTGCACTCGGCGATGCCCATGTTTCAGGCGCGTAAAGTCTGCCCCGAGGCGGTGATCATCTCGCCCGATATGGAGCTTTACCGCCGCGTCGGCAGTCAAATCCGGGACATGATGCTGGACGCAACACCACTGGTCGAGCCGTTATCGGTCGACGAGGCGTTCCTGGATTTGAGCGGCACCGAGCGGCTCCATGGCGGCAGCCCGGCGCAAACCCTGGCGCGCTTGATTACCCGGATCGAGGATGAGATCGGCGTGACCGCATCGGTCGGGCTCAGCCACAACAAGTTTCTGGCCAAGCTGGCCTCGGACATGGACAAACCGCGCGGCTTTCAGCTGATCGGCCGGGCCGAGACATTGGCGCTGTTGGCACCCATGCCGGTGGGCGCTATTTGGGGCGTCGGTAAGATGCTGAAGGCCAAGCTGCAACGGAGCGGCATCAAAACCATCGGCCAGCTGGCAGCGTGCGGCGAGGGCGAATTGATCAAGCATTATGGTGTCATCGGCGGGCGCCTGGCGCATCTGTCCAAGGGCCTGGATTTGCGCGGCGTCAATCCCCACGGCAACGCCAAAAGCGTTTCCGCCGAAACCACGTTCGCCACCAACATTAAAGGCGCGAAGGCGTTGAGCGGCAGGCTATGGCCGCTATGCGAGACCGTCGCGCGGCGCCTAAAGGCCCGCGATCTGGCGGCGAAAACGGTAACCTTGAAATTAAAGACATCGGGATTTCAAATTCTGACCCGCTCGCGCAGTCTCGCCGCGCCGACCCAATTGGCGGAAGTATTATACCGCCAGGCGCGCCCGTTGCTGGAAAAAGAGGCCGATGGCCGCCCGTTCCGCCTGATCGGTATCGGCGCCAGCGGCTTTGCCGAGGCGCAAGACGCAGACCTGCCGGATCTTTTGGACCGCCGCGTCGAAACCTATGCCAAGGTGGAGAACGCCATGAACGCGGTGCGCGAGAAATTCGGCGGCACCGCCATCAAAAAAGGCCGCTCGCTGCTGCGCGAATAGATAGTCCTAACGGACCGCGCAGGCGTCTTTCGGCAACATTTCGATCTGGTTGAGCCGCGCTTCGACCACATGGTCGCCATAATCTTGCAACATGCGTTCGATGATGCCGTCTTCGCGGTAAAAGATATTGAGCGCGAACTCCGGCGTATTGGCCGCCGCCGCCACCGGGAAATAGGCCAGCCGCGCCTTCCAGCTTTTGGCGCCCCGGAGAATTTTTTTCAAGTAAGGCCGGCGCGCTTCCAGCTTTTCCGGCGCGCCAATGACGGCGCTCACGTGATAAGGCTCGTTGTCCGCCGTGCCATCGAAAACCACTTTGCCAAAATGGCCGCCGCCCGCCTCGGCGCGCTTGATCAGCGCCGCAATATGGCGCGCCGGAAACAAGGTCCCGGGCGGTAAGGTAATGCGGCGTGGTACCGGCTTGGTGTATTCTGCAACGCCGCCATTTTCATCCAGCACGGCGACGCCCTTGATGCGCGCGCGTTCCCGCCCGCCATGGGTTTCGGTGAAGCCGAAACGATAACCACGGCCGTCCTTGGCCTCCCAGGTTTTCAGGATGCGCACGTTTTTCACCTCAGGGCCGGAGCCGTGGGTGGTGCGCAGCAGTACCTTGGTATCGGTCTGCCAGCCATCGCACTTATCGCGAAACGCATAGGACATGACGCCGCGGATTGCCGACGGCGCCTGGGCGCTCGAGGTGCCGGCCAGGAACATCCCGTAGACGGCCCGGTGCGGCGTCAGCTTACCGCGCCCCTGCGCCTCGGCCGGGACGGCGGTAACGAACATAACAATGAGCGAAATCGCCGCCCAACTGGTTGCGCCCAAAATTGCCGGTGATTTGATCATTTTTACGCCGTTATGCATGCGGCCATCCTATTCATTTTTCCGGCCAATGATAGCGCGCGCACCCAGCGCGGCAAACAATCGCGATCAATTCTCGGCGACTGGCCGGCGGCAAGGTTGGATAAATTTGCCGGGCCGCTTCAATTGCTGCCAATTATTATTTATATTTTACTTTAAATAACGATCATAACTCATTGTTTTTAAATTAATTAATAAATTACGCCGGATGGCACAATGTTTGCTCCGTTAAGGCGATTGTAAATGTTTTCCTTTACTAAGGAAGGCAACGAAAAAATATGGGCCCGAGGCTCGAAAGGAATACCAGGTGAATACAAGTGCGGTGGCGGTCAAGGACGCCCAATCCAACGCGGCAATCAGCCTTGCCGATATTTCCAGGCGATTGCGCGAGCTTCTTCCATTTATCCCGGTGCGTCTCGGCGCCGATAAAGCGGAACAGAGCGGCCAAAGCACGCTCCTGAATGCGATCGATATCATCCTGACCGAAGCCGAAATTTTGAAGGCGACGGTGGCTGAACAGGCGGTGCGGATTGTGCATCTGGAGCAACTGGCGACCACCGACGAGCTGACCCAGCTTGCCAACCGCCGCGGCTTCGAGCTTGAACTTAATCGCGCCCTGTCGCGGGCTGAGCGCCAGGAAGAGGAAGGCGTGCTGGTCTACGTGGACCTGGACGAATTCAAACCGGTCAACGATACCCACGGGCACGCCGCCGGCGACGATGTGCTGCGCCAGGTGGCAAAAGTATTGCGCGATAATATCCGGGAAATGGACGTGGTCGGGCGCCTCGGCGGCGACGAATTCGCGGTCATCTTGACCGGTACCAACCGCGAAGACGGCCTTGTCCGCGCGGAAACCTTAAACCAATTGCTCAACCAGTCATCGGTCTTGTGGAACAACGAGAGGATCGAGATCAGCGCCAGCTTCGGCATACAGGCCTTTCAGGGCGGCGATAGCGCGGCGAGCTTAATCGCCAGCGCCGATCAGGCGATGTACACCATCAAGCAGCTCAAGGTTTCCGGCGATATCCCCGAATTTCACAATCGGCGGTCGGTGCGAAATGGCGATGCCGCCCAGCTGGTCCGGGCAGCCGGTTAAGCGGGCGGCAGACCGGCATGCTGGCGCGCGATGGCAACAATCAGCGGGATGCGGCAGGCGGCGCGCGCATCGAGCCCCGATTCCGGGACCCCGATGCCGCGATCACCGCCGGCCGCAGCCTCAGCCTCCACGATATTTCCAGAACCTATGATGTGCACCGGATTAGCCCACGTGAAATGGTGGATTTGAGTTTCGATCTCTATTTCGCCGGATATTTGCCGCGCGATCAGTATGCGCAGTTGGCCTTTCAATCGGAGCTGATGCCCAATTTCGACGATACCATCGGCGCCCTGACCGGTGAAAAGGCCCGTCCCGACCGGGCTCGGGATTACACCAATGTCTGGCGCCGGCGCCTCAAATTCGAAATGGACCACAAATCCGATGATCCAAGAATCATCGAACGGACGCGATTGATCCTGGAATTGCTGTATTCGATCGAGCAAATCCCCGATCTGCCGGCGGAGCTGGAACTTGGGGAAGAGCGGTCGCAGGCATCATCGGCCTTCAAACTGCCGGCGCTGAGCCTGCGCGCCAAGAACTACAGCCTCTAGAAAATTTGCCTAGTATTGCGAATAAAAGCTTTTATTGACCATACGCCAGCCGTCACCGGGGCGCCGGCGACAGTGGCGAAATAATCGCCTCGATCTCGGGCTCAGGTTTACTCGGCATCGTCTTTCTTGGCCCTTACCTTTGGCAAATCGGCCTTGATGTGCAGTTCCTTATAACGCTCTGGCGTGATTTCCGATGGCGCGTTCATCAGCAAATCTTCGGCCTGCTGGTTCATCGGGAAGGCGATCACTTCGCGGATATTGGGCTCATCGGCCAACAGCATGACAATGCGGTCGATCCCCGGCGCCGAGCCGCCATGGGGCGGGGCGCCGAACTTAAAAGCGTTGAGCAGGCCGCCGAATTCGCGCTCCACCACGTCGCGCCCATAGCCGGCGATATCGAAAGCCTTGTACATGATATCGGGGCGGTGGTTTCGGATGGCGCCCGAGGACAGCTCAATGCCGTTGCAAACGATGTCGTACTGATAGGCAAGCACGGCTAGCGGGTCATCGCCGTCCAACGCCTCGAGCCCGCCCTGGGGCATGGAAAACGGGTTGTGGCTGAATGCGATCTTGCCGGTGTCCTGGTCCATTTCGAACATGGGGTAATCGTTGACCCAGCAGAAACGGAACACGTCCGCCTCGCAAAGTTCCAAATCTTCGCCCACCTTGATGCGCGCTGCCGCCGCGAAGGGCGCGAAATCCCTCGGCACGCCGGCGAAAAAAAACACCGCATCGCCGTCTTTCAAATCCAATTCGTTGCGCAAAGCTTCGGTGCGCTCGGGCCCGATGTTTTTGGCAACCGGCCCGGCGCCTTCACCGTCACGGAAAAATATATAGCCGAGACCCGGCTGGCCTTCGCCCTGAGCCCAGGAATTCATGCGGTCACAAAAAGCGCGCGAGCCGCCGCCCGGACCCGGGATCGCCCACACCCGAACCTCCGGGTTCTTGTCGATCATGCCGGCGAATATTTTGAAGTCTGAGCCCCGGAAAGTATCGGTTGCATCGCTCATTTCGATGGGATTGCGAAGATCGGGCTTATCGGAGCCGTATTTCTGCATGGATTCTGCGTAAGGGATGCGCGGAAACGGCAGCGGGGTCACCGCCTTGCCGCCGGCGAATTCCTCGAAGACGCCGTGCAGCACCGGCTCCAGCGCATCGAAGACATCGTCCTGAGTGCAATAGGACATCTCCATGTCCAATTGATAGAACTCGCCCGGCGAGCGGTCGGCGCGGGCGTCTTCATCGCGGAAACAGGGGGCGATCTGGAAATACTTGTCAAAGCCGCCGACCATCAGCAGTTGCTTGAATATCTGCGGCGCCTGCGGCAAGGCGTAGAACTTGCCCGGATGCAGGCGGCTCGGGACCAGAAAATCCCGGGCCCCTTCCGGTGACGACGCCGTCAATATCGGCGTCTGGATTTCCTGGAACCCTTGATCGGTCATGCGCGTCCGGATCGACGAAATAACATGGCTGCGCAACAGGATGTTGGCGTGCACCTCTTCGCGGCGAAGATCGATAAAGCGGTAACGAAGGCGCAAATCTTCCGGGAAATCCGCCTCGCCCGAAACCATGATGGGCAAAACTTCGGCCTCGGATTCAAGGGTGAAGTCTTCGATGCGCAGTTCCACGGCCCCGGTCGGCAGATCCGAATTGATGGTTTCGTCGGAGCGCTTTTCGATGGGTCCGGTCACCGTGATGACGCTTTCCGGGCGCGCGGCTTCCACTTCGGCGAACAATGCCCCGGTCGCCTCGATGACGCATTGGGTAAGGCCGTAATGGTCGCGCAAATCCAGAAACAGAAGATTGCCGTGGTCGCGCTTGCGGTGCACCCAGCCCGAAAGCCGCGCCCGTTGGCCGGCATCTTCGAGGCGCAATTCACCGCAGGTATGGGTTCGGTAAGGATGTAGTTCGCTATCGCCGGTCATGGCTACCCGTTCGTTCAAGTTTATGTGGATTGTGCGGCCCGCCGTTTACCCCCAAATCGGCACGTTTACAAGGGGTATTGGCAATATTTGCGTTTGCCGCGCCGAGCCCGGTTTTGGTATATAAAATGCAAGGACGCGGCGTCTGCTTATAGGCGCCGACAGTTTGCAAATTGATCTGCCGGGGCAGAGGAAAGGAAAACACCATGAAAATGAGATATTGCCTTTATTCGGATATCCACGGGCAAATACCACAATTGGATGCGGTGGAAGCCGAGGTCGCAAAAGAAAGTCCGGACAAAATCATCGTTATTGGCGATCTGGTCGGGCTCGGGCCGGAGCCGGATGCCATTGTCCAGCGCATGATGGACCGCCCCGAAATCGATGTCCTTGCCGGCAATGTTGACCTTTGGTCGGCGCACAGTCTGTACGAAACCATGAAGCCAAAAAGCCCGCACCAGGAATGGATGTTCCGCATGGCGCGCATGACCCGCGAGCGGCTCGGCGAGGCGCAGATTGCCTGGCTTCAGAAACGCCCGTTCTCAATGACCTATACCCCGGAAATGGGCCATGATTTTCATGTCTACCACGCGACGCCCTACGATATCGGCGACGCCGATGCCTTTCCGTTCCGCCTGACCGACGACGAACTGGCCGAAAAGCTCAAGGGATTTGACGCCGATATTATGGCGCATGGGCATATCCACGGACCCTCGGTCCGCAATCTGGACAAGGACGGACGGCCGCAGACCGTGGTCTGCGCCGCTGCCGTCGGCATGAGCTGGGACGGCGATCCGCGCCCCGCCTATGCGGTGGTCGATTATCTGGGTGACGGCAAATGGGAAGCCCGCGTCGAGCGCGTCGACTTCGACCCGGAGGAACAGGCCAAATTCAATGAGAACTGCTGGATTGAGCATGGCGAGCGCATTGCCGGCATGGTCCGTTCGGGCACCTTCTGGAACCCGGACCATATGCCGCACTAACTGTTGGCCGGGCCTGAGCCTCCCAGCGATTGGGAGCGCGAGTTAAAACGGCAGATCGGGCGGCGCTATGGCGCGATGGCCCGCGATGGCGCATTCCCACTCGGCGGCAGCGACAAGATGCGCGCCGCCGGCTATCCGGACGATTGGCTCGACCAGCTTCCCGATGATTTGGCGGCGTCCTATTCCGGTTGCGGATTTCCGTTTGCCGGGTTGGAGCCGGGTTCGGCAAAGCGCGTGGTTGACCTCGGCTGCGGAGCCGGGCTCGACGCCTTGTATCTGGCCGGGCGCCATGCGGGGATCGGCATGATTTTGGGCATCGATCTGGCGCCGGAAATGCTGGTCCGCGCCGCCGCTGCCGCCACCCGGATGGCAGAGAATAACATCCAATTTATGGCATCGGATTTGGAACGTTTGCCGTTGGCTTCCGGCTCGGCCGATCTGGTGGTTGCCAATGCATCGCTCAATCTCGCCGCCGACAAAGGCCGCGCCCTTGATGAGATATTCCGTATCCTGGAGCCGGGCGGGCGCCTCATCGCCCGCGATCTGGTCCGCGCCGGCCCCTTGCCGGCGGAGATACTCACCGATCCGCAGTCCTACAACACCTCGCTCGGCGGCGTACCCGAAGAAAGCGACATGGCGGCCGCGATTGCCGCTGCGGGCTTTCGCGGCGCTGCAATTCAAGACCATACCGAATTTTCCGTGGTTTATTCGGTTGCCATCCGGGCCGAAAAGCCCTGATCAAATCTGCGCGCTGCCGTTTTGCCGGCGCGCGAATTGTGCTAAAGCTGCGCCAACGTTTCTTATCCGCTGAACCGGTTGATATGCTGAATAAAACTGACGATCAAAATGCTGACGCGGCGCCCGGTATGGGGGCCGATCCGTTGCATCCGCGCGGCCAGTTGGTGCAGACCCATCTCATCGAGATTTTTAAGGAAAAATACCGGATTCCGCTGATAACCAGCTCGATCCTATCGGTAATCGTGGTCGTGCTTTTGCGCAATGCCGTGGACTGGAATCTTCTCGCCGGATGGCTCGTGGTTCTCAATGTATCGAACTTCGCGCGGCTTGTGTATTTTGCGCGCATCGCGGGCCGGCCATCCGATCATGGCAATTTGCTGCATTTTGCCAATCGTTACACGATCGCCGTTGCCTTGAACGGGCTACTCTGGGGGTTGGCCGGGGTCCTGTTTTTTCCGCCGGACATGCCCGAATATCAGGTATTTTTGGCCTTTGTGATCGGTGGATTAGTGGCGGGAGCGGCGGCAAACTATGCCGCATGGCTGCCGGCATTTTATGCCCACACGGTGCCGTCGGTGGTGCCATTGGCGATCCGTTTCATGACCGAGGGGCGCGAGGTGTCGGTTGCCATGGGTATCATTCTGCTGCTGTTCACGATGGCGGTCTATGTTATCGCCCGCAACTCGAACAACTCCTACAGGCACATGGCCGAACTGCAGGTTGGTCGCTCGTTGTTGATCAAACGGCTGGAACAGGCCAACCGGGCAAAAACCGAGTTTCTGTCTTCCATGAGCCATGAATTGCGCACGCCGCTCAACTCCATTTTAGGATTTGGTCAGCTGCTGTGTGACGCCGCGGTCGAGGTTCCCCGGGAAAAGCAGTTCCGATTTGCCGGCCAGATCGTCAAAAGCGGACAGCATCTTTTGGATCTTATCGAGCGCGTTTTGGAACTTTCCAAGGCGGAAACCGGCCGCCTCCAGCTCAAGCTGGAGCCGGTTTCGATCACCGATATCATCGGCGACTGCGTCGGTATGATGACCGCCGAAGCCAAGGAGAGAAAGATCGCGCTGTTCAACGAGCTCGGCGCGACCGATCTGCCGTTGGCCTTTGCAGACCGGGCGCGAACCCGCCAAGTGCTGCTCAATCTCATTTCCAACGGGATCAAATATAACCGCGACGGCGGCATCGTCACGCTTACGGCCGAGGAGGCCGCAGGCGCGGCCGCATTACGCATCGTTGTGCGCGATACGGGATCAGGAATACCGGCGGCAAAATGGGATCAATTGTTCGAGCCGTTCAATCGCCTGGGCCGCGAGGCGGGTGAGATCAAGGGCACCGGGATCGGGCTCACAATATCAAAGCAAATCGTTGAGCAGATGAATGGCCGAATCGGATTTGAAAGCTCCGAAGGCCAAGGATCGGAATTTTGGATCGAACTTCCCCGCGCCCCGGACGACGATTGAATAACGGCCGCCGGGCCAAATCTCAAGCGCCACGGCAGATGTCTTTAACTACCCAAAAAAAAGCGCTACAAACCCCTCCATGTCCATAATAAGCGATAGTCAGGAG
>CAUZTZ010000136.1:0-10386 GCA_963582805.1 Alphaproteobacteria bacterium
GGCTGGTGGCGCAGATATTCGGCACCCAATATATGTCGACCCTGGTCGGCTTTACCTTCGTCAGCCATCAGATCGGCAGCTTCCTGGGCATTTGGCTCGGCGGTGTGGTCTATGACAGCATCGGCAACTACAATCCCATCTTCTATGGCGGAATATTCCTGGGCGTGGCGGCGGCTTTCGTGCATTTTCCGATCAACGAGAACCCGGTACCGAGATTGGCCAGGGAAGCGGAGGCGGCGCAACCCGCCCAATAAAAACGTTAAGCGTAACTGGCGATTACAATAAGGGGGGACGCCATGAAATTTGCCCATTTTTCCCACGTCTGGGGCAAGCCCGGCATGACACCGCACGACCGATATGAGCAGCTCTGGCGCGAGTTGGAGCTGTGCGACGATCTCCGCTTCGATTACGCCTTCTGCGTCGAGCATCATTTCGTTCCCCACGAAAGCTGGATGTCGTCGCCCAGCCTGTTTGCGGTCGGCGCCGGCGCCCGCACCAAGCATATGCGCGTCGGCCCCATGGGCTACGTCGTGCCGCTCTACAATTCGCTGCGCCTCGCCGAGGAAATCGCGATCGTCGATCAGATGCTCGGCGGGCGGCTGGAGGTCGGTCTGGTGCCGGGCATCAACGCCAAATATTTCGAGCCTTTCGGCCTCGACTACAATTACCGCAAATCGCCGACCCTGGAATATCTCGATTACCTGCGCGCCGCCTATGGCGAGGAGCAGCCCTTCACCTTCATCGGCGAGAACCACAAAACGGAAAGCGCGACCCTTTCGGTGCAGCCCGTGCAAAAGCCCTACCCGCCCATGTGGATGCAGAGCCGGGATCCCGAAACCTTGGAGTTCTGCGCCGCCAACGGCATGAACACCGGCTATTTCCTGGTCTTCCCGAGGGACGAAGCGGCGCCCCGCTACCGCAAATATCTGGAAGACTGGGACAAGGCGGGCTGGGACTACCGGCCCAAAATCGCCTATTCGACGGTGGTCTATGTAGACGAGAGCGACGACAAGGCCCTGGATACGGCACTGTTTCGCGCCAGCCGCGCCTACGAAGGGTTCCTGGCGCCGGCCGAGGGCGATCAAAGCTTCGAAGAGCGGGTCGCCATCCACGCCGAGCGCTTCAATGCCCGCGGCGAAGACGGCGCCGCCAAGATCATGGCCAACTTGTTCGATCCCGAATATTTGCTGGCGAACCAGCTTGTGTTTGTCGGCTCGGTGCAAACGGTGACCGAACAATTGCACGATGCCGCCGCCAAGGGTCTGTTCAACACCTTCATGGGCGAGTTCAATTTCTCCGACTTGCCGGAAGATGACCTGATGCGTTCGATCCGCCTGTTCGGCGAAAAAGTCATGCCCGCGCTGCAAGATTTCGAGCCGTTTTAAGGCCCGCCCCAAATACGCTCTTGCGGTCCAAGTCACATTCGGTTATTAACTACGACTAATTTAATCGTAGTTAATAATTTAAGGTCCGCTCATGGCTCTCTATGGCAGTAGCGTTGAATATGGGCTGCATTGCCTTTTGCACCTGTCCGAGGCAGCGGACCGGGCGCCGCCGAGCGCCAAGGACCTGGCCGAGTATCAAGGCATCTCGCCGTCCTTTGTCGCCAAATTGTTCACCAAACTGGAAAAGGCCGGGCTGGTCATTTCGGCGGAAGGCGTGCGCGGCGGTTTTCGGCTGGCGAAACCTAAGGGCGATATATCCGTCCTCCAGGTCGTCGACGCCGTCGAAGGCGGCCAGCCTTTGTTCAAATGCAAGGAGATCAGGGGCAACTGCATCCTCTACGATGGCAATCCGCCGGACCGGGTGACCAGCAGCGTCTGCCAAATTCATGCCTTGATGCAGGAGGCGGAGCTTAAGATGCGGGGCGTTCTTGGCGCCCGCAGCCTCGCCGATCTGGACAAAAGCGTCGGCCAAGTTGTGCCGGCTCAGATCAAACAGGCGTCCCGCGACTGGTTCGAAACCCGCGCCCAGGCGCGGCGCACCGATTCGTAGGGAAAAGGAAATAGCATGCAAAACATCCTCGTCATCGGCGGCGGCTTTGCCGGGCTTAGCGCGGCGCTCAATGGGGCCGATCAGGTGCGCCAGCATGGCGGCGAAACTGCCGTCACCGTCGTGTCCAATTCCGAATACATCACCATGCGGCCCAGGCTCTATGAGGTAAACCCGCAAAACCTCCGCGAGCCCTTGCGCCCGATTTTCGATGCCGCCGGAATTCCTTTTAAGTGCGCCGAGGCACGCGCCATCGATCCGGTGGCGCGGACGGTGCAACTCAACGCCCCTAATGGGGAACCTGAAACCGTTTCCTATGACCGGCTTATCTTGACGGCGGGTAGCCGGCTCAAATCGCCGCCGGTGCCGGGCTTTGCCGAAAATTCCTGGAATATCGATAGCTATGACGGCGCCGTTGCTTTCGATGAGCACTTGCAGCGCATAACCAACGGCGGCTCGGCGCCCGGTTCCGGTACTTTCGTGATCATTGGGGCCGGCATCACCGGCATCGAATTGGCCTTGGAAATGCGCACCCGCATCGACGCCCACGGAAATACGGATGCCGCCAAGGATGCAAAAATTGTCCTCATAGACAGGGCGCCGGTGATCGGTCCCGACATCGGCGACAATCCCCGCCCGGTCATTACTGAAGCCTTGGACGAAGCCGGAGTTGAAACCCTTTTGGGGCGTCAGGTCCAAGCGGCGGCGGCGGACCATCTGACCCTGGACGACGGCACCCGCATCAAGACCGCAAGTGTGATCGTCGCCACCGGATTGGAAGCGAGCCCGTTGGGCGCGGACATCGGCGGGACCCTGGATGAGATGGGCCGATTGCATGTGGACGATAACCTCTCGGTCAAAGGCCGGACCGATATCTTCGCCGCCGGCGACATGGCCCACGCCGCCGCCGATGACACCCATGTGGCGCTGATGTCGTGTCAGCATGCCGGGACCATGGGGAAATACGCGGGATACAATGCGGCGCGGGATTTGCTGGGGCTGCCCTTGCGTCCCTACCGGCAGCCAAACTACACCACCTGTATCGATCTCGGGGAATACGGTGCGATGTATTCCGAAGGCTGGGAGCGGCAAGTGAAAACGACCGGGGCCGAGGCCAACGCGCGCAAGCGCATGATCAACGAGCAACGGATCTACCCTCCCAAAGCCGGTGCGGCGGAAGATATTTTTGCCGCCCGCCGTATCGACGAAAACGGACGCTAAGTCCCCAATCACAATCCGGTGCCGCGCCTTCAAATCGAACGCCGGACGTGGCAGACTGGAAGGATGCGATATCTGAGCCGCCGCACATTCCTTGGTTCGCTGGCCGCCGCCGCCAGTTGGGCCCCTGCTCTGGCCGCCAAGCCCGCCATGCACACAAGGCCCATATCTGCGGGCGGCGAGCGATTGCCGGTGATCGGCATGGGATCGTACATCACCTTCAACGTCGGCCGGGACCGGGCCATGCGCGATGCCCGCGCGTCTGTCCTGCAGGCGTTTTTCGACGGCGGCGGCAGGCTGGTGGATTCGTCGCCCATGTATGGGTCTTCGGAAGCCGTGATCGGCTACGGTCTTGGCCGCGCCGCCGACCGGAGCCGCCTGTTCTCCGCCACCAAGGTGTGGACGCCGCTGCAAAGCCACGGCATCGCGCAAATGATAAAATCGGAAACCCTGTGGGGCGAAAAGCGCTTTGATCTTTTGCAAATTCATAACCTCTTGAATTGGGAAGCCCATCTGGAAACCCTTTTGGATTGGAAGGCCAAGGGCCGGGTTCGCTATATCGGCATCACCACCAGCCACGGCCGCCGGCATGGGGATTTCGAGGAGATCATGGCCACCAAGCCCATCGATTTCGTCCAGTTCACTTACAACATGATCGACCGCAAGGTAGAGCAACGGCTGCTGCCGCTGGCCGCCGAGAAGGGCTTGGGCGTAATCATCAACCGCCCGTTCCAGCGCGGCGGTCTGTTCGATGCCTACGCATCCAGCCCCCTGCCCGGCTGGGCCAAGGAAATCGGCGCCGCAAACTAGGCGCAAGTTTTCCTCAAATTCGTGGTCTCCCACCCCGCCGTCACCTTGGCCATCCCGGCCACCTCCCAGCTTGCCCACATGGAAGAGAACATGGGTGCCGGGCGGGGGCCGCTGCCCGATGCCGCCTTTCGCCGCCGCATGCTGGCCGACGTGGAAAAACTTTAGGCCATGATCCCCTTCAGCCGGGAGGTATATCTCGGTATTCTCGGTCAATATAATTCCTTCATCTGGCCGGCCCAGTTTGCCGCCTATGGCTTAGGGCTGCTGCTTGTCTTCGCCATTTTCCGCCCCGGTCCAGGCAGCGGGCGGACGGTGGCCACCATCCTCGCCGTCTTCTGGATATGGACCGGGCTTGCCTTTCATTGGATCCTTTACGCTCCCATCAATTTCGCCGCCCCCGCCTTCGCCGTCCTGTTCGCCGCCGAGGGCTGCCTGATCGCTTTCTCCGGCGCCCTTAGGAGCCGCCTCGAATTCCGCTTCCAGCGCAGCCTTCGCGGCTGGTGCGGGCTGACTTTGATAGCCGCTTCATTGCTCCTCTATCCAACCCTCGGTCTATTCACCGACATGGCCTGGCCATCGAGCCCGGCCTTCGGATTGTCGCCGGCGCCGTTGGCGCTATTGACCCTCGGCGCCTTTCTCCTGGTCCCGCGCCGGGCGGCGGCACTCCACGGCTTCGTGCCCCTGGCATGGCTCGGAGCGGCGGCGGTGGCATCATGGCTGTTGACCCTGCCCGATGTGTTGCCTTTAATCGCTGCTGCCCTGTTCGGCGGCGCGCTGGTTCTGGTGCCGCCAAAACCTTAAAAAGGCTACGGTTCCATGCAAGCAGCGGATAATCCCCGATTGCGCGCGCTGTTGAATGCTCCCATCGCGCCGCTCATCAGTCGCATGGCGGCGCCCAATATCGTGGTCATGACCATCCAAACCCTGGTCACCATCGCCGACGCCTGGTTCGTCGGCCAATTGGGCATCATCGCACTTGCCTCCCTCGCAATTGTTTTTCCCGTCCAGACCTTGATGTCGATGATGTCGGCGGGCGCCATGGGCGGCGGCATCTCCTCGGCCGTTGCCCGCGCCCTCGGCGCCGGCGATAGGGCCCGCGCCGATGCCATTGTCCTGCACGCCATCGTCATCGCTTTCCTCATGGCGGCGGCTTACCTGATCATCGCCGCAATCTTCGCCCAGCCTTTGTTCCGTCTGCTCGGCGGCTCCGGTGCGGTGCTGACCGGCGCCGTCGCCTATGCCGAGATTCTGTTTGGCGCCGGCATCGCCATGTGGCTGGCCAACACCTTTGCCTCGATCATTCGCGGCACCGGCAATATGGCGCTGCCGGCGGCCGTGATGATCGTCACCAGCGTCCTCCAGATTATCCTCGCCGGCGGCCTCACCCTCGGCTGGGGGCCGCTGCCGGCGCTCGGCATTCGCGGCCCGGCGGTGGCCCTGGTCGCCGCCTTCGGTCTGGCGGCGATCATCCTCGGCGCTTACCTGGCCGGCGGCAGGCTCGGTGTGCGCTTGGCGCTGACCGGCACAAGGCTGCAAGCGGCGTTGTTCCACGACATTGTCAAGGTCGGTGGCGTTGCCTGCGGCAATGCCTTTTTGACCATCGCCACGGTGCTCATCGTCACCCGCCTGGCCGCCGAACACGGGACGGCGGCGCTGGCGGGCTATGGGTTGGGCAGCCGGCTGGAGCTGATCCTGATCCCCATCGCGTTCGGCACCGGCGGCGTGTTGACCGCCGCCGTCGGCACCAATTTCGGCGCCCGCCAGTTTGCCCGGGCGCGGGCCTTCGCCTGGACCGGCGGCCTCGCCATCTTCGTCATCACCGGCGCCATCGGCATCGCTGCCGCCATTTGGCCAAACCTTTGGCTGGGCCTGTTCACATCCGACGCCGGCGCCTTTGAATTCGGCGCGATCTATTTGCGTATCGCCGGTCCCATGTACGGCGTGTTCGGACTTGGCATGGCGCTCTATTTCGCCTCCCAAGGCACCGGCAACATGGCCTGGCCATTCTCGGCCGGGGCCTTGCGCCTGATCGTCGCGGCTGGCGGCGGCTGGGCGGCGGTGGCGTTTTTCGGCGCCGGCCCGGCGGCCCTGTTTGCGTTCGTGTCCGCTGGGCTATTTGTGTTCGGCGGCGTTATCGCGGTGTCGCTGTTCTCCCGCGTCTGGAACCCGGAGCGTTAGGCAGACGAGGTGCCGGGCCGAACGCGGGCGGGTTTGAAACCCGCCCCTACAAGAATTATTCCGCCGCGATGCGGCTGGCGATGGGCGCCGCCGACATGATCTCCTCATAGGCTTCGATCCAGTCGGCGCCCTCTTCGGTGAAAAAGGCGCCGCCGCGGGTGCGGGCGAAGGCGGATGGATCGGTTGCGGCGGCAGGCAAGGTGCCGTCCTTGGCGTAAGCGTCGGCGGCGCGCAACAACGCCCGGCGGGTCTCGGTGATCATCCGGTCCGACGGCGCCAGATGTTCGAGCGTGCGATCGCTGATGGAGCCCATGCTTTCGACAACGGCATGGTCCTGCAACAAAATGCCGCCGATGCCGGTAAAGGATTTGGTGCGCTGTATTTCCCGGTCGATCAAATAGTCGTTTTGCTTGTTTTCCTGCAGCCGGAAGCGGCCCTTCCAATCTGTCGTATTGGGCAGGCAATGGAAATCGTCGCCGCCGGCGATGGCGTTGCGCTCGGCCCAATCTTCGGCCGTCCGGTTGTCCTTTTTGAACAGGATCACGCACATGGTGTTTTCGTCGTCGATGGGAACATAGCAGCGCAAACTGACATTGGTATCCAGCGCCGCCAGGGGCGGCAGGGCGAAGCAGGGGTACAGGAAATGGGCGAGGCGCCAATTGGTTAGCCCCGGGCGTTCGGCGGCTGGGCGGTGGGCGGCGTAAACGGCGCCGTAATCGGTTTCCTTAGAGATATATTCCGGCGCTCGGTTGGCGACGGTGGAGCGAAAAGTGGCGCCCTCGAAATTGCCCTTGCCGACGCTGCCAAAATGCAAAAAGCCCAGATGGGAGGTATCGATCTCGCCCTCGATGGCCTGCAGCCAATTGCATTCGCGCAGCTTGAAATTGATCATCATCTGCTCTTCGGGCACCAGCGTGGCTTCGTGTTCCGGCAGGCCCGGCACAGCTGATTGATCGCCCATGAACACCCAGACCAGGCCGTTGCGTTCCCCGGTCTTGTAGGCTTTGGCCTTCACCTTTTGCTTGAAGTCTTGGGTGGGCGGCACGTTGGCCATCTCCAAACAATTGCCGTCCACATCATACTTCCAGCCGTGATAGACGCAGCGAAGGCCGTTTTCCTCGTTGCGGCCAAAGAACAACGAGGCGCAACGGTGCGGGCAGCGGTGATCCATGATGCCCACCCTGCCGGAAGAATCCCGAAAGGCGATCAGTTTTTCGCCCAAGAGCATGAGCCGCACCGGATCGCCGTCGGCCACCAATTCCGAGGACATGGCCGCCGGTATCCAGAACTGGCGCATCAATTCGCCCATCTTGGTGCCCGGCCCAACCCGGGTCAGGGTTTCGTTTTCCGCCGCTGTCGTCATGTCCTTAGGTCCCCCCGGGTTTTAATCCTTGCCTTCAAACTTGAGGTACTTGGCGAATTCCAATAGCGGCGCATCGGTCATGGAAAACAGTTGCACGTCTTCGTTGGCCCGGTGTTCGATCCAGCGCCAGGTGGGCGCCACGAAAATATCGCCGTGGTTCCAGTCGATCTCCTCGCCATCGATAATGGTGATCCCTGATCCCTGCATGGAGGCGAAGGAGATATTGGCGTTGGTCCGATAGCTCCGCGTCGTCTGCCCGGCTTCGAGGCGCATCACATTGATGCCGATGGTCGGCATGTCGGGCGCCTCCAGTTGCACCCGGGGGCCGTAATAGCCTTGCTTGTCCGTCGCCGCTCCATCCAGCCGCCTTTGAATATCTTCGCCGGCGAAGCGCATGGGCGACACTTGCGACACTTTTTCGACCACCTCGTAGCGGTCCGGATGCGGCTCCCAGGTCTGCACCTGCAACAGATTGACCAGCGGCACGTCGAGCCCGTCGATCCAACAGGCGGGTTGATCGCCGTTATGTTCGTGGCTGTGCCACATGCCGCCCGGAGTCAGCACCACGTCGCCGGTTTCCATCAGTGTCTTTTCGCCCGATACCACCGAATACATGTCTTTGGAATCCAGTATGACCCGGAGCGCGTGCGCCGTGTGCCGGTGCGACGGCGCCTTTTCGCCGGGCATGACAAGCTGATAGGCGTTAAGGAGCGTCCTGGATGCGCCGAGATCGTTCTCCGGAATCGGATTGCGGAAATTAAGGATGCGCCGTCCGGCATCCTCGGCGCTGATCAATGTCGCCGCCACCTCCAAAGCCGCCCGGCACTGGGCGTATTTCCAATGGGCCGATTTGTAAGGCGATGACGGCTCCGCGTCCCGGGACTGATCGCCGCCCTTACGCCAGCCGCAGACCACGCCCATGTCTTCGATGCGCTCATAGAATTCGTCCATGTCCGCCACATCGGCGAACTGGGCCTCAAAATCGGGCTTGCTAACGTCACTTACATCCATGGTCCCATCTCCTCGGCATGTCCGTCTCTCATTATGGCTGGTGGCATTCTAATCCCATTCCCCCGGATGCGGAACCCCGCCCGAGATATGCGCCGGATGCATGGCCGATTGTGCGACATGCGACACCCGAGTTGCCATGGACATCATCACCATTTATGGACATTTATGGACATCCACGGACATTTATTGCGGCGCATTGTCCTCAAAAATTCCGTCCGCCAGCCCGTTACGCCACCCCCGGGCTGACAGCCATGCGTCCGGGTAATGGCGCAATAGCGCAGCCCACATGGGGATGGCATGGTCGGCCATGTGGGCGTCCGTCATGGCACCGCTCTGTGATGGGAGCACCAAACTGCCATACCACCCCTGGTATGCCGCGCCCGGATGGAACACATGGGTGCGACATATTTCCGCCAAAACGACCATACCGATTCACGCGCTTTCCTAACGGTTCCTTACGGTTTATACCGCTTTTTTACATGACCGGCGGTGCCTGAAAATCTGCCCGCCAGTCCGTTTACGCTGCCACCAACCTGACCCCCATGCGCCCCGGTAATGGCGAAAATCTGTGGCGATTGGCGTCGGAAGAAGGCGGCTAATCTGATATAGTACGAAATCGGAACAAATCAAGTGGCGGTTGGAAATATACACTGCCTTCAAAAACATCATAAGTTTGAATACAGCCACCAATTTTATGCCGCGTTTATGTCGCCCACGATGGACCCGAACAATGACCTAACGAAGGTTATTGCGTCCTCTTCCCCGCCTTCACCACCCTCCGGCCTCTCTACCAACAAATTCAAGACAGCTTTTTCGTACTGATTTCGTCCCTGAAAGCCGAGGCAATGGGCGATCTGATTAAGTGCCGAAGATTCTCGAACCGGATAAAATGCGAATATCGATTCCAAATTTTCATTTTCCAATTCCTGGGTAAGTCGGTCGCGTTCTTCGGCCACTATGGTGGCTACGTCGATCTGTACATCGATAGAGTCTGCCCCAGCGGATATATCGGCCTTATTGGGTATATGATTAAAGTACGCTCGGCGCACCGCTTTTTCCGCAGTGCGGATGCTGAGGTGATCAATACTGATACGAATCGCATCGATTGCTGCTCGATTAGCCTGATTGACCATTTCGTCAGCATCATCGCCAGTTACATTCGCCTGTTTGGCAGCAAGTCTTTTTTGCATTTCGGGGTGATAATAAATCGATTCTACCGAGAATACCGAAAGCGCATAGACGCATTTCTCCTCAAGAGAGCGAACTTCCTCGTCAAACCGCCGATCATTATCGACGATTCCCCATGCGTGAACCCAATGCAGACCATCAGCCCCCCGAATTCCGGTTACAGCGTACACAACATCTCGACTACTGGATTTAGCAACGATGGAAATACCAGGAAACACTAGGCTATATAGGGGCTTATCCAGACTACTTTCGGTGCCTTCGACGAAAATTATTTTTCGGCGAGATCCGAGAATATCAATTTTGAATTCATCGTCGATTGGCTGGGCGATGTTTTTGACCTCTTGATCGCCCATGTCGTCGAACGAAACTTCGTCCATGCGGTGGCGCACCTGGTTGGCGACAAGGCCGGAAACGCAGACGCCGCCCGGCTCCGCGAGAGCCTCCAAACGGGCAGCGATGTTCACGTCATCGCCATAAATCTCGGCGCCATCTATCATGACCTCACCCGAATGGATACCGATGCGGAATTCTAGGGTCAGAACTCATTAACCATTAATTGATTCAATGGTCTGGAACTTAATAATGGGAGTTTCAGATTATGAGGCGTTTATTTTGGTTATCAGATC
>CAUZTZ010000137.1:0-10292 GCA_963582805.1 Alphaproteobacteria bacterium
CATATTCGTAATTATTTTCTGTGTTATTTATCGCGCGATTGACGGTGAAGTAACCCGCGAGAAACTGTAGATAATCGAATATAACGGTAAGGCAACCAGTCCCACCGATGAGAAGCAGCATATTCTGGTGCTGAAGCGCGACACTTTTTGCATAGCCAGAGTTGGAGGAGAGAAGTAAAAATACGACAGCAGCCAACCCAAATCCGATATAGCGACAAAGATCGCTCACACGACTGGACACATGGCGTTTTTCTTCCAGCACCTTGTCATATTGTTCGGACATTAATCAGGTTCCTTGATTAGCGTTTCTGCCGAGTGTGACTGGGTCCGGGGTCGGTCGTACCTCCATCACCATTGCCTTTGTCATTTTCCGATTTTGGCGCCGCCTCCTCGATTTCTAGTCCAGTTCGCATGGCCGGTAGGGCTTCGGCGATGCGCCACTGACCACCGAGGTAAAACGCTGCTTGGGCAAGTACCCAGGTCTTTGAACGTTCATCGAGCGTCGCGACCGGTGTTACAAACGGAGTGTCGAAGAACCAGAATATGGCCGCAAGATCACTACCGATCGCCCCGAGCGATTTTTGCGAATAATATTCAAGCTGGCCATCGGGCCGCCGCCGGTAAATGCGGTCAAAATAAATTTCATCGAGCGCCTCTTGATGGCGGCCGGCGCGGCAGCCGTGGGAGATCGCCTGATAGAACGGCGCAAATTCCGCAAGCGACGGTGTGTCGCCTTCTTCCGTGGCGCGGAGATGCTCGTAAAGCCGGCCATGGGCGGCGCGCCAGGCGCCCGCGTTGCTCATCTCCAGCTGCCCGCCGAACCATTCGCGGACCAGCGGATGAGCGTCGAGGCCGTCGGGATTCAATTTGTCCGGCGGCGCCAGCAGCCCCGCCTGGCGCAGACTGGTGACGCTTTGCCGCCATTGGTCCGGGCTTGAGATCAATGATCGCGTCCGTCAGCCCGCCGATCGCCGGAGGCGCTCTGAGGGCGTCCAGGCAATCGCCGCTCGCCGGCCGGTCGAACAGTCCGACCATGCGCATGATGGCGAGCAGCACCGGATTGTCCGCCAGCCACTCCTGTTCGATGGATTTCATCACGCGCCGGGCGTGCTCGTGGCGGGAATCGTCCGCATCGGTCATCAAGGCGCCAATATGATCGCGCCGCCGGACATCGCCCAAATGCAAAGTCTTCAGGTAGCTTGCCAACAAGCTCAAGGCCAGCGCCTGGCCACCCAAATCTTTGACGGCGCTCGCAAGCTGAACGTCCGTGCCCCAGACGCCGTTTTCTTTCAGCAACGCGGCGCCGGCTTCATCGGAGAGTTTTTCGAGGTCGGTTACCGGGGCGGCAGTGCCCTTCCACTTGCCGATATCGGAGACCGCCAGCCGGCTGGTGAGCACCACCAGGCCGTGACCGGCGCCGGTTGGCATTGCGGCGAAACGGCGCAGCAATTGGCTTAGGCCCTGGTCCTTCAATTGGCCGAACTGGGGGCCCGGGCCGTGCTGCAACGACTCGACGCCGTCCAACAGCAGCAAGACCCGCCTTGTGGCCAAGGCTTCGGCAATCGCTTCGCCCTTGACGGTGGCGCTGGTCGCCTCAACCGTAAGCCCGAGCTTGTCGATGGTCCAGTTGAGGAACTGTTCGGCGGTCGTCGCCCGCTCTTTCGAGCCCTGACTGTAAAACGACCAGCCGAGCACCGCTTCGGCGCCGCGATATTGTTCCTGTGCCAGACGCAGCAACCATTCGTTGACCAGCGACGACTTGCCCGCGCCGCCCTCCGCCACCAGCGACTGGATATTGGTTTGGCCGCCCTCCCACGCCGCATCCAGCCGCGCCAATTCCTCGTCGCGCCCGACCAGGCGTTCATAGGGCGTCTCGGGCAGATGGTCGATATCGACAAAGCCCGGCCGCGCCGCCGGCAGCCCCTTCGATGCGGCTTCTTTCGCATTCGCGATGGACTCGACAAGCGCGACGATCTCGTCGGCGATCTCCGCCATTTTTTGGTCGCGCTGGTGCTGGTCAAAGCCGGAAAGCGGCTTGGCATCCGGAGGGCGAATGCCGAATTCGTCAATCGGCTCAAGCGCATTTTTCGGAACGGGCGAAAGCAAAATGGGATAGAAACGGACTTCGTCGCCGTTGGCCTGGCGTTCGCGGATTATTTTGATTTCCGTTTCGACCACATAGTCCGATGCCAGCGAATGACGGGAGGCCAGCAAAATGCAAATGTCGCAGGCCGCGAGCTTGGCTTTGATTTCATCGTCCCAGTTGTCGCCGCCTTTTGTATGCTGGTCGACCCAAACCTCGAACACGCCATTTTTGACCGCCGGCGCGAGGAAGGACTGCACGTAGTCCAGCCACGGGACTTCACCCGGCTTATCCGGCTCGTCCTTGTGGCTGTAGCTGATGAATATGACCGGTTTGGCCGAGCCTCCTGTCATCTCCTGCCCGCGCCTCCTTGTCAGATTACCAAAGCGTGCAAGAAAATTGCTCCGTCGTCAATCACCTGACATGAAGGTGCGGGCAAGCGAGCGGCGCCCACCCCTTGCGCCGTTCCAAATTTGAGCTAAATAGATACCCAGCGCCCGCATTGTGGCGGAGCCAGGCGAAAACCGTAAGGAAGCGTCATAAACCGTCATAAACAGTCATAACCGTAAGGGGGGTCAAAAACATGTCGCACGAATATAATTTATTACTTCCCGCATTGGTTAGGAAATGGCACGGCGATTCCCATAGCGCGGTGCCAAGACTGACGCCGGTCTGGCCGGCCCGGCCATCCCCAGACCGGCTGGGCACGTTGTGCGCGCCTCTTGCCGTTTCGGGAAAACAGACTAAATTTGCGGGCAACCGAGCCGAAGCCCTGCCCCAGGAGAGCCTAACCATGAACGATCATACGGTCACGCTGGATACATCCACGTCTCCCGCCGCAATTACCTATTCGAATAATTTCAACGTGGCGGTGCCGTTTATCGACCGCCATATCAGCGAAGGCCGTGGGCCGCGCATCATTATCCGCTGCCATGGCGGCGGCACGGTTACCTATGCGGAGCTGGCCGAAAATGTAAACCGGGCCGGCAATGCGCTCACCGCCCTTGGGCTGGCCCCCGGCGAGCGGCTGCTGATGATGGTCAAGGACGCGCCGGAATTTTTCTATGTCTTTTGGGGCGCCATCAAGGCCGGCATTATCCCGGTGCCCCTGAACACTTTGTTACGCGCCAAAGACTACGCCTACATGATCGAAAATTCCGAGGCAGCCGGCATTGTCTATTCGGCGGAATTCGCCGGCGAAGTGCAACCGGCCATCGAAGCCGCCGAGCACAAACCGGCGCTGGTGATCGAAGCCGCCGGCGATGACGGATTGCTGGCGAAAATGAAGGACGCCTCGGCGGAGTTGCAGCCGGCAACCGCCAAACCCGGCGACGATTGCTTCTGGCTCTATTCGTCGGGCTCCACCGGCAACCCCAAGGGCGTTGTTCACGCGCACAAAGATATGGTGGTCACCAGCCAGTATTACGGCGTGGAAACCATCGGCCTCGGCGAAAATGATGTGGTATTTTCGGCGGCCAAGCTGTTCTTCGCCTACGGGCTCGGCAACGCCATGACGTTTCCGTTGTGGTCGGGCGCCGAGGCGGTCTTGTTCGAAGGCGCGCCGGCGCCGGACGTCGTGCACGCGGTGATCGAAGAACACAAACCCAGCGTTTATTTCGGCGTCCCAACTCTATATGCGGCGCAAATGCGCGCCTTCGAGGAACGCCAACCCGATCTTTCATCGGTCAGGCTGTTCGTGTCGGCGGGCGAGGCATTGCCGCCGGACCTGCTGCGCCGCTGGATCGACGCCACCGGCCTGCCGATCCTCGACAGCATCGGCACCACCGAAATTCTGCATATTTTCCTGGCCAACCGGGAAGACGATTTCAAGCCTGGCTCCAGCGGCAAGACGGTGCCCGGCTACGAGGGGCGCATCGTCGGCGAGGACGGCAAGGACGTTGCCGACGGCGATATCGGCGCCCTGATGATTCGCGGCGATTCCCTTCTCAAGCATTATTGGCAGAACCCGGAGAAGACCGCCGAAAGTATTCAGGGCGGCTGGATGTATACGGGCGATACCTATTACAAGGACGCAGACGGTTTCTTCTTTTGCTGCGGGCGCTCCGACGACATGTTGAAAGTCGGCGGCATCTGGTGCTCGCCGGTGGAGATCGAGGCGAAATTGGTGGAGCATCCGAAAGTGCTGGAAGCCGCCGTTGTCGGGCGCGCCGACGATGAAGAGCTGATCAAGCCGGAAGCCTTCATCGTGCTCAACGATGCAGCGGACGCATCGGACGCGTTATCGGCGGAATTGCTGGAGCATTGCAAAAGCGGATTGGCGCGCTACAAGTACCCGCGCTGGTTCAATTTCGTCGACGATTTGCCAAAAACGGCGACCGGCAAAATCCAGCGCTTCAGACTCCGCGCCGATTAACACTTTCACGCATCGAATACCCCTGGGAATAGCATGCAAGAAAAACTGATGGACCTGAAGGAGGCGGTCGGCTCCTTCGTCAAGGATGGCGACAGCATTGTGCTCGGCGCGGCGCTGGAGAACGCCATCCCCTTCGCCGCCACCCACGAGCTGATCCGCCAAGGCTTTACCGGGCTCAACATGATTGCGCCGATCTCGGACATGTCCACCGATATGCTGATCGGCGCCGGCTGCTGCAACGAGATTACCGGCGCCTGGGTCGGCAACGTGTCCGCCGGGCTCGGCCACAATTACCGGCGGGCCACCGAAAAAGGCATCCCGCACCGGGTGAAGGTCAACGATTATTCCAATTTTACCCTCGGCATGGCTTTGTTTGGCGGCGCTTACGGCTTGCCCTATATCGCCGTCAAATCCTTGCTGGGATCCGACATTCCCAAATCCAATCCATTGCTGAAATTGGCCGACAATCCTTTCAGCGAAGGCAAAGACCCGGTGGTGCTTGTGCCGGCGCTGAAACCGGATGTGGCGTTCCTGTCCATGCAGCGCGCCGACCGCTTCGGCAACGCCCACTATTGGGGCTCCTACGGCTTGACCCAGGAATCCTCCATCGCGGCGGAAAAAATCATCGTGCTGGCGGACGAGATTGTCGCGCCCGAAGTGATCGCCTCCGATCCCAGCCGCGTCGTCATCCCGGGCTTTGGCGTCAATGCCGTCTGCCACATTCCCGCCGCCTGTCATCCATCGCCGCTGATCGGCTGCTGGACCCGGGACAACGAATTTTTTCACGAATATCACAAGCTGACCCGCGACGCGGAAGGCTTTCAGGCCTGGATCAAGGAGTGGGTGCTGGATATTCCCGATCACGCCGCCTACCGGGCCAAGCTGGGCGAGCGGCTGGAGACGTTCCGTATCCACGGCCAAGCGCTGTCGGCGCCGGCCAACTACGCGGTAGAGTAAAGCCCATGAGCACAGACTATTCGACCCAGGAATTGATGATCATCGCGTCGGCGCGCGAGATCAAGGATAACGAGCGCATCTTTGTCGGCATGCGCCTGCCGATCACCGCCTATGGGGTGGCGCGCCTGACCCATGCGCCGAACGCGGTCGGCCTGTTCGAAAGCGGCGTCGCCCGTTACGAGCCGGCGGACGGTATGCTCTATACCATGTGCGACGCCCCCAACCAGCTGGGCGCCGCCTGGACCTGCGGGCTGATCCAGATCATGGGCATGCTGTCGGGTGGGCGCGTTCATGCGGGGTTCATCGGCGGCGCCGAGATCGACAAATTCGGCAACATCAACACCTCCTACATCGGCGGCATCGAAAACCCCACGGTGAAGCTGCCCGGCTCCGGCGGCGCCGCCGACATCGCCGCCATGTCGCAACGGCTGATCACCATCATGAACCACGAAAAGCACCGGCTGGTGGAAAAGGTCGAATTTATCACTTCGCCGGGATTCTTGGATGGCGGCGATGCCAGGAAGCGCGCCGGATTGCCGGGCGCCGGGCCGTCGGCGGTGATCACCGACCGGGCCATTTTGCGCCCGCACGGCCCGACCAACGAATTGCACCTCTCGACCATCCATCCCGGCCATACGCAAACCGAGATATTGGAGAACACAGGCTGGGACTTGAAAATCGCGCCGGACCTCGGCGAAACGCCGGAACCCACAGCCACCGAAATGGACGCCCTGCATCAAATCGACAAGGACGGCTATTGGCGTTAACCGGAGCCGGCGCGATTAATCTTAAGAAATAGCGCTGCGCACGCCGGCGCCGTTCAGATAGGTGAAGCCGGCGCTGCGGGCAGCCTTGTCGATGGCTTCGTTGGCAATCCCATGCACATAGGTGTGCAGGCGCCCGGCCCCGGCGGAGGCGCAAAAATTCTGCAAGTGGGGTTTGATCTGAACCGCCGGCCAGGCCTTGTCCATCAGGTGGAACGACACCCCTTGGAAATTGCAATTGGTGAATATGGTGAAATTGGTCCAGCCCGGGCGCGGCCGGGCGATGTAATGGCGGCAGAAGGGAAACACCGTGATGGAAAGATTATCGAGATAATCGAGGCTTAGCTTTTCCGGGAAATTGAACAGCTCGAACACCAGTTTGGCTTCGGAATTGTTCTGCATGTCCCGGCATTTTTCGGCAAACACATTGGCAAAGCTGGACAGGCCCAGGCCCAGCACATTGATCGGAACAATCACCGTCGCCGACTTACCGTCCACCGAAACCTTGTTGATAAAGCCCTCCACATGGGTGAGCATTTTGCTCAAATTCGATGTCATCAGGGCTTGGTCGAGAATTCGTTGCGTCGATCCGGCGATCAGAAGCGCATCGCCGGATATCCCAGCGCCGTCGGCGGCTTCCATCTCGGGCACGCAGTAGTAAAGATTTTCCGCCGGCGCGCCGGACACCACCACCGGCCAGAACTTGGCGGTCACATGGGCGGGGCCGGTGTTTGCCTGTAACGAGGTCTCGTTCAACGGTAAATTCCAGCCTGGCATTTGGGGGCGCGCGTACTTTCTACATGTGCAGCAGAGCGGCCAAATTCAAGCTAAATAATCGATGCCAGGGCAGCGGCGCCGGCGCCGATCAGGGCCGACACGATACCGCATCGCATATAGGGCCGCGACGGGGCGCCGACCATCGATACCAGCTTGGCAATCGCGGCCCCGAGATACAGCAAGGCCAGCAGCAAAGGCGGCAAAAACGGCAGATGCACCAGCCAGAATATAGGCCCCAAGGCCGGCCCCCCGATACGCGGATCAAAACCTAAAAGAACCTGCCAGGCCAATTCCAGGCTGGCGCTGGTGCCCGGAAAGGCGCCGCCGAGGGGCCCGAGCACAAGCGCCAGCGCCGCGATGACCGCCAGCCCGATCGCCAATCGGGCGGCCTTGGCCAATCGATCGGGATGCGGGCGCGCCGCCTCCAAGGTGATCGCCGCCGCCAATCCGGTGGCCAGAAAGCTGGCCAGCATCATGCGCCAGTTAGAGTGCATGGGCAGGTCGCTAACCGCCAGATGGCCGGCCAGAAAGGCGCCGTAGGTGGCCAGATAGACGAACGGCAGGGACGCCGCGAAAACCGCAAACTGGCGCTCGAGGACGGATTTCAAAGGCCCGGCATTGAGACTTCGCGCCGCCATCCGCACCGCCAGCACGGCGGACTGGCAGACGAAATACAACAATGGCGCCGCCAGGATGGAGCCGAGCACGGCGTGCCCGATGGGCATGTTGAGCAAGCGCCCGGTGAGCGAGGTGAACACATAGCCGGGCACGAAAAAGAAGACGGCGGCGAAAATGGCGACCGAAATAAAGGCGCACAATTTTTGCGCCCGGCGCATCTCGCCAAGCACCATGAGCACCACATAGGCGGCGAATATGCCGAGCACCACCAGAAACAAAAACGCCGAGCCGCCGCGCAGCATGTTGACCAGGGCGGCCAGCGGAATGATCACCAGCGTCATCGCCATGAAGACGTTGCTGGCCAGCGCATTGTCTTCGGATTGCCCGAACCAGTGTTCGACGAAGCTGTCCGTGCGCTCCGCCAATCGGCTTGCCACAAGATGCGGCAATCGCCGCCACCCCGTCGCCGCCAGCCCCGACCAGCCCTTGCCAAGCGCGCTCCGAAGGCCGCCGCCGGCATCCGCCGTTTGGCCGAGATCGAGGAACACCAGGAACAGCCCGACGGCGGCAAAGATGATGGCGGTTACGCTGAACAATCCATCGACGAATTCTATGCCCGGAATATTCATAAGTCCTCGGCGTGCCCGTTTCGGATCAGCGCGTAAATTCGATCTCGCCGCCCGGCAATAGATAGAGAACAATCGCGGCGCCATCGGTCACCGTCGGATTGTGCGCCGAGCCCGGGCCATACACCACCCAGCCCTGGCCGGCACCGTCGAACTTGGCATCGCCTTTGACCGGCATCACCAGATCCACCTCGCCCTTGGGGTGGCTGTGGTGCGGGCCGACCACGTCCGCCATATGCACCACATCGACGCTGAAGCCGTCCAGATCCTTGATGACGCGGCCGAACTTGATGCCGCCATATTCCTGATCGCACATCCAGCCCGCTTCGATGGCCGCATCGCAGGCGGCGCGGATGGCCGCAATTGTCTCGCCATCGGCGGGAAAGGTTTGCTCCAGCCAAGCGCCCAAATCGGCGTCCAGCGCCCTTCCCTTGATGGCCCCGGTCACTTCCGCGACCAGCGCCTGGAACGCATCCTTGTCCATCTTTAAATATCCTCCTCGAAATTCGCCGTCTTGCTTAGCCCGCTACTGGATACATTTACCGGCCCGCCAAGGCCACCGGTTTCTCGAACAGCCTTGTCGCCAGGGCCGCGTTCGCTTAAGATTGAGCCATATTGTTCGGTAACCAAACAATATCTATATGGACACAACAGCCATGCCAAATCCCGACAACAAAAACCTCCTCCGCTGCACCGTCAACGGCAAGGAGCATGAGCAAAGCATCCCCGATAATCTGCTGCTGGTGGATTATTTGCGCGAATATTTGGGCCTCACCGGCACCAAGATCGGCTGCGACGGCGGCGAATGCGGCTGCTGCACGGTGCTCCTCGACGGGGCGCCCCGCCATGCTTGCCTGACCCTGGCCGCGGTCTGCGACGATGCCAGGGTGGAAACCATTGAATCCCTGGACACGCGCGGGCGATTGTCGGCCATTCAGCGCGGCTTCCATGAAAAGCTCGGCGCCCAGTGCGGATTTTGCACGCCCGGCATGGTGATGGCCGCCGAGGCGTTGCTGCGGGGCAACCCGGCCCCCAGCGAAGATCAAATCAGGCGCGGCATGGCCGCCAATATTTGCCGTTGCACCGGCTACGTCAAAATTATCGAGGCGGTACAGTATGCGGCCGCAGAGATCGGCGCCGGCCAGGAGGCAGCCCAATGAACGAAATATCGAAACCGGTCCATTCCATCGGCGTTGCCAAACCCCTGATCGACGGCCCCGAAAAAGTGTCGGGCAAAGCCATGTATTCGGCGGATTTTATTCCCGATGACTGTCTGGTCGGGCGCATCTTCCGCAGCCCGGTGTCCCACGCCGAGATTATAAATGTCGATATTTCCAAGGCCGCCGCCTTGCCCGGCGTCGTCGCCGTGATCACCGGCGATGATTGCGATGAGACCTATGGAATTTTACCCATCGCCCGCTTTGAATATCCGCTGGCAAGGGACCGGGTCCGCTACCGGGGCGAGCCGGTCGCCTGCGTCGCCGCTGTGGATGTGGAAAGCGCAGCTGCGGCCATCGATCTGATCGAATTCACCTATAAGGAGCTGCCCGCCTATTACACGTCCGAAGATGCCATGGCGGACGGCGCCATCGATTTGCACGAACACCGGCCCGGCAATATCGAGCGCGATGTGGAGTACGAGCTGGGCGACGTGGATGCCGGTATGGAAGACGCCGATTTGGTCATGGAGCAGAATTATAACTGCGCCGAAGTTTGCCAGGTACAGTCCGAGCCGCACGCCGCCATCGCCGAATATGATCCCGAGCGGGGTACCATGACCGTGCACGCCTCCACCCAGGTGCCCTACTACGTCCATCTGATGCTGGCCAAGACCCTGAAGATGGACAAATCCCGCATCCATATGATTAAGCCCAAGATCGGCGGCGGCTTCGGCTGCCGGACGGAATGCTTGAACGTGGAGCTGATCTGCGCCCTGGCGGCCAGGGCCGCCGAAGGCACCGTGCGCCTGGTGGCCAGCCGCGAGGAAACCTTCATTACCCACCGGGGCCGCCAAGAAACCGACGTTTGGATGAAAATCGGCCTCAAAAAAGACGGCACCATCGCCGCTGTCGATTTCAAGGCTGTGATGCGCG
>CAUZTZ010000138.1:0-10288 GCA_963582805.1 Alphaproteobacteria bacterium
TCACCGTCATCCGACACCATCATGAGGCGGCCAAATCAACACCGTGCCGACCTCGGAGACAACCATGAAACCGGTCAAGACGAACGCAAACCCGGAGAAACACATCCGCGCAATTAGACAACATTACCTATCTCTGAGTTTGAATTGTGAATTCATGACCACCTATTTCCACAATTACGAACCCACCCGCTCTATTCCCCGCCCATCGGCAAGAGTTTCACCTTCTCATACAAATACAGCCCGATTTTGCGCGCGCCTTGGGGGTTGGTGTGAACCCGGTCGTAGTAGTCCGCCGGGCCCAGGCGAGCTCTGATGCCAAATCGAAACAGAGGAGCTTGAGCGCCGCGCAAGCCGCCATTGTCTCGCGGTTGATGGCGGCAAGGGCGCGGGCTTCATCAAGGCCGTTGTTCTGACCGGAAGCAGCGCTGATGCCCCAAAGTTTTCCGGCGCCGTCCAGGCGCACATCGCCGCGCTGTTGGGTTACCAAAATGGGTGTGGCGCCGAAATCCCGAATGCGCCGCACCAGCTTATCCAGCCGGGCCCGGTACTGCTGGGCTTTGTCTTTGCTGGCCGGGGAGGCGCCAAGATTTGGTTTGTCGGACCATTCGACGCCGCCGAAATCGACGATATCGCCGGTCAGTTTTACCCGGCGCGCCAAAACCGCGCCTTTAACCATCTTGTAGACTTTGTAGACCGCGCTGTTGTTCTTGATGGCGTGATGCACCCGAAGGATGGCGTCGCCCGCAATAAGCTGGTCCGACGTGTCCTTCTGGTGGACATAGACGTCGTTGATGCCGACATAGACCAGCACATAGCGGGCGCGAAGGTTCGGGATCAGGGGGAACCATCGCTCGAAATTGAACAGATGGCCGAGGCTCGACTGGCCATCGATGCCCGCATTCACAACGGAGATGGTTTGCCCGCCCCCCGCAAAGGCGGCGGCCAGCACATCCTGCCAGGTCTTGCCTTCGGTGAGGTACCTTTGATCGGTGGTGCTGCCGCCGATGGTGAGGATATCGATCGCGGACGCGCGCTGGTAGCGCCCGCGAAGGCCAAATTTATCGCGCGCGTAGGTCACCTTGCCGCCGCCTTTGTAAAAAGCGCCGGCGTCGAAATAGATGGTTTCGCGGGTGATGTTCAACGCGCCGAAACTGTCGCCTGCCCAAGTGCCGAATATGGCCTCGGACAATCCGGCAACCCCGAGGATGCTGATTGCGTTGAATATCAGGACGCGGAAGAATTTTCTCAAAGTTGGATATTCCCGAACATAGTTCTATTCCCAAACCGCTAAGGCGCCGCCAAGACGCACCAAGGCATCACTTATCGAACCGGCGGCGCGTCCCTGTCAAGAATGCCCGCCTATGATTGGCGCCGTAACCGATTGCCATTGGCCCGGCAGTATTTAAAATGGCCGCCAAATTCGATGATCAATAGCCGCAACGGCAGAGGCAAAAGGGATACCCAATATGAAAGCCATCCAATTTTCGGAATACGGGCCCGCCGAAGTCCTCCAATTGGTCGATATTGCGGCGCCCGAAACGGGGCCGGGCCAGGTCAGGATCGATGTCCACGCGGTCAGCGTTAATCCGGTCGATTGGAAAATTCGCGCCGGGCTCATGGCCAAATATTTCGCCCTGGAGTTGCCGGCGGGTACCGGGCGCGATGGCGCCGGAATCGTTTCCGAAATTGGCGACGGGGCTGAGGCTGTGCAAATCGGCGACGCGGTTTCCTTCATGATGCCGAGGGGCGTCTATTGCACCGCCGAGCAAATCGCCATCCCGGCGGAATTTACGGCGCTCAAACCCGGCCATATCAGCATGCACGAGGCGGCCGCCTATCCCCTGGCTGCGGTTACCGCCTGGGCCATGCTGGAGGAACGCTACGCCGGCGAAATCGCCGGCCGGGATGTACTGGTCCATGGCGGCGCCGGCGGCGTCGGCGGCATGCTTGTGCAAATCGCCCGCCATATGGGCGCCCGGGTTGCCGCCACCTGCAGCGCCGCAAACACCGATTATGTGACATCCCTCGGCGCCGCCACGACGGTGGCCTACGATGCGCAGGATTTCACCGCCGAGTTGAGCGATATGGACGTGGTTTTCGATACCATGGGCGGCGAGATTAACGCGCGGTCCTACGCGGTATTGAAAAAGGGCGGCCATCTGGTCTGCATCAACGCGGCGCCCATCGAGGACTTATCCGCCGAGCAGGACGTGACCATGCAGATAGCCGAGGTCAGCGATATCGGCGGCGCGCTCGCCGCGGTTGCCGGTTTGATCGGCGACAAGGTTCTGGCGCCGCAAGTGAACCGGGTCTTTCCGCTGGCCGGGATTGCCGATGCGCACCGGCTCGTGGAGACCGGCCACGCCCGCAGCAAAATCGTCGTGACCATCGGAAACCCATAGTGGCGGTGCGCCATGACGTCTGATCTGGTAATCCGGGGCGGGCATATCCTCGATGGCTCGGGCGGCCCAGGCATGGATGCCGATATCGCCATCCGGGACGATCGCATCGCCGAGATTGGCGGCGATATTTCTGCCAGCGGCGCCGAGGTGATCGATGCATCGGGTATGGTCGTCGCCCCCGGTTTTATCGATATCAAAACCCATTCCGATTGGACCCTGCCGCTGATGCCCGAAGCGGAAAGCAAAATCCGCCAAGGGGTCACCACCGAGGTCATCGGCCATTGCGGCTATAGTTGCGCGCCGGCGCTGCCGGGCAAGGTGGATGCGCTGGCCGACTATCTCTCCCCGAGCGCGCCCTGGCTGACCTTCCGGGCAACGAACTTTGCCGATTATCTGGATCAATACCCTGAGCTTTCGGTCAACACGGTTCATCTGGTTGGCCACAATACATTGCGCATCATGGCGATGGGCATGGAAGACCGGGCGCCGACGGCGGCAGAGCTGGCGCATATGCAGAGGCTCTTGGCCGATGCGCTTGGCGCCGGTGCGGCGGGCATGTCATCGGGGCTGTTTACGGCGCCGGGCTCCTATTCAAAGTTGGACGAAATGGTTGCCTTGGGCGGTTTGCTTGTCCGTGCGGGCGCGCTTTATTTCACCCATTTGCGGGACGAGGGAAATGCGGTCTTTGATTCCCTGAACGAGACCATGGAGTTTGCCGGGCAAATCGACGTGCATGTGCAGATCGTTCATATGAAATTGTCCGGCACCGACAATTGGGGCGCCGCCAACAAGGTCATGGACATGCTTCGGGATGCCCGCCAGGCGGGGGTGAAAATCGATTGCGATATCTACCCCTACACGGCGGCCAGCAACCCTCTCAAGAACCTGTTCCCGCCGTGGCTTCAGGAAAACGGCGTCGATGCGATGATCGCCCGGCTGCAAGATGGCGATGTGCGCCGCCGGGTCGCCCAGGCCATCGAAACCGAGGGGCTGAATAATTTTGGCCGGATACCGGATTGGAACGCGGTGCGCGTCTCGATCTCGCCGGACATGCCCGAAAACGCCGGGCGCACCATCGGCGACTTGGCGGCGGAGCGTGGCATCGATGGGCTGGATATGGCGCTGGATTATATTGTCGAGGATCGCGGCCAGACGCGGGTTTTGATCAGCTCAATCTCGGAAGATGACGTGAAGGATTTTGTGCGCGCAAGCGATGTAATGATCGGCTCGGACGGCAATTCGGTTGCGCCCCACGGAATCACCGGGCAGGGCAATCCGCACCCCCGGTTCTATGGCACCTTCCCCCGCGTTCTCGGCCAATATTGCCGGGACGAGGGATTGTTGCCGCTCAACCAGGCCCTATGGAAAATGACCGGGGCGCCGGCGCGGGCGCTCGGGCTTCGCGATCGGGGGCTGCTGCGCCAAGGCTATGCCGCCGATGTGGTGATATTCGATCCGGTCACCATTGCCGAGCGGGCCAGCTACGAGGATCCGCATCAGTTTGCAACCGGCATCGCCCAAGTCATCGTCAATGGCGAAACCACATTCCGGGATGGCGCGCATACGGGCGCCTTGGCTGGGCGGACATTACGCCGTTAGTTCCTTGAACAATCCATAGAGCGCGTTCTGGCCTTCGAAACCGATGCCGGGCAGTTGCGGGGCGGCAAGGTAGCCATCGTCAATCCGGGCGTCATCGGCGTAGCCCGAAAACACACCGAAGACTTCCGGGTAGGATTCGCACATTTCCATGCCGAAGCCGAGCGCACACGCCAGGGACATTTGATTGCCGCCGTGGGGAACAAAGGACGCCGCCGCCCATCCGAAACCCTGCGCCATATCCAGCGTGCGCGCCGCCATGCCGATGCCGTAGCTTTGCGGAATATCGATATTGACGATGTCGGTTCCAGCCCGGAAGCCGCCATAGCGGAACAGATTGCGGAAATCCTCCGCCGCGAACAGGTTCTCGCCGGTCGCCACCGGGTTGCCATAGGCCGCAACGAAGGCCTTCGTCGCCTCGAAATCCATGGGATGGACCGGCTCTTCAAACCAGCGCAGGCCATGGGGCTTCAAGGCCCGGGCATAATCGAGGGCGCGCTCCGGGCTCAGCCCGCAATTGGCGTCGACGGCCAGCTGATGGCCGCCGTCCAGGACCGAAAGAATGGTTTCGATGCGGCGCACATCGTCGTCGAGAGCCAAGCCGCCGATCTTGGCCTTGACCAGGGTATAGCCCTGATCGAGATAGCCCTGCATCTCGGCCTTCAGGCTATTCGGCGTCTCGTCGGGCGAATACCAGCCGCCGCCCACATAGCAGAATATCCGCTCCGCCGCCGCGCCAAGCCCATAGCGCTCGGCGATTAGCGCGTGCAGGGGCTTTTCCTCAATCTTGGCCATGGCGTCCCAGAGCGCCACTTCGATGCAGCCGATGCCGACCGAGCGTTCCATGTCGCCGCCCGGCTTTTCGCCGAACATCATGGCGCGAAAAATGGCCTCCGGATCGAAGCCGCCATGCTCCGTATCCAGCAAGCCGTCCGGGTCCTGGCGCAATATTCTGGGGATCAGTCTTTCCCGCATCTGGGCGCCGCAGGCATAGCGCCCGGTGGAGTTGAAGGCGTAACCGGTTACCGGTGCGCCATCCCGGATCACATCGGTCATCACCGCCACGATGGAGGTGGTCATATCGTCGAACGAGAACACCGCGTTACGGATATTCACGTCCAGCTTTACCGCTTGCTCCCGTATGTCCGTGATGCGCATTTATATCGCACCCGCCCGCTCAAACATGCTGGCCCTCGGACAACGGAATATCGCGTAACGTTGAGGGCGCGAACAGCTCTTCGATTTCGAGCTGGCGCTCCGTAAGGCCATGTTCAAATTCATATTGCAGCAGCGCGCCTATCGATGGCCGGTTGACTTCAATGCCGTAAGGATACCAGTCGGCGCCGATGATCGCCTGCTCTTCCTCGATCATCGATTGCAGCCAGGCGAACGAGGCCTTCGGCGAGCCGGCTTCGAGCAGCAGCCGGTAACAACGCTCCTTGGCGGTGCAAAAAGCCTTATAGAGCGACAAGGCAACCCAAGGCTCGCGCTCATATACGTCGCGCCGGATGACCACGGTGTGCATGATCGGGTAGATTTGGGTGCGCTTAAAATAGTCCTTCTCGGCGGCGGCATAATCGGCAAACAGGCGGCGCACGTTGGGCGCCCCCCGGCGGAACGACAAAGGATTGTTGGCGGTCATCAAAAAATCGATTTCGCCGGCCTCCAGCATGTCGCCAAGCTCGGCGCCCTTGGGCGCGAAGCTAAGCGATACGCCGTCCGGTAGCGACAATTCCACCCGGTCGGCGCGGCCCTGCACCCAGTCCACCATGTCCGGGCTGACACCATATTCGTGCTGCAAAAGCCCGCGCATATAGACCGCCGCCGTCATCGAATATTCGGGCACGCCGCCCCGCTTGCCGGCCAGGTCTTGCGGTTTCTCGATGCCTTTATCGGTGTTGATAAAGAAATAGCCGTGCCGGAAGACGCGCGACGGGAAGACCGGAATGGCGATGAACGGCGGGTCCGGCTTGGCTGCCAGCATGGTGTAGTTGGACAGCGACATCTCGCACACATCGAACTCGTTATATTGGAGCTGGCGCCAGAAAATTTCGGCGGGCTGCAAGGCGATATAGTTGAGATCGATGCCTTCGGGTTTCAGGGATCCATCGATCAGCGCCTGGGTCCGGTCATAGGGCCCGCACGCCAGAGAGAGATTTAAGCTCGCCATTCGGCCTGTTCCTCTGCTAGCCTCCAAGGCGGGAATAAATATCACGGGGGGAAGGCAAAGTAATGAAATTTCCCGATTTTGATTATGTATCGCCGGCCAGCCTGGATGAGGTTCTGGCGATCCTGGCCGAGCGCGGCGACGCGGCGCAACTGCTGGCGGGCGGCCAAAGCCTGATGCCCATTCTCGCCTTCCGGCTTAGCGCGCCGGAGATTCTCGTCGATCTGAAAAATGTGCCGGCGCTGGATGGGATCGAGATTGCGGATGATGGCGTGCGCCTCGGCGCCCGAGTCCGCTGGCGCGATATCGAGCGCGACGCGAGCCTCAATAGCGCCCATCCCTTGTTGGTGGAAGGGACGCGCAACATCTCCCATTACCAGGTGCGCAATCGGGGCACCGTGGGCGGCAGTCTGGCGCTGGCCGATCCGGCGGCCGAACTGCCGGGCATCGCGGTCACCTGTGACGCGGAAATCGCCATCGCCGGCGGCGCCGGTGAGCGCCGGGTTATGGCCGCCGACTTTTTCCTGGGCGCCATGGCCACCAGCCTCGCGCCCGGCGAGGTCATCACCGGGCTCCGTCTGCCGGCCTGGCCGGTTGGGCGCCGTTGGAGCTTCATGGAATTTTCCCGCCGGCGCGGCGATTTTGCCCTGGCCGGTGTCGCGCTGTTTTATGATCTGGATACTGAGGGGCGGGCCACCGGCACCCATATGGGCGTCATCGGTGCATCGGACCACCCGCACCGACTAACTTCCGCGGAAGCGATCATAAACAACAGCCGGCTTGATGATGCGGCGATTTCGGCGGCGGCGCTTGCGGCGTCCGAAGCGGTTGATCCGAACGAAGATATCCATACGCCCGCCGACTACCGCCGGGGTCTGGTCAAAACCCTGACCGGGCGGGCGCTGCACGAGGCGGCGTCGCGATGACCGGGAATGCCAATGACAATGCCAATGATAATGCCGATGCCAATGGAAATGAATATGCCGATGCCGGGGGCACGGGATGCTGATAAAATTCGAAGTCAACGGGGCGGCGGTTGAGGCCGATATCGAGCCCCGCCAGTCGCTGGCCGATTGCCTCCGCGAGACGCTGCATTTGACCGGCACCCATTTGGGATGCGAGCACGGCGTTTGCGGCGCCTGCACGGTGATCGTCGGCGGCGAGGCGGTGCGCTCCTGCCTGATGCTGGCGGTCCAGGCCGACGGCGAAAGCGTCGTCACCGTCGAGGGCTTGAGCAACGATGAGGCGCTGTCGCCGCTGCAGGCGGCGTTCCGCAAAAACCATGCCTTGCAGTGCGGCTTCTGCACGCCGGGCATTATCACCACCGCGCACGCGTTGCTCACCGAAGAGCCCGATGCGGACGCCGATCGGGTGCGCGAGGTTTTGTCCGGCAACATTTGCCGCTGCACCGGATATATTCCCATCGTCGAAGCCATACTGGCGGCGCGCGCCGCCTATGGAGGCAAGCAATGAATGTCGAGACGCCAGGCAACGCGCTCATCGGCCAGTCCATGGAGCGCGTCGAAGACCTCCGTTTTTTGCGTGGCCGGGGGCAATATATCGCCGACGTCAACCGCGAGGGCCAGCTCTATGCGGTCATCCTGCGCAGCCAGATTGCGCACGGCCAGTTGCTGGAAATCGACGCCGCCGCCGCATTAAAAATGCCCGGCGTGCACAGCGTCATCACCGCCGCTGATATCGGCGAAAACATGCCCACCATCCCCTTGCGGCTGCAGCCGCTTCCCGAGCTTGAGCCGTTCTGCCAGCCGATGCTGGCCGGGGCCAGAGTGCGTTTCGTTGGCGAGGCGATTGCCGTTGTGCTTGCCGAAAGCCAAGCCATCGCCGAGGACGCGCTCGATCATATTGACGTTAAGATCGATCCGTTGCCGGTCATTTCCGGGCGCCAAAGCGCCGATGAAGCGGCGACACTGTTGTTCGAAGAGCACGGCTCCAACACCGCCATCACCTGGACCGCGGTTAAGGGCGATACCGACGCGGCGTTCAGCGCAGCCGACTATGTACGCCGGGAAACCTTCAAGGTGCAGCGCCACGCGGCGATGTTCATGGAGCCGCGCGGATTTGTGGCCGAATGGGACGCCGAGCACGAGCACTTGCGCGTATGGGGGGCGGCCAAAGTCGCCTTTGCCAACCGCAGGATTTTGGCCGGCGCCATCGGCCTCGCCGTCGAGCAAATCGATTTGATCGAAGTGGATGTGGGCGGCGGCTTCGGCAGCCGCGGCGAATTTTACCCGGAAGACTTTCTCATTCCGTTTGCGGCGCGCTTTGTGGGCCGGCCGGTGAAATGGATCGAGGACCGGCGCGAACATCTGATGACCGCAAATCATGCCAGGGAAATCGAATGCGACGTTGAAATCGCGGCCACCAAGGACGGGCGCATCCTCGCGCTGCGCGGCCAATGCTGGGCCGACAACGGCGCCTATATCCGCACCAACGGCTCGGTCGCGCCGCGCAACGCGGCCCAATATATGTCCGGCCCCTACGCCATCGAAAACATTCATCTGGTATCGTCCAGCCTGACCACCAACAAAACGCCGACCGGCACCTTTCGCGGCCCGGGCCGTTATGAAGGCGATTATGTGCGCGAGCGGCTGATCGATTTGATAGCCAAGGATTTGGGCTTGGATAGCGTCGAGGTTCGCCGCAAAAATCTGGTGCCCGAGGCCGCGATGCCCTATCCGCTGCCAACCATCACACCCTATGAGGTGTCGTCCGAGCTCGACAGCGGCGACTATCACGCTTTGCTCGAACTTTGCCTCAAGGAGTTTGGCTGGAACGAACGGGTCAAGCTGCAGGGCCAGCTTATCGATGGCCGCTATCACGGCATTTCGATCGGCTGCTTTGTCGAAGGCGGGGCGGCGGGGCCTTCCGAAGATGCGCGCATCGCACTTGAAATCGACGGCATGTTTACGGTTTATCTCGGCTCGGCGGCCATTGGCCAGGGTCTGGAAACGATCATGGGGCAAATTGCCGGCGATGCGCTGGAAGTGCCGTTCGATGCGATCCGCGTCCTGCACGGCTCGACCGATCACGTGACTGCCGGCTTTGGCTCGTTTCATTCGCGCTCGACGGCCATGGGCGGCTCGGCAATTCTGCTAGCCGCCGAGGCGCTAAGGGAGAAAATCCGCAACATCGCGGCGGCCGAATTTAACTGTGCGCCCGCCGATGTCATCCTGGACACGGACCGGGCGCGGGGGCCGGGCGATCATTCGCTTCTGTTTGCCGGGCTGGCGGATGAGCCCATCGAAGCCGAGGCCACGTTTTTCAACAAAAAATCCACCTACGCCTATGGCAGCCTCGCCGCCCATGTTGCGGTGGATCCGGGCACCGGCCAGGTCACGGTGCTGCAGGTTTCCTCGACCAAGGATGTGGGCCGCATGATCAACCCGGCGACCCTAGAGGGCCAAGCGGTCGGCTCTATCGTCCAGGGCCTGGGCAGCACCTTGCTGGAACATATGGTCTATGACGAGAACGGCCAATTGCTGACCGGCTCATTGGCCGATTATCTGTTGCCGACGGCGGGCGATTTTCCGAATATCCATTCAACCATAATCGAGCTGAAACCGGCGCCGCACATTCCGCTGGGCGCCAAGGGCGCCGGCCAGGGCGAGATCGTTCCGGTCGGCGGGGTGATTGCCAACGCGGTGGCCAACGCGCTCGCCGATTTCGGCGTCGAGCCCTATGATCTGCCGCTGTCGCCGCCCAATATCTGGCGATTGATCGAGGCCGCCCGGGGCGCAGGCTGAGCGGACAAGAGGAAAATGCCCGTGCCACCATGGCGGCCGCCCTCGAGACAAATCCGGGACGAAAAGTTTCCAGCTATCAGCATCCGCGTATGTACAAACGAGGCGAAGACCTAAACCGTTATCTTGATCTATTGCGCAAAGCGGGCATGCCAGAATAATCGAAGAATTTGGATCGCCAATGTCCGCTTCCGCCTGGAAGCGGACCTCCAAGCTTTTAAAAAATGAGGTCCGCTTAGCCCCGGCCGCCTCAACCGGTCGACGCAACACATGCGTTAAATCTCTCTGCCGGCGTTTCAAACTCCAGCGTTTTGCGTGGCCGTTCGTTTAGCTGGCGTGCCACCTTGTTCAATTCAGCCTGC
>CAUZTZ010000139.1:0-10261 GCA_963582805.1 Alphaproteobacteria bacterium
GGTGCTGAGCGATAGCGGCCCAACCCGGCTGGTATGCACCGGCAGCGTGGCGGAAACACCCATTTACGCCAAGAAAGGCTCAACCCCGCCGGCCGCGCCCCGCAAAAACCCCGCCGCTTATAATCTAGTGGTGGATTTTCTCGATAAAGAGAAACCGGGATTTGGCGCCGCTCAGCTGTCGGGGCACGGCATCGATCAGAAATTTTTTCTCATATCCGAAAAGAAAAAAGACCTGCGCGCCTTTTTCGGCGGCGGCATGGGCGGCATTTTCAACACCCCGAACGCGAAATGGCGCACCGGATTTGGCCGCCTCTCCCTAATACGCGCCACCGGCGCCCTCGAGTTCGAGATCACCTACAAATCCCCCAAAACCAAAGCCAAATCCGGCCTCAAATCCCTGTCGTTCAAAGGCCAGTTAACCTGCAAATCCACCAAGGACGGCGCTTGAACAAAAGGCGGATTGTTCAACGCCGATAATCTGTGCTAAACGGGCCACCGGCCCCAAATGGGAAGGCCTGAGCGCGGATACCATGGCAGAATACAAATCAGATTTTGTGCGCACCATTGTCGAGCGCGGGTTCCTGCATCAATGCACGGACCTGGACGCCCTCGATGCGCTGGCCGCCAAAAAAGTCGTGACCGCCTATATCGGTTTTGATTGCACGGCGCCGTCGCTGCATGCGGGCTCGCTGATGCCGATCATGCTTTTGCGCTGGCTGCAGAAGACCGGGCACCGGCCCCTGGTCCTGATGGGCGGCGGCACCACCAAGGTGGGCGATCCGTCCGGCAAGGACGAAAGCCGGCAAATCCTGACCGAAGCCAAAATCAACGAGAACCTGACCGCCATCAAATCCATCTTTTCCCGCTATCTTGATTTCGGCGATGGCGCAACGGACGCGCTCATGGCCAACAACGCCGATTGGCTGGACGATCTGCAATATATCCCTTTCCTGCGCGAATACGGCCCCCACTTCACCATCAACCGCATGCTCACCTTCGACAGCGTCAAGACCCGGCTGGAACGGGAGCATCCGCTGACCTTCCTCGAGTTCAACTACATGATCCTGCAAGCCTACGATTTTCTGGAACTGGCGCGGCGTTATGATTGCGACATGCAGATGGGCGGCTCGGACCAGTGGGGCAATATCATCAACGGCGTCGAATTGGGCCGCCGCACGGACGCATTGTCGCTTTATGGACTGACCTCGCCGCTGCTGACCACCGCATCCGGCGCTAAGATGGGCAAGACCGCCGACGGCGCCGTCTGGCTGTCGAGCGATCAATTATCGGCCTACGCGTTTTGGCAATATTGGCGCAACACCGATGACGCCGATGTGGGCCGCTTCCTGCGCCTGTTCACCGAATTGCCGATTGCCGAGATCGAACGGCTGGAAGCGCTGGACGGCGCCGAGATTAACGAAGCCAAGAAAATCCTGGCCCTGGAGGCAACAGCACTTTGCCACGGGGCCGAGGCCGCGAACAAGGCCGCCGCAACCGCCGAGGAGACTTTCGAGAAAGGCGGCGCCGGTGATGATTTGCCGAGCACGTTAGTTTCAGAAGATGCGTTGCGCGCCGGCATACCGGCGTTCGAGATTTTCCGCCTCGCCGGGCTTTGCAAATCCAATGGCGAGGCCAGGCGCCTGATCAAGGGCCAGGGCGCGCGTCTCAATGATCAGGCGTTGCGCGATGAAACCCGCGCCGTCACCCTCGATGATCTGGACGAAGGCGGCGTCATCAAACTGTCGGCGGGAAAAAAACGCCACGCTCTGGTGCGCATCGCTTAAGCCCAACTCGGTTATTTTTCCGGGCGATCCTTGCCTTTGTTTGGGGCGGGCTGAGCCGCATCGTCCTTGCTCTCGAAAACTTTAAAGATATTGCGCAGGAAGCCCGGCGCCAGCGCGGTCAGCGGGTTGGTGGAAATTTCGGGCTTATCCACATTGCCCTTGACCCGAAACTCGGCGGCAAACACACCGCCGCCCTTTTGCCCGCCGGAAAATAATGGCCCGACGATGGGCAGACGGCCAAGGGCGCTGTTGATCAGATAGGCCGGAATGAGCGTGCCGCGCAGATCCATGGTCTCGTTTTTGGTATCGACGGTGCCGCTGGCGGTAATGCCAAGGGTGATGCCGGTGGCACTGGCATCCTTGACGCGGATCTGATCGGGGCCCGAAACAAACGGCACCACCAATTGATTGAACTGTAATCCATCACCGCCGAGGGCTTCCAATATTCCTGTCAGGGACGCGATCGACAAAAGCTGGGCAAACACCGGCGCGTTCAATATGCGGAATTTATCGATGACCAAAATGCCTTCCAGCGGGCTCGCCGGCATCATGCCTAAGTAATTGGCGTCGATACGCAAGCTGCCGCCGGCCACGTTGTCGTTGAAGTCGAGAACTTTAAGCGCGGCGCCCGCATCCTTGGATGTCAGCAGGAAATGCCGCTTGTCGCCGTTCGGCGTGATTTGGATATGGATTTTCCGGGCGTTATCCATGGCGCCGGTAAACTGCGCCTTTTGCCACACCAAGCCATCGAAGAGCCCCGCCCCGGTGACGTTGGCGAGGGATTGGCCATCCTCCAACAAAGCCTTGCCGAGGCTTATCGATATGCTTAGCGCCTGGCCGCGCTCCGGCTCTGCATTGGCTGGCGCATCCTCCTCATCGGCAAGGAAGCCGCTCAAATCCAGGGTTCGTCCGCGCACATCGATTTCCCAGCGATCCTTAACCGGGATCGCAACGGCGGCGACATCGGTATCGGCAAGCTGGAACTGCTCGATGCGAATTTCAGAGGTCTCGCCGGCCGCGTTGAACCTGGCCGAGCCGAGGACATCAAGGCCGCCGCCGGCAACCCTGAATTCGGATATTTTGTGAAAGCGCTGCTTGCCGAAGACGGCGGCAAGCTCCGCCGTTGCAGCCTCGCCGGCTTGCTTGGTCCAGCCGAACCTGGCAAGGCTGAGGACCGCGTCCTTCAGGCCAAGTTTTGCATTGAGCTGGCCCTCGCCCTTTTCATTGATGGAGATTTCCAGGTCCGCCGCGATCGGCCCTTGAACCGCATCCAGGCCCAAATCGGGAATATCCAATCCCAAATTTTCGGCCCAGTCCTTTTCCGCCAAATTCGCCTTGATGCGGTATTCGGAACGGAAATCGGCTTTTTCAAAATTTTCGCGCCAATGAAAATCCGTTGCAATTTGGTTGAGGCGGGCCTTGCCGGTCACTTCCATGCCCTTGTTGTCCAGCCGAAGGGCCAGATTTCCCTCGGTCAAATCGAAACCGAAGGCAGCCCCCGGCACGGAAATGTTCTGGAACGTGGAGGCCGCCGTAACGGCGATGGTGTCGGCGGTCATCGCCCGTTCCATCAGGAATTTAAGGTTCAACTTGGTGGCGGCGCGGCCCTTGACCGCCTTCGGGCTCAAATTGAACCTGGCCGCGAAATCTAGCGGCTCGCCGTCCAGCGCGGCGACCACTTCGGCGAGCGTTCCTTCCGTATGCACCTCGATATCGGCGAACTGGTCGAACTTGTCCAAACCCGTAAGCAGCACATGTCCCGATTTGATAACCGTGCCGCCGACGCGGCCGCTGGTCACCGTGATGTCGAACTGGTTTTGATCGAACTTGGCGTGGGCGTCGCTTTCCACGATCTTCGGCATCGGCGGAAAATAATCGATGCTCAGGCCGCGCGCCCGCAGATCGCCGGCCAGGGAGACAATATTGAAGCCTTGTTTCTTGCTCCACCCGGCATTTAGCCGAACCCTGGCTTCGCCGACGCTGCCGCTGGTGATGTTTTGGGTGATCCATTGGCGCGCCACCGGCGCCAATTTCGCCGGCCAGTATAATTCGCCATTTGCCGTGTCGAGGCCGTCGCCGGCCAAATCCACGGCGATGGAAAGCGCGTCGCCGATTTCCTGAAGCACCGCATTGCCGCGTATCTTGGGGCCGGGTGTCTCGATTTCGATGCTTTCCAGGTCGAGCCGGTCCACCGATTTGGAATAGCGCCCCTTCAAGCTGATGCGGGTCAGCGGCATGATATGATCGATCGGCGCCGGGATTTGGATTTGGCCCTTTGGCCCCAGATCGAGCGACAAAACATCAATGTCCAGAATGTCACCGGCCTGATCGTAACGGCCGGTCAAGCGGCCCGATTTCACCTTCAGCTGTATCGCCGCCGCTCCGCCGCCGCCGATGGTCCCGGCGCCGACCCTGACATCGAAGCGCGCCGATTTGAGCGTCCCGTCGAGCCCGGTGACCACCTGGGCGGTTCCGTTCGCCGGAAAATTCGCCAGGCTCAAAATCTGCGCTTGTCTGGAGACGCCGGCCAGCAGGCTGGGATTGAAGTCGGCGAAGGTGGCGCCAATGGCCAGCAATTTCGCCCCACTGTCATAATCGGCGTTGATCTTGAAGGCCGCCGATTCCTCGCCGATGCGTAACGCAAGATCGGTCTCGCCGGCTATGCCCTTCGGCGTGCGCCTGAGGACGATATTGGCGTGGGGCGCATCCCAGACAAAGCCGAGCGCCCGGTCATCGATTGTCAGATGGGCGCCGAGAATATTCAGCCGGGTCAGATAATCGATGGCGCGCACGCCTTTCGAGCTTTCCAAAAGCCCGGCGATCACGGTACTCGCCAGATCGTTGGTGGCACTGCCGGCGCCGTCAAATCCGAAGTTGAGCTGACCGGCCTTGGTGCGGATAACCTTGAGGCTGGGCCCCGATATGGACAAGGTCTTGGGCGCCAGACGGCCCTTCAGCAAGGCCGCCGCGCTTAAAGATACCGAAAGCTCCGGAATTTCGGCGATCACCTTGGCGTTCGGCCCAAGCGCCTGGGCGCCGAGCAGGCGGATTTCCAAGGTCCGCCCGACCCCAGCCCAGGTCAGGATGGTGTCATCGATCTCGATCTTCAATTTGCCGAGTTCAGACGAGAGCGCGCTTTCGAAATAGGGCGTGAAATAGGCGATGGAAAGCGGGCCCGAGCTCAGCCGCCAGAAAAAGGCGATCAGGGCAATGGCGAAGCCCACGGCCAGAACGCCGATGAACTGAAAGGTAAAATGAAATAATCGCCGGATCACCAACACATCTCCGTACCGGCCGGGATCGCTCTCCGCCGGTGCCGCTTGACCACTGTTGCGCGCTCCCCCAGTCTGGCCCAAATTGGATCGTTTGAAAATGCATCAATTCACGCAAATGCCCGATCGGGAAGATTTGCCCCGCGCCTTCGATGCGGAACAGGCCGGGCTCGGCCTGCAACGGCTTCTGGAAGCCGCCGGGAAAAGCGAAAATCAGGGACTTTCCGAAAAATTACAACGCCTCGCCGATGATCCGGGCGGCGCCGCGCTTTTGGCGGCTTTGTTCGGCAACTCCCCGTTTTTGACCCAATGCGCCGTGCGCGAGCCGGAATTTACCGCCGAATTATTCGAATCGGGTCCGGGTGCCGCCCTCGCCGGGATTTCAGATGCGCTTCAATCGGAGGCGCCGAATAGCAACGATGAGGTTGCCCTTAAAAAAGAAATGCGCATCGCCAAGCGGCGCGCCGCCCTCGCCATCGCCGCCGCCGATATCGCTCAGCTTTGGGATCAGGACCGGGTTACAAATGCGCTGAGCCGGTTTGCCGAAATCTGCGTTGCCAAAACGGCGAATTTCCTGCTCGCCCGGCTGGCACGAAAAGGCGCCATCGATTTGCCGGAGCCGGACGATTGGGCGGCTTCGTCCGGATTGATTGTCCTCGGCCTCGGCAAGCTTGGCGCCAGGGAGTTGAATTATTCCAGCGACATCGATCTGATCATCCTGTTTGACCCGGGCGCGGTGGCCACCGGCCAGCCGGACCGGTTAAGCCAAAACTTCGCGCGCCTGGCCCGCGATCTGGTCAATATCCTGACCGAGCGGACCGCAGACGGCTATGTGTTCAGAACCGACATCCGCCTCCGCCCAGATCCGTCTTCGACGCCGGCGGCGATCTCGGTGCTCGCCGCCGAGACCTATTACGAAGGCGTCGGCCAGAACTGGGAGCGCGCCGCGATGATCAAGGCGCGCCAGATCGCCGGCGACCGGGAGGCCGGGGAGAAATTCCGCAAAAAACTGTTGCCCTTTATCTGGCGCAAAAATCTGGACTTCGCCGCGATCCGCGACATTCATTCCATCAAGCGCCAGATCAACGCGCACCGGGGCGGCGGCGAGATTGCCATCGAAGGCCACGACATCAAGATCGGCCGGGGCGGCATCCGCGAAGTGGAATTCTTCGCCCAGACCCAGCAGCTTATCTGGGGCGGGCGCAATCCGAATTTGCGCAATCGGTCCACCTGCGCGGCGCTGGCGCTGCTGGCCGAGGCGGCGTTGATTACCGGCGATGCGGCCGCCGAGCTGACCGAAACCTATTGGTTCCTGCGCCGCGTCGAGCATCGCCTGCAAATGATCGATGACCAGCAAACCCACGCCTTGCCCAAAGACGAAGACGGCGTGGCGGCGCTGGCGGCGTTTTTGGGCTACGCCGAGGCGGGCGCCTTCCGCACCGACATATTGTTCCATCTGCGCCGGGTGGAATACCATTACGCGGCCCTGTTCGAAGAGGCGCCGGACCTTTCCGGCGGGACCGAGATCGCCGGCAATTTGATCTTTACCGGCTCCGACGACGATCCCGACACCTTGAATACTTTGCAGCGGCTCGGATACCGGGAGCCGCACAATGTTGCCGCGCGCATCCGGGGCTGGCACCGGGGCCACTCACGCGCGACGCGCACCGAGCGCGCCCGCCAAATTCTGACCGAATTGATGCCGGCGATCCTGGCGGCCTTTGCCGGCACGCCGGACCCGGACGGCGCCTTCTCCCGCTTCGATGATTTCGTCGCCCGCCTGCCCGGCGGCGTGCAGCTGTTTTCCATGTTCCACGCCAACCCCAAATTGCTGGAACTGGTCGCCGAGATCATGGGCGGCGCGCCGAAGCTGGCCGAGCATCTGGAACGCAACCCGGCGGCCTTGGAAAGCGTTCTTGAGCCCGGGTTTTTCGAGCCGCCGCCGCCGGTCGCGGTCATGGCCGAAAGCCTTGCCGCCCAGCTTGGCGATGCCGATGACTTCGAGGACGTGCTCGATATCTGCAGGCGCTGGGCCAACGATGCCAAACTTCAAGTCGGCGTACAAAGCCTCCGCCATCTCATCAACTGGGACAGCGCCGGGCATTCCTTGAGCGATATCGCCGAGACCGTGATCACCCAATTGTCGCAAATAGTCGCCGAAGAATTTGCCCTCAAGCATGGCCATATCCCCGGCAATCAGTGGGCCATCGTTGCCTTGGGCAAGCTCGGCGGGCGCGAGATGACGCCGGCGTCCGACATGGATCTGATTTTCATCTACGACCACGCTGAGGGCGCGGTAGCCTCCGACGGGCCGACGCCGCTGGATCCATCCCGCTATTATGCGCGCCTGTGCCAGCGCCTGATCAACGCCATCACGGCGCCCACCGGCGAGGGCAAGCTGTACGAGGTTGATATGCGCCTGCGTCCATCGGGCAATGCCGGGCCGATTGCATCGCACATCACCGCCTTCACCAAATATCACGAGGAAAGCGCCTGGACGTGGGAGCATATGGCCTTGGCGCGCGGGCGCGTGCTTTGCGGCGACGCCCGCCTCACCGCCAAAATCGAGGGCGTCGCCGCAACCGCGCTCCGGGCCCGGCGCGATCCGGCAACGCTGGTTGCCGACATCACCGAAATGCGGGCAAGGATCGACAAGGAGCACCACACCGAAACCTTGTGGGAGGTGAAATATATCCGTGGCGGCCTCGTCGATATCGAATTCATTGTCCAGTATTTGCAGCTCCGCCACGCCCACGCTTCGCCCATCGTTCTGTCCACCAACACCATGGATGCGCTCACCCGGCTTGAAGTTGACGGCCACATCGGCGCCGATGATGGCACCCAATTGCGCCGCGCCCTGACGCTCTGGCAATCGATTCAGGGGCTGCTGCGCCTGACCATGCCGGGCGCGATCGAAAGCGGGGCTGATATACCCGAAGCGTTGAAACAAGCCCTGGCGCGCACCGCCGGCGCGCCCGATTTCCAATCGCTGCAAAGCCTCATGGAAGAAACCGCCGATCAGGTATTCGCGCTATTTACCGCGATCATCGGCACGGGCGAAAGCTGATGCCGCTGACCCTCATCGACGCCGCCTGCCATGTCTTGAACGCCGCCGATCCGGCGGAGAAGGTGCGCCTTAGCGCCCATTACGGGGGCCAATGGGCGGCGGGGAAATTGCAGGAGATCGGCTCTGCCCGCCCGCCGGAGCGCCCGGCCCGGCCCGAACGGCCCACCCTTTGCCGGCCCGGCGATATGAAGCGGCGGCGCTTCGGCAGTCCCGGCGGCCGCATCGCCTTCATGCACGCCATCGCCCATATCGAGTTGAATGCCATCGATCTCGCCTGGGACATGGTGGCCCGCTTCACCGATGAGGATTTGCCGGCGCAATTCTATGCCGACTGGGTAGGCGTCGCCGCCGACGAAGCCCGCCACTTCCAATTGCTGGCCGGTTATCTCAATAAAAACGCCGCCGCCTATGGCGATCTGCCGGCCCACGATGGCTTGTGGGAAGCGGCGCACCTGACCAGCGACGATATTCTGGCGCGCCTCGCCCTGGTGCCGCTGGTGCTGGAGGCGCGCGGCCTGGACACCACGCCGGCTGCCATCCAAAAGCTGCGCCAAAATGGCGACACCGATGCCGCTGCAATTCTTAAAACCATCGGGGCGGAAGAGATTCCGCACGTGGCCGCCGGCGTCCGCTGGTTTGAATATATTTGCGAGGTTCGCGGATTGGAGCCCAAAGCCACCTATCAGGATTTGGTGCGGACCCGCTTCAAGGGCACATTAAAGGCGCCCTTTGCCACCGATGCCCGCGCCGCCGCCGGTTTCGATGCCGCCTGGTACGAGCCGCTTGCCGGCTAGTTGGCTAAATAACCAGCCGCTGGCCGGCTAACTGGCCCCTCAACCAGCCGCTTCGCCGTCGCCGATGCGCGATGCCAGCATGGCCGCCATGAACATATCCAGCTCGCCGTCGAGCACCGCGCTGGTGTTCGAGGTTTCGACGCCGGTGCGCAAATCCTTGACCATCTGGTAGGGCTGCAGGACGTAGGAGCGTATTTGATGGCCCCAGCCGATATCGGATTTGGAAGCATGTTCGGCCTGGGCATCGTCTTCGCGGCGCTGCAACTCCGCCTCATAAAGCCGGGCGCGCAGCATATCGTAGGCCGCCGCCCGGTTGCGATGCTGGGAGCGGTCGTTCTGGCACTGGACAACGATACCGGTGGGCAGATGGGTGATGCGCACGGCGCTGTCGGTTTTGTTGACATGCTGGCCGCCGGCGCCGGACGCCCGGTAGGTATCGATGCGCAAATCCTTTTCCACGACTTCAATCTCGATATTGTCGTCGATCACCGGATAGACCCAGACCGAGGCGAAACTGGTATGGCGCCTGGCCGACGCATCGAAGGGCGAAATGCGCACCAGACGGTGGACGCCGCTTTCGGTCTTCATCCAGCCGTAGGAATCGGCGCCCACAATTTTAAGCGTGCTTGACTTGATGCCGGCCTCCTCGCCGGAGCTTTGTTCCAGCCATTCGACCTTGTAGTCGTGCTTTTCCGCCCAGCGGACATACATGCGCTCCAATATCTGCGCCCAGTCCTGGGCCTCGGTGCCGCCGGCGCCGGCGTGAATTTCCAGATAACAATCGTTGCCGTCCACCTCGCCGGACAGCAACGCCTGCAGACGCGCGCCATCCACCTGGATCGATAATTGCCGCAACGCCGCCTCGGCCTCATCGACGACGCCGGAATCGTCTTCGGCCTCGCCAAGTTCGATCAGTTCCACATTGTCGGCGAGATCGCGCTCGATATCATCGACCGCCTTGATGCCGCTTTCCAGCCGGCCCCGCTGGCGCATGACGGCTTGCGCATTGGCCCGATCATTCCAGAGGCTGGGCTCCTCGGCGAGGGCGTTTAATTCGTCAAGCTTGCGCAGCGCCTCATCATAGTCAAAGACGCCTCCTCAACAGCTCGACAGACTGCTTGATGGAGGTAACCAACTGTTCAAATTCGGCGCGCATGATGATTGCTATTCCGGCGAAGTTGGGATGATGGCTTTTACTGGCTGGCACCCCGCGCCGCAAGGGCCGGTCTGAATCAATAAAGCCCGCCGGTGCCGGTCTGAATCAGTAAAGCCCGCCGGTGCCGGTCTTGGGGGCCGCGACCGGGGTTTCCGATATACCCTCCAGCACGCATTTGCCATAGGTAT
>CAUZTZ010000140.1:0-10126 GCA_963582805.1 Alphaproteobacteria bacterium
ATATCCAAGCCGATTACTGTTACATTACCCATGGACGGTCTCCTTTGTTTGGAAATCTCAACGACATCCATTCTGGCACACTTGATGCCGCGCGGGGGCCGTCCACCCCATCAGTATACCTAATTATTGTTATAATATTGCAATAATTTAGTATACTGTCCCGAAACTCTGTAGCCCGGCTGGGGTTGAACTGCGCTGCTACCATGCCTATGGTTCGGTATAATCGTACCGTGCCTTTCCGCCACCATTTTGCGAAAAATCTTCCCATGAGCGAATACCAGACCCTCGACGACATCGAATTCCGGGGCAAGCGCGTGCTGTTGCGCGCCGACTTGAACGTGCCCATGAGCGGCGGCCAAATCACTGATGCCTCGCGTATCACCGAGGCCGCGCCAGGCTTGGCGGAACTACTGGACGGCGGCGCCGGCGTCGTGCTGACCAGCCATCTCGGCCGGCCCAAAGGACAGGCGGCGGCGGAATTTTCCTTGAAGCCCATCGCCGGTAAATTGGCCGAAGCGCTTGGCGGCATCGAAATTACATTCGTCGATGGCTGGGACGGCACGGGGCCTGAAGACGCCGCAGCATCGCTCAAACCGGGCGAGATATTGCTTCTCGAAAATTTGCGTTTCGAGCCGGGCGAGGAAACCAATGATCCGGCCTTCGCGGCGCGCCTCGCCGGGCTTGCCGACATTTATGTAGACGACGCCTTTTCCTGCACCCACCGGACGCACGCCTCGATCACCGGGGTTGCGGCGCTGTTGCCCTCGGCGGCCGGGCGGCTGATGCAAAAAGAATTGGAAACCTTGCAAACCACCCTCGATGCCCCGGTGCATCCGGTGGCGGCCATCATCGGCGGCAACAAGATTTCCACCAAGCTGGGGGTCCTCGAAAATCTCATCGCCAAGGTCGATCATTTGCTTATTGGCGGCGCCATGGCGCACACATTTTTGCTGGCCGATGGCCTCGATGTGGGCCGCTCCCTGGCCGAGCCCGATATGATCGATACGGCGCGCCGCATCACCGCCGCCGCCGCCGCGGCGGGCTGCAAGATCACCCTGCCCACCGATGTCCGTGTTGCCGCCGAATTTGCCGAGAACGCAACCTCGCGGGCTTTGCCGGTGGATGCTATTCCTGCCGATCAGATGGCCCTCGATATCGGCCCGAAGACGGCGCGCGCCATGAACCAGGTGATCGCCGCGTCGCGCACCGTGATCTGGAACGGCCCCATGGGCGCTTTCGAGGTAACGCCGTTCGACACCGGCACCAACACCCTGGCGCTCACCGTCGCCGAGCGCACAAAGATCGGCGCCCTCAAAAGCATCGCCGGCGGCGGCGACACCATGGCGGCTTTGGTGCATGCCAAGGCGGCGCAGGATTTCACCTACGTGTCGCTAGCCGGCGGCGCGTTTCTGGAATGGCTGGAAGGGCGGGCGCTGCCGGGGATAGAGGCGTTAAAGGGGTAGTCAATCGGCGCAGCCCATTAAGGCGTGGCCCGGTTGGCCATGTGGGCGTCAGGCCCGGCAACGGTTTGTGAAAGGTGCACCGCCGGCCGGGCGCGCGGTCCGGCAACGCTTTGGATGACGAGACCCAAATACTGCTCCCCACTTCCGTCATTGCCCGGCTTGATCGGGCAATCCAGGGTTTCCATGCTCCGGTGGCCCTGGATGCCCCGGATAAACCGGGGCATGACGATCGGGAGTGGGATCAGGTGCGGCTATGAAAAGCCCCACCGATAAATAACGAACGGTATCCCATACTTCGGATGCGGCACGATCTCGCCCGCCGCAAAACCTTCGCGCTCATAAAACAGGCAGGCGCCAAAGTTGGCCACCGGTGTCCGCAACCATAACCCCTCCGGCCCGCCCGCCTTGGCATCATCCAAAAGCGCCTTGCCGATGCCTCTGCCCTGCGCGTCCGGCGCAACGAATAGCTGATCCAGGCAATTGTCGGCGGCATTGGCGGCGGAAAATCCGAGCAACGTTCCGTCTTCCTCGGCCACATGCACCGTCCAGCCAGCGGCAATCTCAACCGGTATCCGGTCATGTAATGTTTGCCAATCACCGCCGGCCGCTTCGGCCAACCCGGTCGAGCGCCAGCTATCCAGCCATAGCCGCGCCAGGGGCTCCTGATCCCTTTTCTGATAGGCTCTGATATTCATCCCGGTCCCTTGACAGCGCGCCCATATAAACTACCTAACAGAGGTGCTCTTGAACATTGTGAATAGGTCTATTTCGCCCATGCGCCGGGGACTTGCCCCTCGGTTACGCAAATACGCCGCGTGGGCGCCTTGCGGCGGCGCAAAATGTCCGTGGATGTCCATAAATGTCCATAAATGACAAGGATGTCCATGCGGGTTTGGGGTGTTGCATGTCGTACCGAAATGAAAACATCACCATGAGGGGCCACGGAGAGCCGAGAGAAAATTCAATGCCCTGCGCGCTGAGTACACTGCCTCTGTGTCCTCTGTGATCTCTGTGTTTCAAAATTCTTCTTAGGCTAGGAGAGCGCCACCGATACCGAGGTGCAAAGATCGACGCCGGTCTGGCCGAGCATACTCCGCCGAAGCTGCCGCTTCGGCTGCGAAGGCCGACCCGGCCATCCCCAGACCGGCTGGGCCGTTTGTCCATAAATGACGATGATGTCCATGCGGTTTGGCGTGTTGCATGTCGCACCAATTGGGAAAAACCGTAAGAAACCGTCAGGAACCGTAACAAACCGTCATAACCGTAAGGGGGGTGCGCCGGGGATGTCGCACGAGATTTGTTGGCGCCATACACCCATGAGTGCATAAGCTGGGCGCCCGTTTTGGCACCTCGGGCAATGGGTCGGCTCGGCGATGAAAATTTTCAATCTCACCGTCTCTCATGGCGAACATTTTTCTTGAGGCAGGGGGAGCGAATAATTGGGGCGCAGGCGTGGCCGACCATGCCATCCCCACGCTTGCTAGCGTTCAGTCGTTCTCGCCGGTGTTTGAATAGTTCGGCAACGCCCCGCCTTCCAGCTTGATCTTGCCCAACAGATCATCAAGCTTGCCGCGCAGCTCTTCGGATTGTTGCAAGAGCACCGTCGCCGCGTCGAGCGCATCGGACGAAGATACGGCGGCGAATTCCAGAGCCACATCGTTGACCGCGCCGATGGTCTCGCCGATCTGCTGGATCGAGCGGATCGCCTGGTTGGTGCCCGACTGGATGACGCCGATGCGGTCGCTTAAACTTTGCCCCACATTGCGCTGGCCGGTTTCATCTTCCCGCCGCTTGTCGGCCAGCAGGATCAGGTTTTCCTGATCACCGCCGGGGATGCCGTCGTCGGTCAATTGGGATTGCACCACCAACAGGCTCATCTGGTCGGAAACGCCGGCCAGCAAGGTTTCGGTCTGTTCGATCTTGCTCATCGAATCGGCGATGCCGTTGATGATCATTTCGGTACGTTCCGCCTCGTGGGCGGCGCCGGCGGCGTTCTGGCTGGTTTCTGCCAATTGGCGCGAAAGTTCGGAAATATTGATATTGGAAAGATTTCGGAGGCCCGCCGCCGGCAATTTTTCCTCCGGCGCGGGTTCGCGATGCGCCGGCAACGGGGCTTCGGGTTCGGGGGTCTTTTCCACCACTGGCTGGGCTTGCTCCTGGGCCTTGGCTTCGGCGTCCTCGGCCGCCTGGGCGGCTTCGGCGGCGGCGCTTTCGGCGGTCTCCAGGCGCATTTCCAACTCGTCCCGGAGGCGCTGGGCGTGGGTCATATTTTCGCGGAACTGGACCAGCGCGTGGGCGATCTCGCCGGTTTCGTCGTAATTGCCGAGGGCCGGGATATTGGTGCCCTGATCGCCGCGCGCCAGGAAGCTCGATGCGTGCGCCAGCAAGCGCACCGGGCGGATCACCGAACTCATCAACAGCGACGCCAGGCCAACGAACAGGACCAAAATGACGGCGCTGGCGCCGGCCAGAAACTTGCGCACGAAGGTTTGCGCCGCGTCGGCGGACTGGCGCGCCGACAGGCTGAGATTGCCGCCGAACTCGGCCAGGGTCTGGATATTGGGGGCAACGTAGGCGTTGATCTCCTCGATCCAAGCGACTTCGGAATCCATGGCTTGGCGCATGCGCACCAGTTGCGTCACGTCCGATGCGTAGGCGCCGGCCAGCTTCGCCAATCGGTTGCGCAAATTGGCGTCGATCGGCGCCTGGCCAACGGCTTGGGTCAGGTTGCGCGCGGCGGCGGCGATGGTGGCTTCGCTGGCGTGGGCGCCGTTTCTGCCGGCGGCCTCTTCCATGCGGCGCAATTGGACCAGGCTTTGGGCGAGACCGGTGCGCCCGGTTTTGGCAATCTCGGCCTCCAATTTGCCGCCGAGGGCGCGGGCGTTACCGATCAAACCGGTGCGCTGGCCGGGGCCGAGGAGGGCGGCCAACTGGGCGGCTTTGTGGAAGTGGGCGGCGTGCTGGGTGAAGCCGTCATTGAGGGTCAACACGGTTTTCTGGCCGTCGCTGGTGGCCGGGTTTTCGATCAGCGCTTTCAAGTTGCGGGCGACCGTCTCCATGCCCCGGTCATAGTCCTTGATGCGGTCGCCGGCGGCGGCGGTCAGCAGGCTTTGATGGCGGCCGATCTCGCCGAGGGCGGCGGCCTGAACGGCGCTCACCTGGGCTTGCACCTGCATCGCCGATTTCAGCCGCTGCAAGGCGTCGCCGGAGCGCTGATCAGCAGCGTAGAACAAGCCGCCGGTAGCGATGATGGCCAGCACACCGAGGCTGACGACGCTGGTCAGGCGGGCGCCGAAGCTCATGCCGCCAAACAGGGTCCGCTGCAGAACATGGCCCTGCACCGGCTCCATGGATTGTTGCCGGACTTGTTCCATGGGACCGGGAAGTCTGTCTGTGCTGTTCGTGTCGCCCGCCATTGCATGCACCCTAGGTTTGTTGTCTCGATCTTCCAACCCGACGCTGCGGTCCCAGGTGCCGATTTTTTCGGCCTCGCGGCTGCCATATTTTACGCCCTTTAATCGAAGCCCGGCAATCGGCTTTGCGCCGATCGGCGGCTTATCCACAGATTCTTATCGGATTCCGGTGTTTTTAAGGGGTTTTTCCGGTGCCATTCTCAGATTCCGTTAACCAATTGCGGTCATAATCGCACCGTCATGAACGAACATATGCGAATCGAATCCGCTGGGGCGCCGAATGCGGTGGGCGGGCCGGGCGCCAGCAGCGCCGAAGCCTTTTCCGGTTACCGGGCCGGCCAGGAGGCCGCAGGCAGCGCCCGGGTATCGGCGCCCATGGACGGGCCTGAATTTCAGAACGCGCTGAAGAAACTGACCCGTGTCATCGATGCCGGCAAGCCCTTGCGCCACGACGTGCCGCGCGGCTTCTATCTCAATCTCAGGGTTTAGGCGCGGCCTAAACGCCGTCGTCCACATCCACATCCAATAGGGAATTGGCGAAATCGGCGGCCGCGAACGGGCTGAGATCGCCGACCTGTTCACCGACGCCGATGGCGTGCACCGGCAGTCCGAACCGTTCCGCCAGCGAAACCAGAACGCCGCCCTTGGAGGAGCCGTCCAGCTTGGTCACGATCAGGCCGGTCACCTGCACCATCTCGGCGAAAACCTGTACCTGGGAATGGGCGTTTTGCCCGGTGGTGGCGTCGAGGATCAAGAGCACGCTGTGCGGCGCCGCCGCGTCCTGCTTGGCAAGCACGCGCATGATTTTTTTGAGCTCGTTCATCATGTCCGACTTGTTATGCAGACGCCCGGCGGTGTCGATTAGCAATAGATCGATGTTTTGCGCCTTGGCCCGCTGCAACGCATCGAACGCCAAGCCGGCGGCGTCGGCGCCCGGGGCGGCGGCGATTACTTCGGCGCCGGTGCGCTCTCCCCAGATTTGCAATTGCTCGGTGGCCGCCGCCCGGAAGGTATCGGCCGCCGCCAGCATCACGGAGCGCCCCTCGGTGCGGAAATGGCTGGCCAGCTTGCCGATGGTGGTTGTCTTGCCGGTGCCGTTGACGCCGCAGACCAGAACCACGTGCGGCTTCAAGGTGTCATCGGGGACAAACGGGACCGCCACCGGGTCCAGAATTTCGGCGATATTTGCGGCCAGATAGGCGCGGATACCGGCCGGGTCCGGGTCCTTGTCGAAGGCGGTCTTGGCTATCCCCTGGCTCAGCCGGCGGGCCGCATCGACGCCCAAGTCGGCGGCGATCAACGCCTCTTCCAAGTCTTTGATGGAGGCTGCGTTGAGGGGACGCTTGACGAAAATATCGTTGATGGCGCCGGCTACCGCAGCGGAAGATTTTTGCAGACCCGTTTTCAGCCGCGCTCGCCAGCCTTCGCCTTCGCCGCTCATCGCAGGGGCTCGGCGGTCAGCACCAGGTCCTGGACGGCGGTGATTTCTACCGGCATTACATTGCCCGGCCCCGGCGAGGCAAGCATGCGCACCGGCGCGTAGTGCTCGGTATAGCCCTTGCCGTCTTTTTCGGTAAGCACCCAGGCGCGGCGGCCGATCATGCGGGCGAAGATCGCCGCCTTCACCCGGTTGCCGGCGGCGCGCAATTCCTGCGCCCTCGCGCGCGCCGTGGCGGCGCCGGACTGGGGCATCAATGCGGCCGGCGTTCCCGGGCGCGGCGAATAGGGAAAGACGTGCAGATAGGCGAGCCCGGCCTCTTCCACCAGGGCCATTGTATCGGCGAACATGGCGTCTGTTTCGGTGGGAAAGCCGGCGATCAGATCGGCGCCGAACTGGATATCGGCGCGCGCCCGGCGCAATTGGGCGCATATTTCGGTCACCTTGGCGGCGTCGTGGCGGCGCTTCATGCGTTTCAGGATCAGATCATTGCCGGCCTGGACGCTCAGGTGAAAATGGGGCATCAGGCGCGGCTCGTCGGCGGCCAGCGCGATCAGCTTCGCATCCACCATCGCCGGATCAAGGGAGGATAGGCGCAGGCGCGCCAATTCCGGCGCCGCCGCCAGCAAGCGGCGCACCAACGCCGCCAGGCCGCCCTCATAGGACGAGATATCAACCCCGGTGAGGACCGCTTCTTTGTAGCCCGCTTGCGTCAGTTGCCGCGCCTGGGCGAAAATATGCTCGGCCGGCACGCTGCGCGAATTGCCGCGGCCGAACGGAATGATGCAAAAGGTGCAGCGGTGATCACAGCCTTGCTGAACTTGGATAAAAGCACGGGTGCGATTTTCGAAGCCGGACACGGTCAGTTCCGGGGCGCGGGTCTCTGCCATGATGTTCGCCACCTGGACCGGCGCCTGGCCAGCGCTACCCCGGTAGCTTTCGGGCAACAGTTTTTCGGTGTTGCCCAGCACCTGATCCACTTCCGCCATGGCGGCGAATTTCTCAGGCGCAATTTGCGCGGCGCAGCCGGTAACGATGATGCGCGCGCGGGGATTGTCTTTGCGCGCCCGCCGGATGGTCTGCCGCGCCTGGCGCTCGGCCTCGGAGGTGACGGCGCAGGTATTGATAATGACCGTGTCCTCGGCGCCTGCCGCCTCGGCGTGGCCGCGCATGACTTCGGATTCAAATGTATTCAGCCGGCAGCCGAGAGTGATGACGCGGGGTGCGGTCATGGGTTTGCTATCCCATCGATGCGGCCCTCGAAGCTGGTGGCGATGGCACCGGTCATCAGCACATGGCCCGCCTCCGTCCACTCGATATCGAGGCCGCCGCCATCCAATTGGACCACCGATTTGCGCCCCGCCAGGCCGCGCCGGTGGGCCGCTACCAGGACCGCGCAGGCACCAGTGCCGCAGGCCCGGGTTTCACCGGCGCCGCGCTCCCAGACGCGCACGCGGATCAGATCGGGCCCGATTATTTGCGCCACCTCGATGTTGGCGCGGTTGGGGTACAAGGGATGCACCTCCAATTCCGGCCCCAGTTCCGCCAGGGCCACGCCGCCCACGTCATCGACAAAAAATACCGCGTGCGGGTTGCCCATGCCGACGCCCACCGGATCGGTCAGCGGCCCGGCGCGCATATCCAGGTGCAGGGTGCCGGTTTCCGCGGCCAGCGGAATGCCCGCCCAGTCTTCCACCGGGGCGCCCATATCGGCGGTGATGCGGCCATCGGGCTTGCGCTCCAGGCGAACCGGACCGGCCAGGGTTGCAACGGTGGCGGCGCCTTGGCCGGTCTCATCCATGATCAGCGATCCGACGCAGCGGACGGCGTTGCCGCAGGCCTCGACCTCGCCGCCGTCGGCGTTGCGGATGCGCATGAAGGCATCGGCGCCGGAGCCATCCTCGGCATTCTCGATAACGATCAATTGGTCGCAGCCGACGCCGGTGCGCCGGTCGGCGATGGCGCGGACGGCATCATCGGAAAGCCGGAGGGCAGCGTGGCGTCCATCGAAAATGACAAAGTCATTGCCGAGGCTATGCATTTTTATGAATTGGGTGCCGGTCATGGGGGGCATATAGAACCGAACGCGGCCCAAGTCCAACGGATTTCGGCGGAATAGACCACTCCCCTATCCGTTCAGGGATAATGCGCGCCGAAAAAGGCGTGCTGGTGAAATCGCGCCTGATCGGGCTCGTGCGCGTATTGGGCGCCGACCGGGCAGGCGCGCCGGGCGGCGCATCCGAAATCCATGCAATCGCCGCCGCTGGGTCCGGCCAAATGGGCCAGGCAGGGATCCATCTCAAAGCCGCTTATCGTCATGGCGCCCACCGGGCAGGTATAGAGGCAGGGCTGGCCATCGCAATCGTCGCAGGGGCTGGGCGCGTGGCGGCGTTCCGGCACCGGGAAGGTTTCGCCGAACAGAAACAATCCCCGGTACGCATGCCAGAGCCCGTAAACGGGATGGATGAGCGGGCCGGCCGGCGATGGGTAAACCGCTTCGGCGCGCTGCGCCCAGCGCTGAAACGGGTGATGCGGCGGGCCGCCGAACGGAAACAGGATTTCGGCGCCGAGGGAATCGGCGATCGCTTTCAATACGCCGCCCGACCATTCATTCAACGGGTCTTCGCCGGCATCCGGAAATTCGGCGCGGAAGCGGTGCCAGAATTCACCGCCGGCATTGCCGGCCATGATGGCGGTGCCGGCGGCGGCGGGCAGTCCGTCGTCGGGGTTTGGATGAAAGCCGCCCCGGCATAGCATGCCGGTCTCGTTGATGCGGGCGCTGATGGTGTCATAGTCCATGGCCAAGGTTGTAAACGCAAAAACCCGCCGACACCATACGGCGCGCCTGCGGCGGCCCGGTATGGATGGCTATGGAATTTTTGCTTTAGAGTTTTGCCTGACCCAGGGACTCGATCAATTCCATGAGGGTTTTGCGCAGCTTCTTGTCCGGCAGGCTGGCATAGATATTGATTAGTTTAACCAGTTCTCTGGCGCGCGGCGCCGAGTTCGATTGTGCCGCCGGATCCGGTTTTTCCGCCGCATCGCCGGCCGCGGGAAGACCTTCGAAAAAGAACGCGACCGGGACCTGGAATCTGCCGCCGAGGCAATGCAACAGAGCGCTATCGGCCGATTCCTCGCCGCTCTCGATGGCTTTCAGGGCCTTCACTGCCAGGCCCAAGGGGTGCGCGATATCACGGAAATCGGCACCGGATTGTTCGCGCAATTCGCGGATGCGCATGCCAACAACCTTATCGGCAATATCGCACCAAGCGGCATGGGCGAAACGGAGAGAATCATTCGATGGTGGTTTTTCGCGCGCCGGCATGCAGATTCCAATATTCTAATTATGATTGTAAATATAAATCATGTACGAACATCGGTATATCACAACCGTCAGTCAATGGAAAGTGATATGTCCACAATTAATAACTGTATCTTACGATAAATTCCGCTTGTGTCGGCGCAAATAACCCTACTTACCCGTTGGTTTGGGCCAGTGTTTTCACGAACTGGGAGAGTTTCTTGCGGACGTTTTCGTCTTTGACGAGAAAATAATTATGCATCAATTCGATGGCTTCCCGGGACGACATGGGGTCCACATCGAACTTGGCTTGCGATCCTTCTGACAAACCAGCCAACTCTTTCGCCGCCTCTTCGTCTTCGCCGAGACCTTCGAAAAAGAAAGCGACATCGACGCTCAAGGTCTTGGAGATTTTGAACAGGTTACTGGCGCCGATGCGATTGGTGCCGTTTTCGTACTTTTGCACCTGCTGGAAGGTAACGCCGATGGCGTCGCCCAGTTTTGTCTGGCT
>CAUZTZ010000141.1:0-10060 GCA_963582805.1 Alphaproteobacteria bacterium
GCCCGCGTATCGACATGCCCCGCAAGACGCCACAAACTGACGGTTCCGGTTTGAATAATCAGCGTGACCAGCCAAACAAGCGTCTGACGTCTTGTCCGCCACAGGGGTATATGGTTTGCTAATGAACGGGATAACGCCTGAGTGAGTAATCTTTGCAAATGGAGAGACTTTCGTTGATCTGAGAATCTCAAAATATGAATCACTTCAGGTGTTTATCCCGTTAAGTCGGGTACTGTGCCATCAACTACCGACTTTTTTGCTTTTCGAAATATAGATCCGCCCGGTGTTGAAGGGTTCGCCAGGTCGGTCTTAAATTTTCTTTCACGCAATTTGATCAACTGAGCATTTAGTTCATCATCATTCATCTGAACCGAATCAATATTCTCCAGTATCCGAGCTTCATCACGAATGTACTGGAGTTCGACGCCCTTTCGTTGATGTTCTTCAGCCCGATCCTTGGGATTCAAAAATGTTAACAGTCCAGTTAGTATCGCAACGAAGATACCTAATGAACCAGCGATCCAATTTGGGGCGGGCGAAAACGACAATGCCGTCACGATCACTGCGAAAATCATCGCGGTTATACCGATGCACAAATGGGTATTTCGCCACTGTTTCGCAGCAATAAAATGCTGCACAGAAGTATAATCCGTGCCCTCGCTGATACGGTTAGCCTCTTTGATTATTTCATCACTTGCATTTGCCATCTTTCACCTAATTTGCATTTGGAAAGCCGCGACCGAACAAATGCTTCCAATGATATGAAGCTTTAACCGAATTCAACTCCAAAGTAGCAGTCGCTCCCAGGGTAGCGATTTTACCCGCTGTTCTAACCTTTTTTTGAACTTCTTCTGTTTGGGATTTCAATGAAGTGGCTTCAATTGTAGCACCTATCCCGGACGGCAGGTTTATTGATGGTAATCCTTTCGCGCTCAGTCCTTGCAAGAATCTGGGCAAGTCGAACTCCGTTGCCAATAAGCCATCTTTACGAACGAAATCGGCGCAAGCGAGTTCCAAATAAATCGATTGAATGGGCACTTTTTTGTTCGCTTTCCACGCCTTCAGGAACCGGATTAATGCTTTCAGCCGTCCATCGCACTCAACATTGATTTCATTAATATATGCACGAATGAGTTTAGGTGCTGATAATATCCATCCCGCCGAAGATGGGTCGGGTATTCGGTATACCGAAAATTCCCCCACTACATCGTATTTGAATGCGGGGATAATTTCTGTCACTTCAGCTCCTTGCGGGCCAAAGTCCATGACCAATGCAGGCCTACGAACCTTAATTGGTGTTGTGCGAAATCTGCGTACAAGTGCAGCACGCACCTTTCGCAACGCCAATAGCGAATTGTCTGGCAAGGTGTAATTAGGAAAAATGGCGAACCGATCAACATCGCTATGGAGGGGAATATTTGTACCGTTTCCAAATGAACCTGACTGAAAAAATTCCTCTAATCCAAACGCGCTGTGTAAACATGCCTCTATGGAAGCACGATGGCCTTTTGCGGCATCCGATTCTTGCTGAGTGGTTGTAAGTCGACTTTCAAATTCATTGAACATTTGAGGCACAGTTTTCATGGAAACGAACTCTCCCTTCGACAACCCTTTTACTATTATTTCCTATACGATATGAACAAAGCGGTTTGAGCTTATGTTACCAAATTTATGCACGCCAGAAGTTGACGGGATAGCGGATGAATGATTCTGCTCGAAATAGTCCCGCGCGGTGCGTTAAAAAATCAACGTCGGCAGTGCCCACGTTTTCGAATTTAGCGAACCCTCGCCACTCAACCCGACCCGTCTTGCCGTCAGATTTTCGAACAAATTGAATTTTGATCCACCGGGGCTCCAACGCTAGTTCACCGTTGATAATAGTTGGATCATTCTCCCCGCCGCGCTCCAACGCTATCCCTATCCGACCGGTACGCTTCTCCCGCAAAACCGGCAGGGACCGAGTTACCACCGAATACTTTTTGCTGTCGATAACCTCGGTCCGCCTGGTTGCGGCGACCTTCTTTTTAATTCGGAATTCCGCTCGAGTGTCCCCTACGATCCTCAATACCACATAGGCCACGGGAACGCCGAAAATTGCGGCGGCTATGACCCAACCAAGATCAAACATTTTTTTGATTTCTACCGGACAAAAGCGCGGCCACCAGCGGATTATCATCATGGGGAGGTAGCTTTGCTTCGAAAACATCTATATCCCGAAATGTGTTTCTCCCCGGTTTGCCGATTAGCTGAATCTGATCTTGATCATAACGGTCAATCAGCAAGACACCTGAAATCGCCTTTATCGGAATCGGTCCGCGGTGACAAGCTTCGACACCCGGTATAATCATGGTTTTAGGCGGGTCCGTTTCGTCTTCGACGTTCCCTCGATCTATGACCGCCCTCCATGCTGCATGCGTCGCCGTTGCGTCTTGTAAACTCTCCAGCACGAGAGCTCTATCAATCTCCAACCAGACCGAATATCTGGCATTTTGTTGGTGGCCAAACCATCCCAACCAATTGTGGGACTGACCTGGAAATTCGATGGAATTTTGACCAAAATCGAACAAACATACAGCGCCATTGTCGCGGCAAAACGAGCCGGTGTACCGATCACCCACCGCCACCCTGATTTCTTTGTCGGCAATAATGCTCTTGAGCCTGTCTCGGCTAGTAGCATGCCATAGACGCCCGTCGAGTTGTGACCACAACATTTCTGGTAGGTCAGGGTTTCTCAATGGTTATTCCTCGCCCAGAAAGACGCCTCCATCAAATTCCGCAGCGCTATTTATAGTTGATTGAACAATTTACCGCGACTCTTTGGTCTTGATCGATCCCGCGCAATCCCAAATCTGGCGGCCAACCACAATCCAAACATAAGGGAACGTACAATATGGGTATCGTATCAGTCGGCCAGTCGGTTCCGCGCTATGAGGATCCGTATCTTTTGCGCGGCGAGGGGCGATTTACCGCCGATGTTGCCCTGCCCAATCAGGCCTACGGCTATGTGCTGCGCTCGCCGCACGCGATGGCCCGCATAAACGGCATCGATACCGCCAAAGCCCTGGCCGGGCACGAGGTGGCGTTCATCGTCGCCGAAACCCTGGCCCAGGCCCGCGACGCCGCCGAGCTGGTGGCGGTGGACTACGAGCCCCTGGACGCGCTGACGGATTCCTTTGCCGTTGCCGCCGGCGCCCCCGCCATTGGCAAATCCCAGTCATTCCACCGTAGGAATTCAATATTGGCTTTGCATCCGGCCCGGATATGACCCCACGCGGACATTGTCAACTATCCGCCTAACGGATTACCTCCGGCGCTCTGGAAAAGAGCACCTGGGAGATCGCTTCACGACAGGCACCTCCGTTGAAAACACACCGGGCGCCGCAATTTTAATCCAAGACGAAATGGTCTGACCATGCAGACTAACTACGAAACATACGATCTCCGGTAACGCCCGGAACTGACTGGAACCGTACCTCCAGCAGCGAAAATTCTATGTCCGCTAACTTGGTGAGAGATTAACAATGTTGCACCAAGGAAACGGGCGCCTGTGTCTGGCGCCCGTCCATACCGTCTGCCGCTGATCTTACTTCCAGAAAAAGTCGGAAATATGCAATTCGTTCGCCGTGATCAGATTAGGTTTCACCGCGATTTCGCTGGAATGCCCGTAGATGATCGGCAGCGACGCGATGGGAACGATATAACTGTTACGGCTAATATGGTCGAAGACCTTGCCGTAAGCCGCCTTTCGAGCCACCAGATCGTGTGTCTGTTTGCCTGCCGTCATGCCCTTATGAAGCACCGGGTCGCGTGCATAGTCCCGCGATTTCGCGCCGAAATAGACATTGAGGGCATTTGCCACATCGGGCAGGGAGCCGTTGGGGTAATAGCCTGAGAATGCCTGCATTTTCCCGGAGGCCCGCTTTTTGCGCATGGCCACGGTGGTCATCGGCTGTATGCTTGCCCGGACGCCGATCTTTCGAAGGTCGCCGGCGATGGCCGTTGCAATATCCTTGACGATGATGTGCGCCGTGATTTCAAGATCGAAACCGTTGGGATAGCCCGCCTCGGCGAGAAGTCTTTTGGCGGCCGCGGGATCATATGGGGCCGTTTCGACGCTATAGGTGCAACCCACCATCGAGGCAAAGCACAATGCCTTGGCGAGCTTGGCGCTTTTGCCCCCAGGGATCACCGCATTCTTAATTCCGCGGCGATTGATGCTCATGGCGAGCGCCCTACGGACGCGCGGATCGGTCAACTCCTTCTTGCCCGACCGCCCGGCCGCATCCATCATAAAATAGGTCATGGTAATGCTATCCACAGCCGTAACCGAAAGCTTGGGATTTTTCTCAATACCCTTGGCGTTATCGTTGGAAATGTTGCGTACCACATCGACGCCGCCCGTTAGGAGCTGCGCAATCTGTGTCTCCTGGTCAGGGATGAACACGGCTTTTACGCGTTTGATTGGCGCGCGGCCGATCCCCTTGAAATCCGGAAAGCGTTCAACCGTAACCCCCCGGTTGCGATCGAATTCCACAACCTTGTATGCGCCCGTGCCGATCGGTGTGACGCGGCCATAGTCGGAGCCTTGCGCGTGGGCGCGATGGGTTTCGGCGTCAATCATAAATCCGCGATAGGCGAAATGCATGAAATCACCGGCATTGAGTTTCTTGCCGGTCACTCTGACCTTATAGGTCCCTAATTTTTCGGCTTTTTTTATCCATTTGAAGCGACCCTTGAATGCAAATTTATTTTTTGGATCGGCCGCCATCTCGATGGCATAAATGACATCGTCGGCATTGAATGCATTGCCGTTATGGAACTTCACGTCGTCACGCAACTCGAACTCTATGGTTGTGTCGTTGATACGTTTCCAGGATTTGGCTAGTTGCGGGACCAGCTTGCCTTTGTATTCATCATAACGGATGAGCATCTGATAAATCGTACGGTAGAATTGCGATGCCTCGGTCGCCGGATAAAAATATCCCGAAAGCCCTTTGTATGGCTCGGTAATCGCGAAGCGAAGCGTGTCTTTGGATTTTTGGGCTAACGCCTCACCGGCGGTCATAAGCGCACAGGCGCTAAAAATCGCCGCAGACATTATAGATTTCGATTTCATGACATACCTCCCTATTTGATTAGGATTATTGCACGCTCATCTAGGCGCAAAAACATTCTGATGCCAATATTATTTCATCAGGGCCCCCTATCGCAAGGGAGAAGAGGCGCGTGCCGATCTGCAAATCATCCTGAATTCCAATATGTCCATGGTCTTTGGTGTTTCTTATTTCGCGTTTATTGGGAGCAAAGTAAGGCGAAATCGGTCAAGGGGCCTTGATCGCACCCGCGCAATCGGGAACTCTGGCGCTCAAACACAATCCAACATCAAGGGAACGTACAAAATGGGTATCGTATCAGTCGGCCAGTCGGTTCCGCGCTATGAGGATCCGTATCTTTTGCGCGGCGAGGGGCAATTTACCGCCGATGTTACCCTGCCCAATCAAACCTACGGCTATGTGCTGCGCTCGCCGCACGCGATGGCCCGCATCAACGGCATCGAGACCGCCAAAGCCCTGGCCGCGCCCGGCGTGCTGTTGGTGCTCACCGGCGCCGATATGGAGGCGGACGAAATCGGTCCCCTGCCTAACATCATGCCGCCGTTGCCCAATATTGATTACGATCAGATGTTCGTCGCCAAACGCTATATTCTGGCCACCGACATGGCCCGCCTGGCCGGCCACGAGGTGGCCTTCATCGTCGCCGAAACCCTGGCCCAGGCCCGCGACGCCGCCGAGCTGGTGGAAGTGGACTATGAGCCCCTGGACGCGCTGACCAATTCCTTCGATGTAGCCGCCGGCGCGCCCCGTTACGCGGACAAACCCGATAACCTCGCCTTCGATAATAACTTCGGCGACAAAGAGGCCACCGATGCGGCGTTCGAGACCGCCGCCCATGTGATCAAGCACCGGCTCACGGTCAACCGGGTGGCGCCGAGCCCCATCGAGACCCGCGTCACCAATGCCAGCTATGATGCCGCCACGGATCGCTGGACCGCCTATGTGCCGACGCAAGGGCCGTTCGCCATGCGCGGCGTGCTGGCCGGGCAGATTTTCAAAACCGATGCGTCCAAGTTTCATCTGATCACCGGCAATATGGGCGGCTCCTTCGGCATGAAGGGTTTTTCGGTGGAAAGTATCCTCGCCATCTGGGCCACCAAGCGCATCGGGCGCCCGGTGAAGTGGGAGAACGACCGCACCGACAGTATGCATTCCGACCAGCATGGCCGCGACAAAGTGGTGGACGCGGAACTGGCCCTGGATGCGGATTTGAACTTTTTGGGGCTGCGGGTTGCCTCGCTCGCCAATATGGGCGCCTTTTTCGGGCCCATGGGCATGATGCACACCCATTTGAGCCTGATCGGCCTGATCAATGTCTATAAGACGCCGTGCATCCATATCAATGTGAAGGGCGCCTATTCCAACACCTCGCCCACCGGCCCCTACCGGGGCTCCAACCGGCCCGACAGCACCTTTATCATGGAGCGCATGATCGATGTGGCGGCGCGCCAGCTGGATATCGATCCCATCGAGCTGCGCCGCCGCAACGTCATCCCGGCAGACGCCATGCCCTATAAAATGCCGCTCGGAACGATCTATGATTCCGGCGATTTCGGCTCCAACATGGACAAGGCGCTGGCCGGCATCGATCATGCCGGGTTCCCGGCGCGCAAAGCCGGAACCGAGAAAAACGGCAAACTGCGCGGCTTCGGCCTCGCAAATAATGTGGAGCAGGCGGTGGGCATCGGCCAGGAGTTCGTGACCTACCGTTTTGCCGAAAACGGCGATCTCACCATCATCGCCGGCACGTCCGATCAGGGCCAGGGCCATCCGACCATGTACCGCTTGCTGGCCTCGGACCAGCTCGGCATCGATACCGGGCGCATCACCGTGATCGAGGGCGACACAGACAGCCAAGAAGCCGGCGGCGGCACCGGCGGCTCCCGGGTGTCGGTCATGGGCTCCAACGCGGCCATGAACGCCGGCACCGGCATCATCGAAAAGGGCCGCAGTGTTGCCGGCCATTTGCTGGAAGCCGCCGCCGCCGATATCGAATTCGCGGCCGGCAACTTCACCGTCGCCGGCACCGACAAATCGGTAAGCCTGGACGCGGTTGTTGCGGCGTCGTTCGATACCGCCAATTTGGGCGACGGCATGGAGCCGGGGCTGGAAGAATACGCCAACTATGAAGGCAAGAAGGCCAACTATCCGAACGGCTGCCACGTGGTCGAGGTGGAAGTGGACCCCGATACCGGGCGCGCCGAGATTGTCAAATATGTGGCCGTCAATGATGTCGGCACGGTCTTGAACCAGCTGACATTCCGCGGCCAGATTTTGGGCGGCATCGGTCAGGCGGTGGGCCAGGCCTTGATGGAAAATGTCGCCTACGACGACGACACAGGCCAGCTTATGACCGGCTCCTTCCTCGATTACGCCATGCCCAGGGGCAACGATTTCTGCGCCATCCAGATCATCGACAACCCGCACCCGACGGACAGCAACCCGTTGGGCGCCAAGGGCGCCGGCGAGGTGGGCTGCGCCTGCTCGATGCCGGCGGTGGTCAACGCCGTGATGGACGCATTGGCGCCGCTGGGCATCACCCATCTGGACATGCCGCTGACCCCGGACAAGATTTGGGCAGCGATCCAGGCGGCCGGTTAGGCCGAGCGGCCCAAGGGGGCGGGTTTAAAACCCGCCCCTACATGTTGGCCCCGGACAGGTTGTTATCGGCCCCGGATATAATGTTGTCGGCTCCGTAGGGGTGGGTTTCAAACCCACCCAGGGAATCGGGTGAGATATATTATGGAATTTAATCCGGAACATTTCGAACGGCAGGACGAAAGCGACGACGCCCTGTTTTACCAGATGCCGCGGCTGGTCATTCATGTGGACGACCATGCCAGCAACGCCCTGGCGGAATATTTCGGAAAGGCATTGCCGCGCGGCGGGTGCGTGCTCGATCTCATGTCCAGCTACCGCTCGCACCTTTGGGAGGATGCCGCCCATGGCGATGTCATCGGGCTCGGCATGAACGGGCCCGAATTGAACCAGAACCCGGCGCTGGCGGCTTGCATCATCCAGGATATCAACAAGCTGCCCACGCTTGCCTTCGCCGATGCCGCCTTCGATGCCTGCATCCTGTCGTTCTCCATGCAGTATCTGACATCGCCCATCGCCGTTCTGGCCCAGGTGGCCCGCTGCCTAAAACCCGGCGGCACATTTTTCACCGCCTATTCCAACCGGCTATTCCCGACCAAGGCGGTGGCCGTCTGGCGCAACTGTTCCGACCAGCAGCGGGCGCAATTGATCGGCCAATATCTGGATGCGACGGGCGCTTACGGCGACATCCAGGCGCAGCAACTGGTCGCCGTCGATAGCGGCCATGATCCGCTGTATGTGGTGACGGCGAGAAAACGTAGCGCGTGAGCCGTTACCTTCTACTTCTTCCTCCCCCCTGGAGGGGGAGGATCGAGGTGGGGGGGGGGGCGAAGAATATAGGCATTGCGTTTGGGGCTCCCCGCCACCCTATCCCTCCCCCTCGCCGGGGGGAGGGGAGAGCTTCGATAACGCGGCCCGGCGCCCAATATCCCTTCTGTTTTTACTTCTTTTGGTTAATCAAATATCAAACAAGTCCGCCTAAATTCGAAGCCATGCAAATGGGGACCGAGCTTTATGTGGTTGTCGGCCAGTTCGGCACCGTGCTGACCGAGCCGGGGCCGGAAGATACGGCGCGCTGCGCCAAGGCCGCCATGGATGCCGAGAAATATGGGCCGCACCTGGTGAAACCGGTCCACGAGGTTGCCGGCAACCGGGTGCACGCCACATTGCCGAAAAACCTGCTGACCAGATTCCAGCGGTAATCCAAGGGCGCAGTCCGGCTGGGGATGGCCCAGGGGGAGTGCATTTCGATAATGGAGGTGCCTGCGCGGGGTCTCATTATTGATAAAACAAATCCGATTTCGACCTTGAATTGCATCGTTTTTCTGAATTACTGTTAGATTTCCCGACGCCGGTATAAAAGTCTGCGGTGCAACATGTCATTTAATTTCTTGCGCACTGTATTTGTTCTGCTCGCTGCCCTCGGCGCTTTGGCGCCTACCGCGCATGCTCAAAAATCCAAAGATACCGTTCGCTTCGGCTGGCGGCCGCCAATATCGATTTATGGAATTTATTTAAATCCCCTGACAGAAAACAGGCTGGTAACCGATGCGGCGTTTGATCATCTTATAAGCTTCAATAATGTCCGGCAAAAATTCGAAAATATTCTCGCCAAATCCTGGAAGCGTATCGACCCAAAGACGATTGAGTACGATCTAAGGGATGACGTGCTGTGGCATGATGGTGAAAAACTCACCGCAGACGATGTTGTCTATACCCTCAATTGGCTAAAAGACCCCAAAGTCCGTCTGCGATTTAAGCGGCGTTATAGTTGGATCAGCAGTGTCGAGAAATTGGGGACGCACCGTCTCCGAATCGTTGCGAAAAGAATCGTGCCCACGGATTTGATGCGGCTTGCGACAAGCATATGGGTGCTGCCCGAACATATTTTCAGGCCGCTGACAGACAAGCGCGGATTCGCCCGCAAACCTGTTGGTACCGGCCCCTATCGGGTAACCAGCGTAGACAATAATTCCGGCATTAGATTATTGAGAAACGAAAACTTTAAGCATGGGAGCAATTTCTATCCCGCCGCCTCCACGAGAAATATCGATCTCGTTCCCGCGCCGGATGAACAGACCCGTACGGCGATGCTGTTGACCGGCAACATCGATATATTCAGGGCGATCGAGCACGAAGCGGTTGAAAATATAGCGAAAGAAGGCGACCGCCAAAAAGTAACGGTCGCTCAAGGACAGGGCATCGTGTACATGACCCTGGACGCCGCTGGACGCTCCCAGCAAAAGGCGCTGACGAATACAAAAGTTCGCCGCGCCATCGCCATGGCCTCAAACCGCACGACGCTCGCCAAGTCCGCCGGCGTTCGCGGGACCTCTGTTCCGATCAGC
>CAUZTZ010000142.1:0-10029 GCA_963582805.1 Alphaproteobacteria bacterium
GCCAGCACAATTCGCACCTTGCGCGAGAACGGGTTCAACCATAAATGATAAAGTGTGCGCATCGGGCCCTTATATCCGATTCGTTTCCCGGGGCAATTAACCATTCTTTAGAACACCCCGCTTATTGGGTGATGGGCACGCCGGTGCTATAAGAGCCGCCAGTCCGAAAGGGCAAATCCGTAAACCCAACTATCAGCAAAGAGTTTCCGTGCCGTTCATTCAATCCATCGTCCTCGCCGCCGTTCAGGGCATTACCGAATTTCTACCGGTTTCGTCATCGGGACATTTGATTTTGGTGCCCAAACTGACCGGCTGGCCGGACCAGGGTCTGGCCATCGATGTGGCTGTCCATGTGGGCACATTGCTGGCGGTGATGCTGTATTTCTGGCGCTATATCGGCGGCATCGCCGGGGCGGTGATGCGCGCCGGCAGCCAGATGGCCAACCATCGGCCCCTGGACCAGGAGTTCTGGCTGCTGATCAAGTTGATTGTCGCCACCTTGCCGGTGGTCGCCGCCGGCTATTGGGTCAACGAATATTTGAGCGACGATCTGTTGCGCAGCGTCACCATCATCGGCTGGACAACGCTGGGATTTGGATTGTTTTTGTTGTTTGCCGACAAAACCAACATGACCATCCGGCGCCTTGATCACATCACCTATGGCGGCGCGCTGGTCATAGGTTTGTTTCAGATATTGGCGCTGGTACCCGGCACCAGCCGCGCCGGCATTACGATGACCGCGGCCCGCTTCCTTGGGCTCGAATGCCAGGACGCGGCGCGCTTTTCCTTGCTATTGTCGATCCCAGTGATCATCGCGGCCGGCAGCCTCAAGGGTCTGGAATTGTACCAATCGGGAAACCAATTGCTGATCGACGATGCACTCACCGTCGGCGGCCTGGCCTTTGTGTTTGCACTGTTTGCCATCGCGCTTTTGATGTTCTGGCTGAAACGGGCCAGCTTCACGCCGTTCGTCGTCTACCGGGTGATCCTCGGCGCCGCCCTCCTCTATTACGCCTACGGCGGGCCGGGGTTGGGGATTTAGTACCAGGTTGATTTCCAGCCCTATAAATTCTATATTCTATATATATGTATAGAATATAGAAAAGGGACTGTTATGGCTCTCAGTATCAAAGACCCTGATGCCGACAGATTGGCGCGGGAATTGGCCGGACTGACCGGCGAAAGCATGACCCAGGCAATAAAAACCGCTCTTGAAGAACGGCTTCGGCGGATCAGGCCCACCAAAGTCGATCAAACCTTACTCGACGATCTCAATGAAATTGTTAAGCGTTGTGCCGCATTGCCCGTAATTGATGACAGAACCGCCGACGAGATATTGGGATATGACGAAGACGGTATGCCAAGTTAATGGTTGTTGATACGTCTGCGCTTATGGCGATCTTGTTTGATGAGCCCGAGCGCGCGCGTTTTCTTAACTATATAACCGATGACACCGTACATTTTATTTCTGCTGTTTCACTATTCGAATCGGCAATCGTATTTGAATCGAGATTTGGGATAGAAGCAGGCCGTGAGTTGGAAATATTCTTGCAGCGGTCTGAATTTGAAATTCTTTCCGTCGACCGGACGCAGGCAGAGGCGGCGCGCGCGGCCTACCGGCGCTACGGCAAAGGCCGCCATGCGGCAGCCTTAAATTTCGGTGATTGCTTCGCCTATGCCCTGGCCAAAACCACCGGCGAGCCTTTGTTGTTCAAAGGCGCGGATTTTGCCGCGACCGATATTGCGGTGGTGGACCGCCCGCCCAACTCTTAAACAAACTTGCGCCTAAACCGCGACGGCGCCGCTTTCGTCGGCTTCCATATCGAACGCCGCCTTCATCAGCGCCTTGGTGTAGTCTTCGCGCGGATTATCGAAGACCGCGTCGGCAGAGCCTTGTTCGACAACCCGGCCCGCCCGAATGACGATCAGATCGTGGGCCAGGGCGCGCACCACTTTGAGATCATGGCTGATGAACAGATAGGCGAGATTGTAGCGGGTTTGGAGATCGCGCAGCAATTCAACAATCTGCGCCTGCACCGACATATCGAGGGCCGAGGTAGGCTCGTCCAGCACCATCAATTTGGGCCGCAGCACCAGCGCGCGGGCGACGCAAATGCGCTGGCGCTGGCCGCCGGAAAATTCGTGCGGGTAGCGGTCCATGGTGTCCGGGTCCAGCCCGACCTCGCCCAACACTTCGGCGGCCAGGGCGCGCCGATCATCGTAGCTTGCGCCCAGCCCGTGCACCAAAAGCCCTTCCTCGATCACCTGGAAGACACTCATGCGCGGGCTCATGGAACCGAACGGGTCCTGGAACACGATCTGCATTTCGCGGCGCAAGGGGCGCATGTCCTGCCAGCCGAAATCCTGGATATTGCGGCCATGAAATTCGATACCGCCGGTGGAGGTTTCGAGGCGCAGCAGCGCGCGCCCCAACGTCGATTTGCCGGAGCCCGATTCGCCGACGATGCCCAGCGTGTGGCCTTCGCGCAAACTGAGCGAAATGCCGTCCACGGCCTTGATATGGCCGACCGTGCGGCGCACCACGCCGCGCTTGATCGGGAACCAGACGCGCACATCGTCGGCGCGCATGACTTCGGCGGCGGCGCCGGTAACCGGGTCCGGCTTGCCCTTGGGCTCGGCGGCCAACAGATTGCGGGTATAGTCATGGCGGGGGTTATCGAAGATATCGGTGGTAGCGCCGGCCTCGACGATGCGCCCCTCGGTCATCACATTGACCCGGTTCGCCATGCGCCGGACGATGCCGAGATCGTGGGTGATCAACAGCAATCCCATGTTCAGCTTTTGCGTCAATTCTTTCAGCAATTTCAGCACCTGCGCCTGCACGGTCACATCCAGCGCCGTGGTCGGCTCGTCGGCAATCAACAGCTCGGGCTCGTTGGCCAGCGCCATGGCGATCATGATGCGCTGCTGCTGGCCGCCGGAAAATTCGTGCGGCAAGGCATGCAGCCGGGATATGGCGTCTTCCATGCCGACCAGATGCAAAAGCTCCTCGACCCTTGCCATGGCTGCCCTTGGGCCCAAGCGCTTGTGCAATTCCAGCACTTCGCGAATTTGCTTTGCGATGGAATGCAAGGGGTTGAGGCTGTTGATGGGTTCTTGGAAGATCATGGAGATGCGATTGCCGCGCATGGCGCGCATCTCCCGGTCCGGCTTTTGGATCAACTCCTCGCCGCCGAAATGAATGGTTCCGCCCGGGTGCCAGGCCGCCGGATAGGGCAGCAGCTTCATCACCGACAAGGCGGTCACCGATTTGCCGGAACCGGATTCGCCCACCAGCCCCACCGTCTCGCCGGCGGCTACCGACATGGTGACGCCCTTCACCGCCTGAACTTCAGCCCCGCCGCGCCCGAAGCTGACCGATAGATCATTGATTTCAAGGAGATCGGCCAAGGGCTAATTCCGATACGTCTTGCGGGGATCAAAGGCATCGCGGACGCCTTCGCCGATGAATATCAGCAACGAGAGCATGACGGCGATAACCAGGAACGCCGAAATACCCAGCCACGGCGCCTGCAGATTGGCTTTGCCCTGGTTCAACAATTCGCCGAGTGACGCCGAGCCCGGCGGCAGCCCGAAGCCGAGAAAATCGAGCGCCGTCAGGCTCGTGATGGCGCCATTGAGGATGAACGGCATGAAGGTGATGGTGGCGACCATGGCGTTGGGCAGGATATGCTTGAACATGATCTTGGCGTTGGAAACGCCGAGGGCGCGCGCCGCCAGAACATAAGTATGGTTGCGCCCGCGCAAAAACTCGGCGCGCACCACGCCGACCAGCGCCATCCAGCTGAACAACAGCATAAAACCCAACAGGAAGATAAAAGACGGCTCAAACAGACTGGCCAGGATGATCAGGATAAAGAGCTGCGGCAGCCCGCCCCAAACCTCCATGAAGCGCTGAAACAATAGATCGATCATACCGCCGAAATAGCCCTGCCAGGCGCCGGCGGCAACACCGACGACGGAGGAGAAAATGGTGAGGATCAGCCCGAACAGCACCGAAACCCTGAACCCGTATATCAGCCGCGCCACCACGTCCCGGCCCTGATCATCGGTGCCCAGCCAGTTGAGCGCCGTCGGCGGCGACGGCGACGGCACCGGCAATCCTAAAACCACAGTATCAAAGCTGTAGGGGATCAGCGGCCAGACGATCCAGCCCTTTTCCTCGATCAGCTCGGCCACTTCCGGGTCGGAATATTCGGCCTCGGTTTCGAAATCGCCGCCGAAGGTGGTTTCCGCATAATTGACCAGCACCGGCATATAGAATTCGCCGTCATAGCGGACCAGAAGCGGCTTGTCGTTGGCGATAAACTCGGCGAACAGGGTCACCAAAAAGATGAACAGGAATATCCAAAGCGAGTAATAGCCGCGCCGGTTGGCGTTGAAATTGTCCACCCGCCGCCGATTGATGGGGGTGATCGCAAGGCCTAGGAATGTTGGACGCTGATCCAAGGCCTAGACCTCCCGCGAATCGAAATCGATGCGCGGATCAACCACGTGGTAGGTCAAATCGCTGATCAGCCCGAGGATAAGACCAAGCAGCGAAAACACGTAGAGGGTGCCGAAGACGACGGGATAGTCCCGGTTGATCAAGGCTTCGAACCCTAAGAGGCCGAGCCCGTCGAGGGAAAATATGATCTCGGTCAGCATCGATCCTGTAAAAAAGATGAAGATGAAGGCGGCCGGGAAACCGGCGATAACGATGAGCATGGCGTTGCGGAACACATGGCCGTAGAGGATGCGCTTTTCCTCCAGCCCCTTGGCGCGCGCCGTGATCACATATTGCTTGTTGATCTCATCCAGGAACGAATTTTTGGTCAGCATGGTGAGGCTGGCAAACCCGCCGATCACCATCGACGTGATCGGCAAAACCATGTGCCAGAGATAATCGGTGATTTTGAAATACCAGGGCAGATCGTCCCAGTCCGGCGAGACCAGCCCGCGCAAGGGGAAAATATCCCAAAAGCTGCCGCCCGCGAACAGGACGATCAAAAGAATGGCAAACAAAAAACCGGGGATGGCGTTACCGAAGATGATGACCGCGCTGGTCCAGATATCGAAACGGTCTCCGTCGCGGACGCTTTTGGCGATGCCGAGGGGGATCGATATGAGATAAACCAGGAGCGTCGTCCAGATACCGAGCGATATGGAAACCGGCAATTTGTCGATCACCAAATCGATGACTTTACGGTCCTGGAAGAAACTTTCGCCGAGATCGAACACCAGAAAATTCTTCATCATGATGAACAACCGCTCGTAGGCCGGCTTATCGAAGCCATAGAGCTTTTCAATTTCCTTGATGAATTCGGGATCGAGCCCCCTGGCGCCCCGGTATTTGCTGCTCGTTGCCTGGCTGCCGCCCGCCCCCGGCTGGGCCACGCCGGGCACCGTTTCGCCCTGGCTGGAACCCGATACCCGGGCCGTGGCTTCGACATCGGTTCCCTGGATTTTGGCCAGGGTCTGTTCCACCGGTCCGCCCGGCGCCCCCTGTACGACGATGAAATTGATGATGACGATACCGATCAAAGTCGGAATAATCAGGAACAACCTGCGGATGATGTAGTTGAGCATGCCGGACCGGCCCGCTATTTATTCTTTGCCGAGGTCAATTTACCGGCCAGCGCTTGCGCCTTGGCCGGGTCCACCCACCAGCCGTCGAAGCCGAGCCCGTATTTGGGGGTAATCCTGGGGCGTCCGAATTTGTTCCAGAAGGCGACGCGGAAATTTCGAGTGTGCCAATGGGGAATGACGTAATGGCCCCATAACAGAACCCGGTCCAGCGCCCGCGTGGCGGTAACCAGGCTGTCCCGGTCGGGGGCCGAAATTATGCCTTCGATCATTTCGTCGATGACCGGATTGGCGATACCGCTCAGGTTGCGGCTGCCGGGCCGCTTGCCGGCGGCCGTGCCCCAATAGCTTTGCTGCTCGTTGCCCGGCGACAGCGACTGGCCCCAACCGGCAACCACCATGTCGAAATCATAATCGTCGGTGCGTTTGCGGTATTGGGCGGTATCGACGGTGCGCACGGAAACGTCGATGCCGAGGCGCTTCAAGTTGCGCTTAAACGGCAACACAACACGCTCGAACGCCGGTGAAATCAAAAGAATTTCAAAGGCAAAATGATTGCCCGTCTTGGCGTTGACCAGCTTGCCGTCCTTGATCACCCAGCCCGCTTGTCGGAGGAGTTTGCGGCCCTGGCGCAGATTGCTGCGGATGCGCCCAGTGCCGTCGGTGGCCGGCGGCTGGTAGGTTTTGGAGAATACATCGTCCGGAACGCGGCCTTTGTATTTGTTCAGGATTTCCAGTTCCTTGCCCGTGGGCAGATTGGCCGATGCCAGTTCCGAATTGGAAAAGAAGCTCGCTGTCCGCGTATATTGACTATAGAACAGGTTCTTGTTGGTCCATTCGAAATCGAAGCCAAAGGCCAGCGCCTGGCGCACCCTGGGGTCTTTGAATAAATCCTTGCGGGTATTGAAAACAAAGCCCTGCATGCCGGTCGAATTCTGGTGGCGAATTTCCTCGGTTTTGTATAGCCCCTGGCGGAAAGACGGTGAATTATAGCCGGTGGCCCAGACCTTGGAGGTGTTCTCCAGGCGGAAATCATAGTCCCCCGATTTGAAGGCTTCGAGGGCCACGGTGGCGTCCCGGTAATAATCAAAGCGGATAATGTCGGGGTTATTTTTGCCCTTGTTGACCGGCAGATTGGCGCCCCAATAATCCTTGACCCGCTCATAGGTGACCGAGCGCCCGGCCTCGAACGATTTGATCCGGTAGGGACCGCTGCCGAGGGGTTTGTCGAGGATGGTTTTTTCGAAATCCCGGTTGGCCCAGAAATGTTTGGGCAGGACCGGCAGTTGCCCGAGGATCAGCGGTAACTCCCGGTTGGTGGTTTTCTTGAAGGTGAATTTAACGCTGCGCGGTCCGGTCTTTTCGGCTTTCAATACATCCCGGTAATAAAAGCGGAAAAAGGGCTGGCCCTTGGTGCGCAACGTGGTCAGCGACCAGATTACATCCTCCACGGTCACCGGCTTGCCGTCGTGGAAGCGGGCTTCCGGGCGGAGCGTGAAGGCAACCCAGGAGCGGTCTTCCGGCGTTTGGATGCTTTCTGCCAATAAACCATATTCGGAAAACGCCTCATCCTCGGAGCCGGTCATCAAAGTTTCGAACAAACGGTTCACACCGGCGGCGGGATCACCCTTTAAGATATAGGGATTGAAGCTATTGTAGGTGCGCAGGGCGCTGCGGCGCATTTCGCCGCCCTTCGGCGCGTTCGGATTGACGTAATCGAAATGTTTGAAATCGGGCCCGTACTTGGGGGCGCCGTGCATGGCGATGCCGTGCATCGGTTTTGGGCTCTGCGCATGGGCCGCTACCGATCCCAGGATCAGCGGCAAGACGGCGGTAAGAGCGGCCAGCAAACGCATGAACATTATCCTTCCCGAAACGCCAACGGTAACGGCTATAGATATAATCCGGGCACGGGATGCGCGCAATCAATGCGCAATCAACTGGGCGTTACGATCCTTGCAGACATTTCAAGGCAGCGGCGTGGGTTGCGCCGTCACCCGCCGCCAAAACGCGGCCATCAGAAGCTATTCCAAGCGCGCCCCCGGACCAATCGGTGATAATCCCACCGGCGCCTTCGATAATCGGCACATGGGCGCAATAATCGTATGGCTTGAGGCTGGCCTCGCATACCAGGTCCGTATGCCCGGCGCCGAGCAATCCATAGGCGTAACAATCGGCCCCATAGAGGGTGTGCTTGACGTTAAGCCGAAGCCGGGCAAAGGCTTCGGCAGCGGTGCCTTCAAACATGTCCGGCGAGGTGGCATAGAGCCAGGCGTCTTTAAGGGTGGCGGCGCGGGTGGATATGGCGGCGCCGTTCAAGGTGCTCCGCCGGCCCGCCGCGCCGAGCCAGCGTTCATCCAATATGGGCTGATCGATGACGCCGATGATGGGCCGGCCCTGGTGGCACAAGGCAATCAGCGTGCCGAACAAGGGCTTGCCGGTAACGAACGCCTTGGTGCCGTCGATGGGGTCGAGCACCCAGACATAATCGGCATCGGTATTTTCAGGCCCAAATTCCTCGCCAAGAATGCCGTGGTCCGGGAACGCATCGATAATGGCGGTGCGCATGGCGGCTTCGGCGGCCCGGTCGGCTTCGGTCACCGGGCTGGCGTCGGCCTTGTCGCTGATGGCCGTGCCGGTGCGGAAATGCGCGATGATGATCGGCCGCGCCAAATCCGCCAGCGCACCGGCGAGGGTGACGCATTCCTCCGGAACTATGCCTTGATCGGTCATGCGGCTCAGTTGGGCAAGGTTGCCGGCTGATCGGCCTGGCCGCGCATATAAAGGATCAAGGCCGCCCGATCACCGGCTTTTTTGAGGCCCGAAAAAGACATTTTGGTGCCCGCTATGAAGGCCTTCGGCTTGGTCAGGAATTTATCCAGATCAGCAAAACCCCATTGCCCGCCCATGGCTTGGATCGCCTTGGAATAGCTGTAGTCGGCGACGGTTCCCCGGGCGCGCCCGATCATGCCGTAAAGGTTGGGCCCGATCTTGTTTTTGCCGCCCTTGTCGAAGCTGTGGCAGGAAGCGCATTTCCGGGCGATCTTTTTGCCTTTGCCGGCGCTGGCTTCGGCCAGCAGCTGGGGCAATGATTGGGGCTCGGATTGGGCCGCCGGCGCCGGCGCTTGCGCTTCGGCATTTACCGGCTGCGCCTTGGCCGCGGCTGCGGGCGCTTGTTTGGGCGCCTCCGGCTCGGGGATCAGCAAATCGCCGATAAAATCAGCGCCGAATATCACCCAGAGGGCGACAACGATGCCGCCCAGTATATAATTGGTGTTCGAACTCCACATAAATCCGATCCCTTGCGGTTGATCGCCATTAATACCACCCGGACATACCGATCAACAAGAAAACGCCGCGCCTGACACCAGGCGCGGCGTTCTTGGAAGATATTCAGGCTATCCGATGCCGGGCTTATTTGGGCGGCATCAAGACCTGGGCGCGGTTCAATCCGACGTCCTGCAGGGTGCGCCCGTCAACGGCGCGCAGCTTGCGGTAACGGATTTTTTCCACCGGTCCCTCGGCCCAATCGGCCAAGGTCGATATGAAGGCGCAAAATGAATTCCGGGTTTCTGACGTTTGTAATTGCATCTCGGAAGCTCCTGATTATGCGTTGGATTCCCCTTGCGTCTCCAACATGTTCACCTCTTATGGTTATGACTATACGCCCCCATGTGCAAAAGTTCTGTTAACCGGTTCACACATCCATAAAAAATCTGCTTGCATGAAAATGGCGGCTGCATAACCATATTGGCGGCTTCAATTAGCTCGAAAATCCTGTGTTTCCGGGGTTTGGGGGATTAAATATTGGAAATTAGCGAGCTTTTGGCGCGCAATTTTCTGTTTCGAAATCTGGACCCGGACGTCATCCAGCGCATCGCCGCACTCGGATCGACGGTCGAATTGGCCGGCAATCAGGTCCTGTTTCTCAAAGGCGACGAAGGCGATGCCCTCTATGGCGTCCTCGGCGGGCGCATCCGCATCTCGTCCGGCGATGCCGACGGCAAGGAAATTATCCTCAATATTATCGATCCCGGCGATATATTCGGCGAGATTGCGCTGCTCGACGGCAAGCCGCGCACCGCCGACGCCTCGGCCATGGCACAGAGCCAGCTTTTGCGGGTTCAGCGCTCCGATTTTTTAGGGCTGATGGCGGCCGAGCCCCGGCTGACCCAGCATTTGATGGAAATGGTCTGCGACCGCATCCGCAAGACCAGCGAAATGCTGGAAGACTCGGCCTTCCTCGATCTGCCCGCAAGGCTGGCCAAACGATTGCTGAGCCTGGCCAAATATTACGGCGAGGCGGAAGCCGATGCGGCGCTGACCGGCATCCAGATATCGCAAGCCGAATTGGGCCAATTAATGGGCACCAGCCGGGAAAGCATCAACAAACATCTGCAATATTGGCGCGGCCGCGGCTGGATCACCTTGGGCCGGGGGCGG
>CAUZTZ010000143.1:0-10016 GCA_963582805.1 Alphaproteobacteria bacterium
TGAGCGACTTGGAGATCATCAACCATCTCAAAACAAACCCGCCGCCGCTGATCCTGGCCGATGCCATCCGGCTCAAACAGGCGCTTTTGAACTTGCTTTCCAACGCCGTCAAATTCAATGCCCCGGGCGGGCGGGTGGAGGTGTCGGCGCGCCCGCTGAACGCCGAATTCGTGCGCATTTCCATTTCCGATACCGGTATCGGAATCCCCGAGGAAAAGGCGGCGGAATTGTTCGAACCATTTGGCCGCCTGGACGCCGAGCGGCGCGGCATCGAGGGCACCGGCATTGGACTGACCATTACCAAGCAATTGGTCGAACGCATGAAAGGCTCCATCGGCTATTCCAGCAAGCCGGGCAAGGGCTCCACATTCTGGATCGATATTCCCACCGCCGTTCCCGGCATATCCGTCGGCCGCGCCGCCGCCGCCGCCGTCAGCGGGCTGGATTTGGACGCCGACCAAGACGGCGGCCGGCAAACCATCATCCTTTATATTGAAGACGATCTCTCCAACCGCCAGCTCTTTAAAGAAGTGGTGGGCCACCTGCCCGGCACCAAGCTGTTATCGGCACATTCCGCCGAAGAAGGCATTCAAATTGCCCGCCACATTCAGCCCAATATTATTGTCATGGATATCAACCTGCCGAGGATGAGCGGATTGGAGGCGGTCCGCATCTTGCGCGAAGACGCCAATACAAGACCGATCCCGGTTATCGCCCTGTCGGCGGCGGCCATGCCGGGGGATATTGAAAAGGGCGAGCGGGCGGGGTTTTTCCGTTATATGACCAAACCGTTCATAGTTGACGAAATTATCGCTACCATTGGCGACGCGCTCGAAAAGGCCGGCGGCGCGAACATATCCGGCGACGATACAACCCGAAATGCGGCGGAGTAGTTGAAACCCGGACAACAAAAATTTATCCTGTCTTTGCCATAACCTGGAAAGGTGGAATTGGTGACGGATGAAAACATAGTATACGTGATTGAAGACGACGAAGTGAACAGGGCGCTAATGCGTGATTTGTTTGAATCGGTCGATCTGAAAGTCTCGCTCTACGAATCGGGCAACCGGTTTTTGGATGCCATGCCGGTTTCCGGGCCGGGCTGCATCCTTTTGGATGTGCGCATGCCGGGCATCTCCGGGCTTGATCTGCAATCCATCGTCGCCAAGGAAAGCCGCGATCTGCCGGTGATCATCGTCACCGCCCACGGCGACACGCAGATGGCGGTGCGCGCCATGAAGGAAGGCGCCTTCGATTTCATCGAAAAGCCGATCAACAATCAGATTCTTCTCGACACCGTGAACAAAGCGCTGGAAGAAAGCGCCAAGCTGGGATCGGAAATGTCGGAACAGGCGGCCATCCAGGCGCGGCTCGATCTTCTGACGCCGCGCGAAAACGACGTCCTTCTGATGATCGCCAAGGGCAAGTTGAACAAGCAGATCGCCTTCGATCTCGGCATCACGCAACGCACCGTGGAAGTGCACCGGGCGCGTGTAATGGAAAAAATGCAGGCAAAAACGGTGGCCGACCTGTTGAGAACCGTCATGTCGCTCGAATCCTTTTCGGGTAAACCGTAACTGTTCGTCGGATCGCCACAATTTATCCGATTAGCCCAGCCCGCTAGAAACGCCTGACGTGCTGGATTAAATAGCGAATATAACGCGTATCCAATCATCCCGGCCAATGATCGCCCCGTCACGGCAGCCGGAACCCAGCGCAGCCTGAATAATATTAGGAGCCCGGCTACCGGGCCGATTGGAGCTATGCCGTGACAACCAACCTGCATCTCGATCTCTATCGGGGCACCAATGGCATTCGTGAATTCGTGCAAAAGGCGCGCAGCTATCCGCTGCTGTCTGAGTCCGAGGAACGCCGCTTCATTGCCCTTTGGCAAGACAGCCAGGACGCCCGGGCCGGGCACCGGCTGGTATCGAGCCATCTTCGTCTGGTGATTTCGATCACCAATTCTTTCCGCCGGTATGGATTGTCCTTCGAAGATTTGCTGTCCGAGGGCTGCGTCGGGTTGATGCAGGCGGTGGACCGGTTTGATGCGGCGCGTGGATACCGGCTTTCGACTTACGCCAAATGGTGGATCCGCGCCGCCATGCAGGAACATATCATGCGTTCGTGGTCGCTGGTGCGTATCGGCACGACCGTGGCGCAAAAGAAACTGTTCTTCAATTTGCGGCGCATGAAACGGGAGCTTTGCGGCGACCGCGACGGCCAGCTTTCGACAAGCGATATCGAGACCATCATGGTCCGCCTGCAAATCGGGCGGCGCGAAGTGGTGGCCATGGAGGGACGGATGTCGGGCATGGATATATCGCTCAACGTTCCCACCTCGGACGAGAATGCCTCGGAAAAGATCGATGCCCTCGCCGACAAATCGGAAACCCCGGACATGGCGTTTGAGAATTTCTCCGAGCAGGGCTACCAGCGGCGCCTGCTCGGCCAGGCGCTGGCCGGCGTGCCCGATAGGGACGCCGAAATTTTCAGGGCAAGACGTTTCGGCGAAGACGCCCCCACGTTAAAAGCGCTCGGCGCCGATTACGGACTGTCGCCGGAACGGGTGCGCCAGATCGAACACGGCGTCTTCAAGATCGTGCGCGACTACGTGCTTTCCGAAGTGCCCGAATACAGGAGCCAGTTCGGCTAGGGCACTGGCTTAAGGCACCTCGTCCATGAGATCGCGCAATTGGGCCATGGCGGCGCACACATAATCGGGCGCTGCCTCGGCGCGCTCGGCGTCATCGCCGTAGCCCCAATCGGCCCAGACGCTGAGCGCCCCCACATGGCGGGCGGCGGCGGTGTCCTGGATACGGTCGCCGATCATCACGCAATCAGCGCCCGCCAATCCCTCATGGGCCAGGAGATCGCTCAGCAGTTCCCGCTTGTCGGCGCGGGTGCCATCAAGTTCCGAGCCATAGACGCCATCGAAATAGCCGTCCAGGCCGAAATGGGCGAGGATCGGGCCCGCATAGACATCTGGCTTGGAGGTGGCCAAATAGAGCCGCCGCCCCTGCCCGCGCATCGCCGCCAGGAATTCCACGGCGCCGTCATAGACGACATTCTCATACATACCGGTAACGGCGAAGCGCTCCCGATAGAGGCCGAGAGCGCGCATCGCCACATCCTCGCCGGCGTGCCGCAGAAGTTTGCGAAAACTATCCAACAAGGGCGGCCCGATACACCAGGTCAGATCATCGGCGGCTGGCGCCGGATGTCCCAACTGTTCGATTGCATGGCGGATGGAATTGGTGATCCCCGGCTTCGGATCGGTGAGCGTACCGTCGAGATCGATCAGCAGCGTGCGCAAGGTGGATTTTACCAACGATAAAACCTGTTTCTAAATTAATTGCGCCGGACCCGAGAGGCGCCGGCTCAATCCTTACCGTAGTCGTGGTCCGGATAATTGGTTTCGCCCAACCGCCAATAACCGCGCATATGCAATTTCTCAGCCTCAACGCCGACATCTTGCAATAGGTAATCGCGGATACGGCGCATGGTGGCCGCCTCGCAGGCAACCCACCAGTGGCTCGCCGCATTGGCCTCGGCGATGCCCCGAACCGCGCCTTCCAACAAGGCGCCTTGCCGCGCGCCATCCTGGGCCCGGTGCAACCAGGTCGGCGCCGAAGCCACTGCCGGGCTCAGCGCGCGCTCTTCGTCACCGTCGGCTACTTCGCAGTACACCTCGGCGGTGCAGCCGGCAGGCAGCGCTTCGAGGACCATACCGGCAGCCGGCATGGCGGTATCGTCGGCGACCAATACGATCTTGGCCGTCTCTTCGGCGACGTCATAACCGCCGCCCGGCCCGCCGATGAACATGGCATCGCCCGGTTTTGCGGCGCGCGCCCAATCGGACGCCAGACCGGTGCCGTGGTGCACGAATTCGACGCCAAGCTCGCGGGCGTCCCGATCATAAAAACGCGGTGTATAGGTTCTGGACGGCGGCCGCGGGGTCTCGTCGCCCGGATCGTCGGGATTCCATTGAACGCCATCGGGCACAAACAGCAGCTTGATATGGCCCCCCGGCTTGGGCGGTCCGAAATCGGCGAGCCGTTCGCCCTTGAAAGTCACCCGGGTCAGCCTCGGCGTCACCTGCTCGATCCGTTCGACAGTGACGGCGCGCGGCGGCGCGCGCTTGCGCCGGGGCCGGTCGGTATTGGTTGGCGCTGTGTCGGCCATGGATGTTTCTCCAATCGCGTTTCGGGGCAGTATACTTATAATTCCAGAGTACCCCATCGGGGCGCCCGGCTGGCCGACCCGGCCATCCCCAGCCGGGCTCGAACTCTACCGAACCCTACAAAAAATCCTGCAACAACGCCACCAGCGGCGCGTCCGCCGGGGGCATCTCGTAATCACCCATATCATAGGGCCGCACCCATTTGAGACGTTGGCCTTCCAGCGGCGTGGGCGTGCCCTGCCACACCCGGCAGGCGAACATAGGCATCAGGAGATGGAAATCCTCATACGCATGCGAGGCAAAAAATAATGGCGCCAGACAGCTCGCCGTAATGTCGATGCCCAGCTCTTCCTTCAATTCGCGGATCAAGGCCGCCTCCGGTGTCTCGCCCGCCCCCAATTTGCCGCCCGGAAATTCCCACAAGCCCGCCATCACCTTGCCTTTGGGCCGCTGCGCCAGCAGCACGCGGCCATCGATATCGATCAGCGCGGCGGCGGCTACCAGCAACAGCGGCAACCCGCCGGCCCCGGCCCGCTCTTCGGCCTCCAAACAGGCCCGGTCAAGTCCGGTAATCGGCATTGATATCGATATATCCGTGGGTGAGGTCGCAGGTCCAGACCGTGGCCGTCCCATCGCCGATACCCACATCGATGGCGATCTCGATTTCCAGGCCCCGCATATGTTCGGCCACCGGCGCTTCATCATAGCCGGCGACCACGGTGCCGGCTTCGGCGATAGCCACCCCGCCGATGGAAATGGCCAGCTTGTCCCGGTCCGCCGCCTCGCCCGACTTGCCGACCGCCATGACAACGCGGCCCCAATTGGCGTCCCCGCCGGCGATCGCGGTCTTGACCAAAGGCGAATTGGCGACGCTAAGGCCGATGCGGCGGGCGGCGATATCGTCCTCGGCGCCGGTGACGGAGATGGCGATGAACTTGGAGGCGCCCTCGCCGTCGCGCACCACTTGTTGCGCCAAATCCAGGCACACCGCGTCCAGGGCGCCGCGAAACTCTTGCAGCCCGGCCTCGCCCAGTCCGGCAACCGCTGGATGATCGGCGGCGCCGGTAGCGAAGGCCAGCACGGTATCAGACGTGGAGGTATCGGAATCGACGGTGATCGCGTTGAAGCTTTTGTCCACCGCCCGGGTCAGCATGATCTCCAATATATCGGCGGGGATGGCGGCATCGGTAAACAGGAAGGAGAGCATGGTGGCCATGTCCGGCGCGATCATGCCGGAGCCCTTGGCGATGCCGTTTATGGTCACCTGGACGCCGCCCACATTCGCCGTCCGCACACAGCCCTTGGGGTAGGTGTCGGTGGTCATGATGGCCGCCGCCGCGCCTTCCCAGTCGGAACCCAGGCTGGCGGCGAGGCCGGGTAATACGGCGGTGATCTTGGCCGCGTCGATGGGCTCGCCGATGACGCCGGTCTGGGCGATATAGACATGATCGGGGGGGCAGCCGCAGGCCGCGGCCGCCGCTTCGGCGATGGCGCGCACCGCATCGTTGCCGCGGGCGCCGGTGAAGGCGTTGGCGTTGCCCGAATTGACCACCAGCGCGCCGGCGGTCCCCAAGGGCAAAATATTTCGGCACCAGTCGATGGGCGCCGCCGCCGTTTTCGATTTTGTAAAGACGCCGGCAACCGCCGTGCCCTTGGCCAGCTTGGCCAGCAGCAGATCGGTCTGGCCGGCATAGCGCACCCCCGCTGCACAGGCGGCGAGGCCGACACCATCGATGGCCGGCATATCTGGAAATGCATCCGGCGCCAGAGGCGAGACCGGGAGAAGATCCTGGGGCATTGTCGTTGCGTCCAATTTGTATATTAGAGAGCGGCGCTTCTTTTATCGCTTAGGCGCGCTGGCGTCCAGAGAAAGCCGCCAAGCTATAAAAGAATTGGCCGATCCGGCGGTTATTTCTTGGTGCGCCCTTGGGGCCCAAAAATCTCGATCTTGGCGTTTTTCTTCAAGCCTTCGATGATCTCTTCGCTCAGATTCTTGCGCACTTCCTCGGCCATCTGCGCCTTGGTGGCGGCGAAGCTGGGCGGCTTGGTGACGCGCTTGTCTTCGGTTTTGATGATGTGCCAGCCGAAACGGGTCTTCACCGGACGCTGGGTAATGCTGCCCGGGCGAAGCTGGAAGGCGGCCCTGGAAAAAGGCGGCACCATGCGCTCAAAGGTGAAATAGCCCAAATCACCGCCGTTCTTGCCCGACGGCCCGGTGGATTTTTCCCGCGCCAGTTTTTCGAAATCGGCGCCGGCAAGAAGCTGCTTGATGATCGCGGCGGCGGCGGCTTCGGTTTTGACCAGGATATGGCGGGCGTGAACCTCTTCACCGGGCGCGTTCTCTTTCAGGAACGCAACGTAGCGGGCCTGCAGCGCCGCATCGGTGACCGCGCCTTCCAAACTGCGGTCCATAAATTCCTGCTCCAGCACCTGGGCTTCGATGGACGCCAGGCGGCGCTTGACGGCGGCGGCGTCACCCAGCCCGGTGCGCTTGGCCTCGGCGGCGATCAGGCGGGTGTTGACCATATTGCCGATGATCAGATTGAACAAAGTCTCCATGGGATAATTCTGCGCCTGGGGCGGCAATTGGCCGCGCACCGCTTCCACATCCGACAGGCGTATCTCGGCGCCATTGACCGTTGCGACGACCGGATTTTTGGCCGGCTCCTGCGCGTGGGGCGCGGCGCCAAACGCCAAGGCGGCAAGGGCGAAACTAGCTGCGAAACTTGTGGCCAAAAGTCCGGCCCGATTGAAAACGGTCATGAAATATCTCTCTCGCTGGCGCCCCATGGATGGGCAAAGAATACTGTAACAATTGTAGGCGCGCACCACACAAGCGCGCGAGCGCGGGCCCGCAAATTGGGGGTATCGTTGACAGAGGGGCCGGTGCGTTCTATCTCTTTGCCAAGCTTGATGAAAGCGCTTCCAATTCAACCGAAATCGACTTAGAGGGATGTAAATGCTTGACGCCATCGCCCGGCGCCTGTTCGGTTCGGCCAACGACCGTTATATCCGTGGGCTCGACAAGATCGTCGAAGAAATCAATGCGCTCGAGGCCGAAGTTGAGCCTTTAAGCGATGCCGATCTGGCGGCGCGCACGCCCTGGCTGAAAAAACGGCTGGCGGACGGCGAAAGCCTCGACGATATCCTGGCCCCAGCCTTTGCCACGGTGCGCGAAGCCGCCCGCCGCGCACTGGGCGAGCGCCATTACGACGTCCAGCTTGTGGGCGGCGTTGTCCTCCACCGGGGCATGATCGCCGAAATGAAAACCGGTGAGGGCAAGACCTTGTGTTCGACCCTGGCGGTCTATTTGAACGGGCTTACGGGGCGCGGCGTTCATATCGTCACGGTCAATGATTACCTGGCCAAGCGCGACGCCGAATGGATGGGCCGGATTTATACCATGCTCGGCATGACCGTCGGTTGCGTCGTGCCCGGCCTTTCGGACGAGGAGCGCCGGCAAAGCTACCAACAAGATATCACCTACGGCACCAATTCCGAGTTCGGCTTCGATTATCTGCGCGACAATATGAAGTTTACCCTCGAAGAAATGGTGCAGCGCCCGTTCCAGTTCGCCATCGTGGATGAAGTGGACTCGATCCTCATCGACGAAGCCAGAACGCCGCTGATCATTTCCGGCGCGTCCGAGGATTCGTCCGAACTTTATGATGATGTGGACAAGATCATCCCCGGTCTGATCGAAGAGGATTACGAAAAAGACGAAAAGGCGCGCACCATCACCCTCACCGACGAGGGCAACGAGCATGTTGAAGTCTTGCTGAGCGAAGCCGAATTGCTGAACGAAGGCGGCCTCTACGACATCTCCAACATCAATCTGGTGCACCACGTCAATCAGGCGCTGCGCGCCCACAAAATGTTCGAGCGCGATACCGATTACATCGTCCACGAAGGCCAGGTGGTGATCATCGACGAGTTCACCGGGCGCATGATGGAGGGCCGGCGCTATTCCGAAGGGCTGCATCAGGCCCTGGAGGCAAAAGAAGGCGTCGAGGTGGAGAACGAGAACCAGACCTTGGCCTCGATCACCTATCAGAACTATTTCCGCATGTATCCGAAACTGGCCGGCATGACCGGCACGGCGATGACCGAAGCCGGCGAGTTCGCCGAGATTTACAAACTGGAAGTGGTCGATATCCCGACCAACGTGCCCTGCATCCGCGACGACCAGGATGACGAGGTGTACCGCTCGGCAGCGGAAAAACACACCGCCATTCTAGAGGTCGTCGGTGATTGTCAGGAGCGCGGCCAGCCGGTCCTGGTGGGCACCGTTTCCATCGAAAAATCAGAAGCCATATCGGATCTGTTGAAAGCCAAAAATATCAAACACCAGGTGCTCAACGCCCGCTATCACGAGCAGGAAGCGCTCATCATCGCCCAGGCCGGCGGGCCCGGCTCGGTGACCATCGCCACCAACATGGCCGGGCGCGGCACCGATATCCAGATGGGCGGCAATATCGACATGCTGACCCGCCAGCAAATGGACGCCGAGGCGGACGAGAGCAAACATCCCGATATCGAGGCGCGGCTCAAAAAAGAGGTGGCCGAGGGCCGCATCAAAGCCGTCGCCGCCGGCGGGCTGATGGTGATCGGCACCGAGCGCCACGAAAGCCGGCGCGTCGACAACCAGCTTCGCGGCCGGTCCGGGCGGCAAGGCGATCCCGGCGATTCCAAATTTTTCCTGTCCCTGGAAGACGATCTGATGCGCATCTTCGGCTCCGATCGCATGGACAGCATGCTCACCCGGCTGGGGCTTGAGGACGGCGAGGCGATCATCCATCCCTGGGTCAACAAGGCCCTCGAAAAAGCCCAGCAAAAGGTCGAGGCGCGCAACTTCGATATCCGCAAGAACTTGCTGAAATTCGACGATGTGATGAACGATCAGCGCAAGGTAATCTATGAGCAGCGCCGGGATTTAATGGACGCCGACGACGTATCGGAAACCATCCAGGATATGCGCGATAACACCATCGACAAAATGGTCGGAAAATGCATGCCGGAAAAAGCCTATACGGAACAATGGGATACCGATTTACTGCACGAAGAGATGATGCGCGTCTTCGGGCTTGATCTGCCGGTCCAGGACTGGGCCAAGGAAGAAGGTGTCGCCGACATCGAAGTGCAGGAACGCATCACCGATGCCGTCCGGCGCAAGATGGCCGAAAAAGCCGCCACCTGGACGCCGGACGTGATGCGCGATGTGGAAAAGAGCCTGCTCCTGCAAGTGCTCGACCAGATCTGGAAAGACCATCTCTTGGCCCTCGATCACTTGCGCCAGGGCATCGGCCTTCGCTCCTACGCCCAGCGGGACCCATTGAACGAATATAAAGGCGAGGCGTTCGAAATGTTCAACGCCATGCTGGAAGAATTGGACGAGCGCATCACGCTGATCCTGGCCCATATCCAGTTGCAGATTGACGGCCTCGACGGCATGGATTTGTTCGCCCGCTCGGACCAGCCGACCATGGAGGTCTACGAAGACCCGGCCTTCGCAAACGGCGGCGGCGTCCTGGAAGACGACAGCGACTACGGCAACGCGGTTGCCCCGGTGGTATCGCGGCAACGCGCCGAGCATGTGGACCCGGAAGATCCGACCACCTGGGGCAAGGTCGGCCGCAACTCCGCCTGCCCCTGCGGTTCCGGCAAGAAATACAAACATTGCCACGGAATACACTAGCGAGATGACACCAAAATTCGGCGCACTGCGTGCACAGAATTTTGCCGCCATCTCACTAGATTCTTGATTTGAGCGGCCTGATTCACGCGAAATTCGCTAACGCGAATTCCGCGATCAGGACCTTGATTTGAGCGGCCT
>CAUZTZ010000144.1:0-9974 GCA_963582805.1 Alphaproteobacteria bacterium
CACCGGCGCGTCCCTAATCCATTCGGTGGCGCATAATTCGGCCAACCTATCTTTGCAGGTTTGCGCCCGCAAATCAATGATCGAATATTGCTGCAAGTCAGACTTGGCCGATGCCGATTGCGCCGCCGCCAACAGGATGGCGCGCATATATTCGGGCACCTCTTCGTCGCTATATTTGCGGAAACTGCGGCGGGCCAGAATTTGGGCGAGGACGCCGTCCGCCGCCATGTCCCGGCCAGCCTCGTTGGCGAGGCCGAAGCGGGCTTCGATCAGCGCGGCAAGGTCGTCCATGCTTGGCTCCTTATTTTATCCGGCGCCTCAGTGCTTCATGGCGGCGGCGCGCATTTCGCCGATGCGGCCCGCCGCCGGGCGCCCGTTGCAGGCCCCGAGCCAGGCCGCCACTTTCGGATAGGGGCCGAGATCGAACTTGGCGCGCGGCAAGGTGCCCAAAACGCAGGATACGTTAAGATCGGCCACCGTGAAGGCATCGCCCAGGAGGTAATCACTGCCGCCGAGCACGCCTTCGAGCACCGCCAGCGGGCGCGCCAGCGCTTCCGTGGCAACCGCCACCTTGGACGCGTCATGATCCTGGATGCCCATGGCTTTCTGGATCAGGATGACGCAATTGTCTTCGACCTCGGTCAGCGCCCACATGCTCCATTGCACGGCGCGGGCTTCGTCTTCGGGGCCGGATGCGGCCAGCGGCCCGCCGTGTTTTTTGGCCAGATATAAGTTAATACCGAGGGATTCCCAAAGCACCGTGTCGCCGTCCTTGATGGCCGGCACCCGGGCATTGGGGTTGAGGGCCAGAAAGCCGGCGTCGTTCTGATCGCCCTTATGGACGTCGATGGTTTCCAGATCGTAATCGATGCCCAGCTCTTCGGCCATCCATATCACCCGGGAAGCGCGCGAAATAATATGGCCATAGATTTTCAAATCAGACATTGTGTTTTTTCCTAGTTCCGGTAGCCGGGATTGACCCGGTCGAGCTTGCGCAATAGCGCTGGCCATTCGTATTTGCCGATCGGCCGGTGGCCTTCCGACGAATTCAAATGCCTGTTGAGGTCCAGGGTTTCCTGCACCAGCTCGGCGCCGATGGGTGCCGTCTCGGCGCCCGATTGCTGGATCGACAACTGCATGCGGCAGGCGCGTTCGGCCCGGTACATCCAGACAAACGCCTCGCCAACGCTGGCGCCGGCGGTGACCATGCCGTGGTTGCGCAGCATCAAAACATTATGATCACCAATGGCCGCCGCGATGCGGTCGCGCTCCCGGGGATTGGTCTCGATGCCGCCATAATCGACATAGCCCGTATGCGCCATCACATGCAGGGCATGCTGGGTGATCGGCAGCAACCCGTCTTTTTGGGTGGCGACGGCGGTGCCCGCCTCGGTATGGCAGTGCATCGCGCAATTGACATCGGGGCGTTGTTTCAGGATCGCCGAATGGATGGTGAAGCCGGCCGGGTTAATGAAGCGGTTGGTCTCCGATTGAATATTGCCATCCATATCCACCTTGATCAGATCGGAGGCGCACATCTCGTCCCACAGATTGCCGTAGGGGTTAAGCAGAAAATTATCCGGCTCGCCGGGCACCCTTGCCGAAATATGGGTGCCCAAAAGATCCGACCAGCCGTTCATATCCACCAGCCGGTAGCAGGCGGCCAGATCGATGCGGGTTTCCCATTCCGCCGCCGAAATACCGGCGGGCGCGCTTGCAGCTGTATCCATGGCAGGCTCCTTACCTATCTAGTGACCCCAGGTGTTTTCGTAGTCGCGCTGATCATCTTCGGTGAGGTAATTGTCTTCCACCTGGCGCACCCTATCGGCGTTGGTGAGCATCTTCTGATTGACCAGGCCGTAGGGCCCGTCGGCGACCCATTTGTTGAAATCGGCCAAAGCCACGGGGCCGCGCGCCTTGAAATCGCTCATCACGTGCCAGGCGGCGGTCATGCCGATGGTGGCGAAAAAGACCGGATAAAGGGCGATGCGGACGCCCAAATCCTCATATTCCTGGGGGCTCGGCGCGGCGTCCTTGCCGCCCCAGATAACCTGCACCGGGGCCGGAATTTCGGCGCAGGCTTTTTTTAAATCTTCGCGGGTTTCCACGGAATTAAGCCACACGTAATCGGCGCCGCCCTCTTCCACATAGGCGATGCAGCGATCGAGGGCTTCTGGAAAATTGGTACCCTCGGCGCCCAAGGTATCGTTGCGGGCGCAGATGGCGAATTCGGGATCGATCTGGTCGCGCCGGGCGACCGCGGCCTTGATCTTGCCGATATGCTCTTCTTTGGAAATGGTGCGCCGCCCGGCCATGGTCGCCGATTTCTTGGGGCTTTCCTGATCTTCGAAATTACAGGCCGCGACGCCGGATGCGATGATTTCTTCGACCGCGAAATCCACGTTGACGGCGTTGCCGAAACCGGTGTCGGCGTCCAATTGGATCGGGATGGCGGCGCGCGCGGCCACATGGCGGCAATGATCGACCATATCGCGGAGCCCGAGAATGCCGTTATCGGGAACCCCCAGCAGAAACGCCGACATCTGCGAGCCGGCAATGAAAAAGCTTTCGAAGCCGATTTCTTCGGCCATGCGCGCATAGAGCGGCGAGAAACCGCCGGGCATAACGGTCATTTTGTCCCGGTTCAACTGTTCGCGAAATTTCGCCCGCATGGCGCTCACATGATTGGTCTCGCCCGCCATTCTATGCTCCCCTATTTTGCTCGATGCATTTATTGATGCGCCGAATGTTGGCACCGCCTGCGCCTTGGCGCAACCGCCTTAATATGGGCAAAGAGATTGAACCGGCCCGCAATTTGTTCCATCCATGGTTCATGATATCCAAACACGCCCAACGCATCGCCACGATAATCGAAATGCTACTGATCTTTGTCACCGGCGCCGGCATGGTGGCGCTAATTGTCATGTGGTTGCAGCTGGATGTGTTGCTGGCGCCCAGCGAAAGCCCTGAATTGGTGCGGGCGCGCATTATATCGGGCTTTTTCAGCCTGTCGGTGCCGCTTGTGATCTTGCTGTTCCTGACCAGTATCCGAGGCCGGCTGGCGGCGCTTCTGACCGGGCCGAACGCCGATGCAGCGGCCATGAAGAGCGCCGTATATATGTGGTATCTGGTGATGATCTTCTCAACGGTAATCCTTGTCATTACCGCCAACCTGGTTTGGGGCAGTTTCCAGGACATCAATTTCAAATCTTGATATTTTTCTCGATTGCTGGGACAGTGAACAGTGGAGGATCGCCAATGCGTATTTCCAGGAAATTCATCTGTCTAGGTCTGGGCTGGGCCGTTTTGCTGGTGGCCGGGCTCTATCTCACCGGCGGGCTTTCTCCGGCGCCCGGCGCGGTAGTCAAGGCAAAACAGGACCGTCAAGTGGCGCTAGCGCGCAGCAAATATGTTCGTTGCCTGACGCTCAGTTACGCCACCGGCCACCGCAGCAGCGCCAGTCAATCCGAGGTCACGGGCGCCTGTGCCAGCGAAGCCGAACCGGTCCGCGCCACCTTCATTCGGGCCGGATTTCTGGCGCCACATGCGCAAAAGGAAATTGAGGCTCTCGCGGAAGCCACCTACCGGGAAATGCTGATCCTGATTCCACCTTGCCCCGAGGACAAGTCGCCTTCCCTCATGTCCTGAAAGGCGCGCACCACCACAATGAACCGCACGGCGGGACGCTGCCAAAAATATGCGCTACCAATTGGCCGCCGAAGCAACTAAGCTGAATTCACAATTCAGTATTACCGTAATTTACTGTTGATTTAATTATTCCAGGGAGATGAACATGCGTAATCAATTGGTTAGTACCAGCATATTTGCAATTGCGCTGGCTGGCGCACTGTCGTTGGGCGCGCCCGGCGCCGATGCGCAAAAAAAGATTCTGCGTGCTGACACCGGCTCTCCAGGCGCCGCGTCCCACGCCGTGATCGTTGTCTTGGGCAAGGTGTGGCAAAAAGAACTGGGCATCACCATCCAGGTCAATGACAGCCAGACGCTAACGCGCTCGGCCATGAAGCTGGGCCGCGGCCAGCTGGAAATCATGCCGTTCCCGACCTCCATTTATGGGTTCCTGTCGAAGGGCTCGCGCATGTACAAAAAGAAGCTGCACAAGGAAGCGATCGCGGCTTCGAAAAACGTACGCTCCATCTGGGGCTGGCAGGCGGTTTTATTCCACCCAGTTACCTTTGACATTGACGGCATCAAGACGTTTGCCGACTTGAAGGGCAAGCGGGTCTTCACCGGCCCGCCGTCGGGCGCCGCCGCAGTAACCTCGGAAACCATGATCCGGGCGCTGACCGGCTACGAGGCTAACAAGGACTATAAAGCCATTCGCCTGCCCTGGGGCGGTGGCTTGCAGGCCATGATGGACGGCAAGCTCGACGTCTTCATGCGCCCCGACGGGCTCGGCTCGGCGATGATCGAACAGCTCGGCCTGACGCGAAAATTCCGCCTCCTCAACGCCGCCGATTCTTCCAACAAGGAACAGTGGGGCAAATGGCTTAAAGGTCTTGGCCGCGAGCCCGGCGTCATCCCTGCCGGCACCTATAAAGGCCAAGTCAACAATAATTTGAATATAGCTACCGGCGCCATCACATTCCAGATCGGCATCAACAAGACATCGATCTCCGAGGAAATGGCCTACAATATGACCAAGCTGACCTGGGCTAAGCTGGATGAGATCCACAATACCGCCTCCCTCTTACGCACCATCAACAAGTCCAAGCCCTTCGTTGGCGTCAATATGCCGTTGCATGTGGGCGCGGTCCGCTATTACCGCGAAATGGGCATCAAGATTCCCGCAGTGTTGATACCGCCGGAAGCCAAGTAATCCATTAGCCTAGATCCGGGTCCGGCGGCGCCGGGCCCGGTAATCTTCGTAAAGCTGGACATGGGTTTCGGAGGAGCGTTACGGTCTAGAGGGGTGACATGAACGCTGAAACACAAGAATCCGATATTCGTAGATATCTCGGCTACGGGGTGTACCTCGTTGCCTTGGTCCTCGCATTGACCGGCATCGCCAATTCTGCGCCCAGCTTCTGGATCATCCCAACCATCGGCCCGTTCCCGAGCGAGGTTATCCGCCCGTTAATCCTGGCCGGCTCGGTATTCATCGTTCTCGTCCGCACGCCCATTTCCACCGTCGTTGCGGAGCGTATACCAGGCATCAAATCCATCGCCTGGGTTATCGATGTGGTAATCATGGGCGCATCTCTCTGGGTGTTCTGGCGCTATTATACCGACGTTTCGGAGATCGAGATCGGCCTCTTTGATTTTACCATAATTCACCCGATCATCGCGCTAACCGCCTGTGCCATCTTTATCATCCTCTGCTGGCGGGCGTGGGGCTCGCCGTTGGCCATCTGTGGCATCCTGGCGCTCGTTTATTTCTATACCGGTCAGGTCTGGCCCTGGATTTTCGAGACCGCGCCAGTAATCTTTATCGATTCCTCGGAAGACCTTTGGTTCAACCTGAATGATGGCGTACTTGGCACCATCATGGGCATCCTGATCTTCACGGTGTTTCCGTTTATATTGCTCGGCGTCATGCTGGAGCGCACCGGCGGCGGGCGCAGCCTAATCAAAATCGCCTTTCACCTGACCCGCAATTACCGGGGCGGGCCGGCACACGCGGCGATCCTGGCATCGGGCCTGTTTGGCACCATGTCGGGGGGCGCTGTCACCAACGTGGTCGCCACCGGTGTCATCACCATTCCGATGATCAAAAAGCGCGGCTTTCATCCGGCCTTCGCCGGCGGCGTCGAGGCGACGGCATCCTCAGCCGGCCAGATCATGCCGCCGATCATGGGCGCGGCAGCTTTGGTGATGGCCGATTTCACCGGCATATCCTATTTGACCATCATCGTCGCCGCGTTGGTCCCGGCGCTTGCCTATTACGCCAGCCTGTTTACCAGCGTCGTTTTTGAAGCCCGGCGCCTCGGCGTCGAGGCGGTACCCGACATGGACGACACCGATCTTAACGTCGAGGCCCAGGACATCGTCAATCTGGTGATGATTGTCATTCCGGTGGGCATCGTCGTGCTGGCTTTGTTGATGGGATTTTCCCCCGCTGGCGCCGGCATGATGGCGCTTTTCTCCATTATCCCGTTAAGCTTCGCCAATCCCGAGATCAGACAAAAACCATTCCTTATCATTTCGGCCTTGGCCAAGGGCGGCGAGACATTTGGGCATTTGCTGATGGCCATCGGCGTCGTCGGCATCATCGTCGCCGTGCTCGGCGCCACGGGCCTGCCCAACGACTTCGCCCAGGTCTTAAACGATATTGGCGGCAACACGCAGCTTTTCCTCGTGTTGGTGCTGGCTGCGATCGCGGCGTTGATGCTGGGCATGGGCATGCCCACATTGCCCGCCTATCTGACCATCATCCTGATCATGGGACCGTCGCTGCAAAATCTCGGCCTGTCTATCCTGGTGGCGCATTTGTTCGTCTTTTACTACGGCGTTGCTTCCTCGATCACGCCGCCGGTTGCGGTCGCCGCCTATGCCGCCGCCTCCATCGCCGAGGCGCCACCGTTGTTGACTGCCATGTACGCCATGCGCATTGGCCTGGTAAAATTCATCGTGCCGTTTGCCTTTGCGTTTTATCCGGTGCTGCTGATCGTCGAGGAATCGGGCGTGCCGTTCGAGATACTGCCATTCTTGTCGGCAATCCTGCGCCTCGGCCTCGTCATCTATCTGGTCTCCAGCGCCACCTTGTTATTCGATCAACGCCGGCTGCCGGTCTGGGAGGTGCTGCTGCGGCTGGGTCTGGCGGTGGGCGCGCTTCTGATCGATCCCCTCATCCATTGGCCGGCCTTCGTCATCGGCCTCGCCTATTTGATCTGGCACTGGATGCAGTTCCACCAAGCCAAGCAGCCGAGCCTGGGCGTCGCCGAGTAAATCTAGCCGCCGGTAAACCGGTTGATCATGTCGGCGGCGCGGCCGTCCAGATAGCAATCCATATTGTGGGTGATGACGCGCATCGCCTGATCCACATAGGCCTCGCTCATGCCGCCCATATGGGGCGTGATGATGACGTTGTCCAAATCCCACAAGGGTGAGCTTGCCGGCAAAGGCTCGGTGTCGAACACATCAAGGCCGGCGCCGGCGATGCGCTTGGCTTGGACCGCGTCTACCAGCGCCGCCTCGTCGATGACGCCGCCCCGGGCCAGATTGATCAAATAGGCCGACGGCTTCATGGCGGCCAGGCATTCGGCGTTTACCAGCCGCTTGTTGGGACCGCTGCCCGGCGACAGGACAACCACGTAATCGGCGTCGCTAATGGCGCCGGGCAAGGCATCGTAGGGGCGCACATCGTCGAAATTCTCCACCTCGCGCAAAGTTCCGGTTATGCCCACGACTTCCATATCGAACGCCTTGCAGCGCTTGGCCAGGGCTTCGGCGATCAGGCCAAGCCCGAGGATGGCAATGCGTTTGCCTTCGAGGATTTTGCCTGGCCAGCGCTGCCATTCACGGTTCCGCTGATTGTCCAGAATTTTGGCAAGGTTGCGATTGAAGGCCAGCATCATCAGAAACGCCATTTCCGACATCTGCGGCGCATGAATGCCGCGCATGGAGGTGAGCGTCGCCCCCGGCGATAGGCCGGGCTGATCGTCGATGCCGTCGGTGCCGGTGCCCAAAGCCTGCACCCATTTGATCGATTTGTTGGCTGCGAATATTTCCGCGTTCAGCATCACCCCGAAGGCGATCAATATTTCGCATTCATAGATGGGATCGCTGAACGCCGCCGCCGTCAGATCGTGGCTGAAAACCAGTTCCGGATACAGGGGGCCGAGGCGATCACAATATTCATTGGCGTTGAAGGCGACGATGTGGGCTTTAACGGTCACGGGAAAACTCGTAATCGCTCATCCGTACCCGCCGGGTGCGGCGCTTATATTCCAAAAGATGGCCCGGCCATTGGGTGGTTACCTTGCCCGACGGGTCCTGGAAATAGGAATGGCAGTTGGCGTCCACCAGCACGGTTTCGCCGATGCGCGCCTGAATATCGGCATTGTATTGCCGCTGCACATGGCTTCGAAGGTTCATGGTTTTCACCGTGCCGCGGCCAAGTTCGCGGGCGCATTTGACAATATAGCGGGCCTGGTTTTCGAGCATGAATATGATGCTGGCGGCGGTGTTGGTGTTGGGCCCGTACATCATAAAGAAATTGGGAAAGCCCGATACGGTGATGCCCAGATACGCCTCGGCGCCGCCCGCCCAGGCATGGTCAAGGCTTTGCCCGCCAAGGCCGGTGATTTGCATGGGCGCCAGAAAATCGGTGGGCGTGAAGCCGGTGCCGTAGATGATGGCGTCGACGGGATGCGATATTCCATCAGCGGTTTCGACGCCGGCTTCGGTGATCGCCTTGATGGGGGTATCAATCACCTCCACATTGGGCTTTTGCAGCGCCGGGTACCAGTCGTTGGATTGCAGCACCCGCTTGCAGCCGAAGCGGTAATCCGGCGTGAGACGGGCGCGCAGTTCCGCATCCGGGACTTGGGTCTCCAGATAGGCGAAAAATTCCGCCTGCGCCAAGGCGGTCTGCTCCACCGAGGCGCGCCTGAGGATGACTTTCTCGAACTGGCGGAAGATGCGCAGCCGCTGCCAGCGGCGGGCCAGCTTGGTGCCACCGTCCGGCTTGTGATCGGGGATCATGCGCCGGTTCACATATTGCGGCGTCCGCTGGAACAGTTTGAGCTTGCCGGCGGCTGGCTGGATGGCGGGCACGAACTGCACGGCGCTGGCGCCGGTGCCGATGACGGCAATGGTTTTTCCGGCCTCATCGAAATCCGCATTCCAGCGGGCGGAATGAAACTGGGCGCCGCCGAAGTCTTCGCGCCCTTCGATATCGGGATAGGCGATCTTGTTGAACAATCCCACCGCCGAGACGAAAATCTCGGCCTCGATCTCCTCGCCATCGCCGGTTTTGAGGCGCCACAGGCCAGCCGCGTCATCGAAGCTGGCGCCTGCGATCTCGGCGCCGAAGCGGATATGCTCCATGGCCCCATGTTTGGCGGCGCAATGTCTCAGATACTGAAGGATTTCCGATTGGCTCCCGTAAGGTGCGCTCCACCGGTAATCCTGCTCGAACGAATAGGAATAGAACCGGCTGGGCACATCGCAGGCGGCGCCGGGATATTGGTTGTCCCGCCAGACACCGCCCAGCTCAGCGGCGCGCTCATAGATGGTGAAATTATCGATGCCGGCTTTTTTCAGCCAATAGGCAAGCCCGATGCCGCCGAAGCCGGAACCGGCGATGGCGATCCTGGGCGCGGAATTTCCGTTGGTGGACAAATCCCCTATCCCAATCCGAGCATCTTTATGAGCGCAGCAGTAAACGGGCTGGCCCGGTTGGTCAGCTCGGAAGCCAGCGAGAAATGATTGTGCTCGGGGAACGGATGGGTGGACACATTGGCGCCGCCCGCCTGGCATGCGGCGGCATAGTCCGCTGATTGGCGCATGAACTCATCGGTTTCCTTGCCGCCCCAGGCCATCACCATGGGCAGCCCGGCGCGGGGCAAATTCTGCATCGGTGAGAGCCGGGAAACGCCGGCTGCGTCCAGATTGAGGTAATCTTTTTGGCTGGTATGCAGGAACGGGTTCAGATCGTGCAGCCCGCTGCAGGGCGCACCGCCCTTGACCACATCATCCGGCAAGCCGTAATCGCTTTGCCAGCCGGACGCCAGGGTCATGGCCGCCAAATGACCGCCGGCGGAATGGCCGAAGACATAAAGCTGGTTGGCATCGCCGCCAATCTCGGCGGCATGATTATAGACCCAGGCGACGGCGCTGCGCACATCGTGGACGATATCATCCAGGTTGACCGCCGGCGCCAGGCGGTAATTGATCGGCACCCAGACGGCGCCGGCATCATGAAAGGTATCTGCGGGGAAACGGTAGCCGGCCTTGTCGCCCGCCGCCCAATAGCCGCCATGGATAAACATCAATATGGGCGCGCCCGGATT
>CAUZTZ010000145.1:0-9914 GCA_963582805.1 Alphaproteobacteria bacterium
CACATCGACGACCACCGCGCGGTTGTCCGCCGCCAGCATATCCCAGGTTTCGGTTGGCGAAATATCGCCCGCATATCCGTCGGCCACGGCTATTCTCCCAAGTGCATTACCATCGGTGAGCGTTATACTATTGGCGGCAGCCCAGCGCCATACCGGGAAGCCTCTTTTCAGGCGCGGGCGGGCGTTGTATCTAGTGGCATTAAACACTATACGCGCGCCAAAGAAGATCAAAGAGAATGAATTCGGAATCCGGACTTGAAATATCCGTCGTCGTGCCCGTGCTGGACGAGGCCGAGAACATTGTGCCGCTGGCCGATGAAATCTATGCCGCGCTGGCAGGCGGGCCGGAATTCGAAATTGTCTATGTGGATGACGGCAGCAGCGATGAAAGCTTCGAGGTTTTGTCCGAACTGGCATCGACGCGGCCCAATTTCCGCGCCGTCCGGCACGCATCCCGGGCCGGGCAAAGCGCCGCCATCTTGAGCGGCGTGCGCGCCGCCGAAGCCCCACTGATCGCCACATTGGACGGCGATGGCCAGAACGATCCCGCCGATATCCCGAAATTGCTCGCTCTCTACCGGGCCGAAGTGGGGACGGGCGCCCCGTTAATGGTCGCCGGCCATCGCCGCCAGCGCCGGGACGGCATTGTAAAAAGGGCCTCGTCGCGCATCGCCAATGGGGTGCGCAGCCGCATGCTTGGCGATCAGACGCCGGACACGGGCTGCGGCTTGAAGCTGTTTCCGCGCCAGGTATTTCTGGACTTTCCCGCCTTCGATCATATGCACCGCTTTCTGCCGGCGCTGATGCTTCGCGCCGGGGGGCGGGTTATATCCGAAGAGGTCGGCCACCGGGCGCGGGCGCGGGGGCAGTCCAAATACGGCATGTGGGACCGGCTTTGGGTGGGCATTGCCGATTTGCGCGGCGTCGCTTGGCTGGCGCGGCGGGCTATAAAGCCTGAGGTTGCCGAGATCAAAGGCACGTCCGGCGCACCTGCCACGCCGGACGCCGGCGCTTAAAGGAAGCGGCCTTAATGCAGTCCTTGCCCCGCACCATCATTCGCGGCCTGATCATCATCGCCGTTTTGATCGCCGCCGGATTTTTGCTGAAAAAATGGGGTATCGGCGGCGGTATCCTTAACGAAGCCTGGATCGACGCCAACATCCGCCAAAACGGCGCGTCCGGCGGCGCCTTGTTTCTGGCCATCGGCGGCGCCTTTATTGCGGTCGGATTTCCCCGTCAGGCGGTGTCGTTTTTGGCCGGATTTGCCTTCGGGCTGATTACCGGAACCGTGCTGGCGGTGATCGCGACCACAATCGGCTGCATCGTGACCTTCAGTTTTTCGCGGTTTCTGGCGCGCCGCTGGATCGCGTCCAAATTTCCCGAGCGCGTCGCCAAAGCCGATGATTTCTTTGAGGCCAATACCTTCGCCGCCACCTTGCTGATCCGCTTTTTGCCGCTGGGTAGCAATCTGGTCACCAATCTGGTGGCCGGCGTCTCCAAGGCCGGCGCCGTGGCCTTTGTCGGCGGCTCGGGGCTCGGCTATATCCCGCAGAGCTTCATCTTCGCGCTCTTGGGCAGCGGCATCAGTCTCGAGCCGGGTCTTCGCATCAGCCTCAGCGTGGTCTTGTTTCTGGCCTCGGCGGCGCTTGGGTTTTACCTCTACCGCAAGTTCCGCCGCGACGGCTCGATGGCCTTTGACTAAGGGGGCGCAGCCGCTTTTTGACTAAGGGGGCGCAACCGCTTTTTGACTAAGGGGGCGCAGCCGCTCTTTGATTGATGTTTTGACTAATGCAATGTCCAGACCTGATCGACGCGGCGCATGGCGGCCGGTTTGATCAAATTGTGGCTGGCGACGCTGACCGAATGAATGCGCCCATCCAGATGGCCGTCCCAATAGTCCAGGAATTTGACCAGGGCCGGATATTCGGGCGGTAGATCAAGGGTCTGCCAGATGAAACTTTGCAACAAATCGGGATAGTCGGGAATGCGGTAGAGAACTTCGGCGGTGGTCAGGCAATAGCCCTTGAGCAGCTTGCCCATATCGCGGCTGGAATGTCTTTGGCGCGCTTTGCGGCGATTTCTCATTGGTCCACCATCCTTTGCAAATTTCATTGAAAGAATAATTTGTGGCTATTATGAGCCGAGTCTCAAAAATTATTCAACCTTTTCAATGAATTAGCACTCAAACGGTGGGAGTGCTGCCAAAACACCCAAGGGGTTAGGCAAGTTTTTTCGGCCCGGGGCTTGACGTTCGGCGCTCACAGACTACTTTGTTAGCACTCTCGCGCCGTGAGTGCTAATCGCGGCGCCTTTTCATTTTCGTAATTTGGAGGAAGATAATGGGTTTCAGGCCTTTGCATGACCGCATTCTGGTGCGGCGGCTAGAAGAAGAAGAAAAAACCGCAGGCGGGATCATCATTCCCGATACCGCCAAGGAAAAACCGTCCGAGGGCGAAATTGTCGCCGTTGGTTCGGGTATTCGCGGCGAAGACGGCACCATCACGCCGCTCGACGTGAAAGCCGGTGATACCGTTCTGTTCGGTAAATACGGCGGAACCGATGTCGCGGTTGACGGCGAAGACTTAATTATTCTTCGCGAATCGGACGTTCTGGGAATCATCGAAACCAAGGCGAAGGCGAGGAAAAAGGCCGCGTAATTTCCGGCCCTTCGCAGGTATTCGCAATACAGTTATTCAGCTATAGGAGATATCAATCATGGCTGCCAAAGAAATCAAATTTGATACCGATGCCCGCACGCGCATGCTTGCCGGCATTGATTTGCTCGCTAACGCGGTGAGAGTCACGCTCGGCCCCAAGGGCCGCAACGTGATTCTCGACAAATCGTTCGGCGCGCCGCGCATCACCAAGGACGGCGTCACCGTCGCCAAAGAAATCGAACTGTCCGACAAGTTCGAAAACATGGGCGCCCAGATGCTGCGCGAAGTTGCATCCAAGACCAACGACGAAGCCGGTGACGGCACGACCACGGCGACCATTTTGGCTCAGGCCATCGTCCGCGAGGGCACCAAAGCGGTTGCCGCCGGTATGAACCCGATGGATTTGCGCCGCGGCGTCGATCTGGCGGTTGCTGCCGTGATCAAGGAGCTGACCAAGCGCGCCAAGAAAGTGTCCACCTCGGAAGAGATTTCCCAGGTCGGCACCATTTCCGCCAACGGTGAAGCCTCCATCGGCGACATGATTGCCGAGGCCATGTCCAAGGTCGGCAACGAAGGCGTCATCACCGTCGAGGAAGCCAAGAGCCTCAACTCCGAGCTCAACGTGGTCGAAGGGATGCAGTTCGACCGTGGTTACACCTCGCCCTATTTCGTCACCAATGCGGAAAAGATGATCTGCGATCTGGAAAACCCCTATATCCTGATCCACGAAAAGAAGCTGTCTTCGTTGCAGCCGATGCTGCCGGTTCTGGAAGCCGTTGTTCAGTCTTCCCGCCCGCTGCTGATCATCGCCGAGGATATCGAAGGCGAAGCGCTGGCCACGTTGGTGGTCAACAAGTTGCGCGGTGGCCTCAAAGTCGCCGCCGTCAAGGCGCCGGGCTTCGGTGATCGCCGCAAGGCGATGCTCGAAGATATCGCCATCCTCACGTCGGGCCAGGTGATCTCCGAAGATTTGGGCATCAAGCTTGAAAATGTCTCTCTCGACATGATGGGATCGGCCAAGCGCATCACCATCACCAAGGAAGAATCGACCATCGTCGAGGGCGCCGGCAACAAGAAAGACATCGAAGGCCGTTGCAACCAGATCCGCGCCCAGATCGAGGAAACCACTTCCGATTACGATCGCGAGAAACTGCAGGAACGTCTGGCCAAGCTGGCCGGCGGCGTTGCCGTTCTCAACATCGGCGGTGCCACCGAGGTTGAAGTGAAGGAACGCAAAGACCGCGTTGAGGACGCGCTCAACTCGACCCGCGCAGCGGTCGAGGAAGGCATCGTTCCCGGCGGCGGCGTGGCGCTTCTTTATGCCACCCGAATTCTGGGCAAGGTCGAATGCGAAAATGACGACCAGAAGGTCGGCGTCGATATTGTCCGCCGCGCTTTACAGGCGCCGGTGCGTCAGATCGCCGAAAACGCCGGCGTCGATGGCGCCGTTGTGGCCGGCAAACTGCTGGAGCAGAAAGACAACAACTTCGGCTTCGATGCCCAGACTGAGACCTATAAAGATTTGGTCAAGGCGGGTATTGTTGATCCGGCCAAGGTCGTGCGCACCGCGTTGCAAGACGCCGCCTCGATTGCCGGTCTTCTGATCACCACCGAAGCCATGGTCGCCGAAAAGCCCGACGACAAGGCGGCGATGCCGATGGCGCCGCCGGACATGGGCGGCATGGGCGGTATGGGCGGCATGATGTAAGCCACCCTCGTCTAGTTGTTATAAAGAAGGGTCGCGCTTTAGGGTGCGGCCCTTCTTTTTGATATAATGGGGGTGGTGCAGGTTAGATGCGCCATACGGGCGGGTTTCAAACCCGCACCTGCGTCCCCTACAACATTGGAGATTCCCCCATGCCGACAATCGTGTTCGTGACCGATTTTCCCGACGCAGCGGATGTGGCAAGGGATATGGCGCCGTCTGGCTTTGATCTGGTCATCGCGGGCGCCGGCAGCCCGGAATATTTGGAAGCCATGCAGGATGCCGAATATCTGGTCGGCTTCGTGGATGCTCTGATCAATGACGCGCTGTTTCAGGCCGGCCCCAAGCTCAAGCTGGTTCAGCTATTGAGCGCCGGGTACGACAAGGGCGATATGGCGGCCGCAAGGCGGGCAAGCGTCCCCGTCGCCAATAACGGCGGCGCCAATTCGGTTGCCGTATCCGAGCATGTGCTCATGCTCATGCTGGCGGTTTCGCGCCAGCTTATCACCCAGCATGCCAACGTCACGGCGGGCCGCTGGCGGGGCAACGCCGTTCCCCGGGTGTATGAACTTCGCGGCAAGACACTCGGCATCGTCGGGCTTGGAACCATTGGCAAGAAAACCGCGCGCCTTGCGCAAGCCTTCGGCATGAACGTGATCTACTATGATACCGCGCGGCTCGGCGAAGACGCCGAAGACCTCCTCGACGTCCGCTTCAGGCTGTTTCGGGAATTGCTTGGGCTCGCCGATGTGGTCAGTCTGCACACGCCCCTCGATCCATCGACGCACCATATGATCGGCGGAGCGGAGCTGGCATTGATGAAGCCATCGGCGATCCTGATAAATACGGCCCGGGGACCGGTTGTGAACGAGGCGGATCTTTATGCAGCCCTCGCGGCGGGAAATATCGCCGGCGCCGGCCTCGATGTGTACGAGCCGGAACCGCCAGGCGCTGATAATCTATTGTTTTCACTGAACAATGTGGTCCTTACGGCGCATATGGCGGGGCCGACCTTCGAAAGCAACATTGCGCGGGTGCGCAACGCATTCGACAACGTGCAGCGTGTTGCGGGCGGCCAAGACCCGTTTTGGGTCTGCTCGTCCCCCGCCGGCTAAAAAAGCCGATCGGAATATCAGCGGTTCAGGGAGCCTTGCTTTCCGTTAGCCGATTACGCCTGAGCACGTTGATCAGCCCCATTTCGCTGCGCGATTCCTGGCGGCCGCGGGCGACGTTGAGGAGCGACACGAACGGCCGGTAGGGGCGGCGTATCCAGGCGGCGGCGTAAAATAAAAGCGTGCCGATGGTGCGCAGGGTTTTCAAGCGGCCATCGGTGAAATGCTCCGAGTAGGATACCGTCTTCGAGGTATCGGCGTAGGAGCGGAGGCTGTCGAAATAATCATCGTCGAGGGTCATCTTGCGTGCTTGGGATATCTCGGTGAACAATTCCGATCCCGGATAAGGGGAAAACGCCCAGACGCTGATATCGAAGGCGCCGGCGATACCCATTTGTATAATGAAGCGGTAGCTTTGCAGCACTTCGGCCATTGTCTCGCCGGGAAAGCCGAGGATGATATTGCATTTGACGTTCATGCCCTTATTGAAGCTGGCGCGGATCGATGCCAGCACCGCGTCGGTGGTGATCTTCTTTTTAATGCGGGCCAGCACCGCCGGCGCGCCGCTTTCCGGCGAATAGGACATGTTGCGGCAGCCCGACCGGTACAACAGCGCCGCCACCTCGGAATCGATGGCCTCGGAGCGGGTGCCGCTCGGCAATTGCCAGGTGAAGCGCATGCCGCGCGCTTCGATCTTGGCGCAAAAATCCACGATCCAGCTTTTTTTGACAATCGCCGTCAGGTCGTAGAAATCGAAATTCTCGATGCCGTAACGGTCCTGGTATTCCTGCATCTCGTCGAGCAAGAGATCGGGATCGCGGGGAATCCAGCGGGTGGTCCACATGGATGGGTTTGAACAGAAAGTGCATTGATAGGGGCAGCCCCGGCTGGCCATAACGGGCAAGCTGCGGCCCCGGTTGACGCCGAAGCCATAGCCCCGCTCCAGATAGTTTTCGATGGGCATCAGGTCCCAGGCCGGCCACGGAATTTGATCGATATCCCGGCGCCGCCCGCGGCGCGGATTGATCACAACCTGGCGGTTGGCGCCCTTGTAGGCAATGCCGTCGATGCTCTCCGGGGCAAGATCGCCGGCCAGATGCGCCGCCGCGATGGCCACCAATGTTTCCTCGCCCTCGCCAAGCACGCAGATGTCGAGTTCGCTCTCTAACAGGCTTTGTTCGGGCAGCGCGGTGATGTGTTCGCCGCCGCCGATCAGCAATTTATCGGGGAAGCGGTCCCGGATGGCGGCCACCAGATCCCGGCAAGCGGGCCATTCGAAGGAAAAGCCGAAGGCGACGCCGATCATTTTGCAGGCGGGATCGATGCGCGCCACCGTTTCCGCCGGCGACAGGCCGTAATAATAACAATCGTTGGGCGCCGCATGGCGGGTGTCGAGGGATTCCCCGACCGCGTCGATCAGTTGCACGCCAAACCCGGCGCCGCGCAAAGCGCCGGCGAGATAGGCAAGGCCCAGCGGCGGCGTGAACATAGTGGTGATGTTCTTCGCCGGAACGACGATGGACGGCCGGATGAGGCAGATATCAATAGGCATAGGCGGAACTGGAAATCCGGTTTGAATGGGTTTGTTTCAATCTACTATCCAATATTCTAGTGATCTTCCAGAAAAATCCGGGTGGCCGTCACCGCGTCCGCCAATCCGCAGCGCCTAATCTCAACGCCGTCCGGAAACGCGGAGAGCAATCGGGTTGGCGTCGCCCTATCGAGAAGCGCGAATACACCCCGGTCGGTATTTTTGCGGACCAGCCGCCCGAACGCCTGTTTCAGGCGCAGCCGGGTGATCATATCATCATAGCGCCCGCCCTCGTAAGCCGATTTTCGGGCCCGGTGCAATAACGTCGGGCGCGGCCAGGGCACCCGGTCGAAGCAGATCAGGCGCAAGGCGCGCCCCGGAACATCGACGCCGTCGCGCACCGCATCGGTGCCGAGCAGGCAGGCGTCTTCCTCGGCCCGGAAAATATCCACCAGCGTGCCGGTATCGAGGCCGTCCACATGCTGGGCAAACAGGGCCATATGCGCGAACCGTTCCGACGTCGACAGTCTTTCATGGACGCCGCGCAGGCGCTGGATGGAGGTGAACAGCCCCAAGGCGCCGCCGCCGGAGGCCAGCATCAATTCCCGGTTGGCGGCGGCGAGCTGATCGATATTGTTTTTTTCGATATCGGACACAATGAACACCTTGGTCTGGGCGGCGTAATCGAAGGGCGAGGCGACGCTGTCGAATTTCGGCGTGCCCTCCAGATGGCGGGCGCCGGTGCGCAAGTGCACGCTTTGCCGGGCGCCGTCTTCGTCGCCGGTGGAATCCGATAATGTCGCCGAGGTGATCAGCAAACCATGCGCCGAACGGCCCACCTGCTCGGCGAAGGGCAGCATCGGATCAATCCAATGGCGGTGCATGCCGGTATCGTAGTCGCGGCCCTCGATGCGCTCGACGCTGAAGAAATCGACGAAGTCTTCGGGCGTCTCGTCCAGAAGGGCGCCGAGCATTTGGCGCCAGGCGCCGGCGCCACCGATAGCACGCCGCTCCAGGGAGCGGATGATGGCCTCGATGCGTGAGCGGGTGGCGGTGTCCAATTCATCGGCTTCGTCGTCGAGGCGCTTGTGCAGGATCTGGCACAATCGTTGCGCCGGCTTGATGATGGCATCCAGATGCTGGGACAATGTTTGCCCGGCCTCGGCCAACCCTTCGACGCCCGGCGCCACATCGCATTCCAGGCCGTAATGGGACGATGCGTTGGCATCGCGGGCATAAACCTGGGCGCGCACCAAAGTCAGGAAACTTTCGGCCGGCCCGTGGGGATTGCCTTCGCTCAGGCGCTGCATCCAGCTCTGGTTGGGCAGGCCATGGGCGGCGCGCAATATTTCATCGAGGGCTTCCGCCGCCGCGCCGCTTTCGCCGAGCAATCCTTCGGTGCGGGCCTTGAGGCCGCGCGCCCTGGAGGAACGGCGGTTGGTGTCGGCGCCGATCAGCCAGCGGCGCAGCTCGGCCAGCTCCATGCCGGTCAGGTGCGCCGAAAAGGCGCTGTCGGCGGCGTCGAACAAATGATGGCCCTCGTCGAACACATAGCGGGTTGGCCGGTAAGCATCGTCGCCGCCGAGCGCCGCCTGGATCAGCACCAGGGCATGATTGGCGATGACGATGCGCGCCCGCCTGGCCCGGCGCACGGATTTCTCGATAAAGCATTTGCCGTAATGGGCGCAGCCCGAATAGATGCATTCGCCGCGCGTGTCGGTAAGATCGATGGTCCGCCGGCGGCCGAGAAGATCGGCCAGCCAGGCCGGGAAGTCGCCGCCGATCATGTCGCCGTCGCGGCTCGCCGCCACCCAGCGCGCCGTCAGGCCAAGGGCGATGCGGTCTTCTCCTCCCGGCGCGTTCACTGCGTCTTCCAGGTTCAAAAGGCAGACATAGTTTTCGCGGCCCTTGCGGACCACGGCGCGTAACGCCTTTTCGGTTGGGTCCGGGTAGAGCCGGTCCAGCTCGCCGTCCAATTGGCGTTGCAGATTGCGGGTGTAGGTGGAGACCCAGACCGCGGCCTCGTTCTTGTCCGCCCAGACGCTGGCCGGCGCCAAATAGCCCAAGGTCTTGCCGACGCCGGTGCCGGCTTCGGTGATGGCGGCGTTGGCGGCGCCGTCGGCCTCGGTGGGCTGAAAGGCGTGCGCGGCGGCGATTGCATAGGCGATCTGTTCGGGCCGGTCCTCGGCGCCGTCGCCCAATAGCTGGTGCAGGCGCTGCAAGACGTCGGCTTCCGGCACCGGCTCGTGTCCCGGTGATGACGGTGGCGCGCTATCAGACCATTCCTTGAGCCGCGTCCAGACGCGCAATCCTTCCGCCGGATTGTTGGGCCGGCGCTGGGCCTGGCCGCCATCGATGGCGGCCAGCACATATTGGCCCCAGGGCCAGCCACTGCTGGCCATCGACCAGGCAATGGCGCCCGCCGGCTGCTTGGCGCCGGACAGTTCCGATAACAACGTGCGCGCCGCTTCCACCAGCCCCAAGGCCACGTCTTCGGGCGCCTTGGCCTGGCTTAGTCCCAAGGCATCGGCCAAACCGTTCGGCGTCGGCACGCAAAAGCGGGCGGGGCGCACGAAGGCGAACAGCTCCAACAGATCGAAGGCGGCGAAGGTTCGGATTTTCAAATGGCGGGCGGCAGATTTGGTGTGGCAGAGGATCGGCGGGCGCTCGGCCGCGCGCGCCGCCGCTTGGGCGTGGTCCAAGGTCTCGAAGCTGCCGTCGCTTTCCAAAATCAGGGCGCCGCGATAATCGGCGATGAGCACCGGCGCGTCGGGCAAGCGAATGGCGGGGCGGGCTTCGGGTTGGTCCATGACCCCATACTATCCGCGCCGCCTTCGCCGCGCCAATCATTCAAATTTATCACAGTACCCGACTTAACGGGATAAACACCTGAAGTGATTCATATTTTG
>CAUZTZ010000146.1:0-9912 GCA_963582805.1 Alphaproteobacteria bacterium
TTCCGAGCCCGCACTCTAATCAAACAAAGCGTCCAGTTCGGCCTGGGATAGCCCGGCGTCTTCACCGGCGTCGGCCATCGCCGGCGCGGGCGCTGCGGCGGCGGCGGGACTGGCGGCGGCGGCATCGGCAAGGCGCCGGTCGGGTCCGTTAAAGGACAGCGCCCGGCGGCGCCGGTCGGGCCCGAAGAAGGTCTTGGTTTTGATGAATTCCCGGGGCCGGGCAATGATCGAATTGATGCGCGAATAGAGCGATTTCGCCGAGATCGGCTTGGCCAGATATTCATGGGCGCCGGCGTCGCGGGCCTCGAGGATTTTCCGCATTTCCGTATGCCCCGACAGCATGATGATCGGCACGAACGGGTTCGGGCTATCCGAGCCGGTGCGCACCAGTCGCACGAAATCCAGCCCGTCCAGAGGCTGCATATGATAGTCGGTAATAATGATGTCGGCGGGAAAATGGGTCAGTTCGGCAAAGGCATCGGCGGCATCGTTGGCCTCGGCCACCTGGCGCGAGCCGAGGGCGTGCAGAAGATTCTTAACAAGCATGCTCATATGCTTGTTGTCGTCCACTACCAGAAAATGCAGCTGCTCGATATTATAGTTATCTTTCATGGACTTCTGATATTTTTCTAATCTGTGCAGACATTTTCTAGATGTAGGTACTGGTTCCCGAATTACCAGTCATTCCTGCGAATTTTGCGCCCGATACCATTAATTATTGAGGGTTTGACGTACATCAATTACAGCCGCGCCTGTGTACCCTAGGGTGATCCTAGATCAGGGGCCATCCCCGAAAGCCTCCTTGAGCGCGCCTCGCCTGCGCACCGGTCCCTGATCATAGCTTCCGTAAAACTCACCGGCTCCCCTTGGGAGCCGGTTTTGTATGGGGTGAAAACCCGCAATTGTTGTGACAATTCTCACATCAATGGCCCGAGGTTTTGGCTAGTATGGAACCCAATCGAGGCCTTTATCCCACCTCCTCCCCGCTTCTTCCCCCGGGGCCTCGAGAAAGGAAATTACGGCGGCGGCCTTCCCCAGGGCCGCCGCTTTTTCTTATGCCCGCGAAGCGCCTTGAAGCCGGCCAGACGGATGTGGTGCGCGGCGGGCAGCGATTGCGGGGCATCGCCAATGTGAATATCGGCCCGTCCGGCGCCGAGATCGGCGGCGCCTTTGGCGGCGAAAAGGAAACCAACGATATGCGCGAAGCGGGCTCCGACGCGTGCAAGACCTATAGGCGCCGGGCCATCAACAGCATCAACTATTCCACCGAACTGCTCCTTGGCCCAGGGCATCCGGTTTGAAGTCTAAGGCCTTTATTCGGCCGCCTGCGCCAGTTCGGTCTGTTCCTCGGCGATCAGGCGGCGGATGGCGTTGCGTGCATGGGTGAGCGCCTTGTCGGACGGGATGGTAACCAATGGCCGGTCCGGGTCCAGGTCGATACGCGCCTGCTGCACCTCCATGATCTCCTTGTCTTCCAGGAAAGTGGGGTAGATCTCGTTCCACAGCACCTCGGTGGCTTCCGGCTCGTCTTGCTTGTAGCCGTTCGCCGAGGAAAAGAAATAATGGAACGTGGTCTCGGTTTCCGGCGTCGCGCTGTGGAACAGGCGCAGATGGAAGCCGGGCTGATCCTGATTTTCGCGGGCGCCCTTGCCGGCGTCGATGGCGCCGTTCCACTGAATGACCGAAGACGGCGTCATAAATTCAAAATCCCACCAGCGGTCCACATTGCCCGCGAAGCCGACGGCTTTCTGGTAGGTTGGCGGCGGCGCCGCATCCTCCATCCAGCGCAGGTAATGGGCGCCGGTATCAGTTTCCCAGGCGTCCAATTCGGCGCCGGAATGGGCCTTCGCGTTGCCGCCGATGGTCCGGCTGTGGACATAGGCCAAATGGGTCAAATCCATCAGATTGTCGATCATCATCATATAGTTGGCGTTGATCGGGAACATGTCTTTCTTGTGCGGCCATTTTTCGTGGTCGTCGAGATAGGGAAAATCGATGAGTTTGCTTTCATCGGCACGCTCCGCTTCGCCCATCCAGATCCAGATGAATTGCTGGCGCTCAACCACCGGATAAGACCGCACCCTGGTCTGCGGCGGAATTTTTTCGGAGCCGGGAATTTCGACGCATTTTCCGGAGCCGTCATAGATCAGCCCGTGATAACCGCATTCGATGCCGTTTTCGACCACCTCACCGTGGGTCAGGGGCGCTCCCCGGTGGCAGCAGCGGTCTTCGAGGGCGGCGGCCTTGCCGTCCTGCCCGCGGAAGAAAACGATCGGCTCGTTCATGATGGTGCGGCCGAGATGGCTGCCATCGGCAAGCTCCTCGGACCAGGCGCCCAGATACCAAGCATTGCGCAAAAAGGGCTCGATGGTTGTTTCGGTCATAACATGCTTCCTTTCCAGTCAGCGGACTCCGTAGATGCTGCATGATCCTTGAAGCGGCTATTGGTGTCAAGAAATCCCCGGTAACAGGGTTTTTTAGGCGGCAGGAAAATTACAGCTTTTAACCGCATCGATTGCGAGGTTAGTATGCGGCTTCCGCCTTTGGCGGCGAACGATTTTTAATCGGTAAAATAGACCAGGAGAGGTATTCACCATGTTTTATATAAAAACCTTTGCGCTGGCTGCGGCGGTTGCCGCCATGGCCATGATCGGCACCGCCGATGCGCAGACCAAGATCAAGATCGGCCGCACGCTTTCGGGCTCCGGCTTCCACGTTCCCATCTATATCGCTTTCGAGCGGGGCTTCTTCAAAAAAGAAGGGCTCAGCGCCGAATATGTCAGCATGACCGGCAAGGCCCTGGTCACCGCCGGCATTTCCGGCAATATCGATTTTGTGCCGATCCCCGGCGGCGGCTCGCAAGCCACCCTGATGGGCGCGGACCTCCGCTATGTGGTCGGCGAATCGCTGATCTCCCAATGGGCCATCGTTAGTGATCCGAAAATCATGTCGGTCAAGGACCTGAAGGGCAAGGTCCTGGGTTACGGGCGCGCCGGTGCCGCCGACTATGACGAGGGCGAGATCGTGCTGTCGCGCTTCTTCGGCATGGAAGTGGGCCGCGACTACAAAGTCATCTCGTTTCAGAGCGAGGCGGACCGGGTTGCCGGTCTCATCAACGGCGATATTTCGGCCGGCTTGATGTCGTTCCCGACAGCGGCCCGCGCGCAAGCGGCCGGCTTCAAGTTGCTCTTGAAAACCGGCCAATACCTGCCCCGCGTCGGTGGCAGCGTATGGGTCACCGCCAAATATTTGAAGCAGAACCGGGGAACGGTGAAAAAGTTCATCCGCGCCATCGCCGGCGCCATCGAATATCTGAAAGCCAACAAGGCCGGTTCGGTGCCGGTGATCATGAGCGAATTCGGCATCAAGGACAAAAAGCAGGCCGGCATCGTGTGGAACGAGATCCACGACCAGTACTCGCCGGACCTGCCGGGTGATCTGTTCAAGAAGCTGTTCGTTGGCCGCCAAAAACGCATGGTGAAGCGTAAATTGTGGCCGGCGGGCAAGAAGATGCCTGATCCCCTGCAATTCATCGCCCGCGACGTGCTCAACGAAACCTTGCGCGAAATGGGTTACTTCCTGCAAGCCCGGCCGAAGCCCAAATCGAGCTAAGCCAAGCCTAAAGGAAGTTCGTTTTCAAGCGATTGCGGCCCGGGGCAACCCGGGCCGTAATTGTATGAGCAAGCCGCGCCGCTCCGCTTCCTACTCGGCGGCTGCGGATACCGGCTGGCGGGCGCGGCCGCGGAAATGGGGCATCACTTCGGTGGCGAACAATTCCATGTTCTTCATGGTCAGTTCGTGCGGCAGGGTGCCGAACTGTAACAATGTGCAAAGCTGGCCGAGGCCGATGCGGTCCTGGAACTCCTCCAGCCGGGCGCGCACGGTGGCGGCGCTGCCATAGAGGAACATGCCAATTTCGTTCATCCGCTCCATATTCTTGCCGCCGCCCAGCAATTCCCGCTTGGCGAGGCGGATCGCCTTCAAAGACGAAATGGAGGTGTAGCCCGGCGGCAATAAAAGCTCGTTCGGGATGCGCAGAAACTTGTTGAAGAACGCCTCGATATGCGGCTTGGCCTCCCTGGCGGCAATTTCATCGGTCTCGGCCACATAGATCGGCAGCGCCAGGCCAAGCTGGCGGTCCTCGGCCTCGTAGCCATAGTCGTCTTCGCAAACCCGGCGGTACTGGGCCATGAATCCCTCGACCGCCGAGAACGGCGAGTAGACGTTGAGGTAGGTGTATTTGCGGTCCGGATGCGCGGCCCAGCGAATGGTCTCCTCCGAGCCTTGGCTGGGGATCCAAACTTCCGGATGCGGTTTCGAATAGGGCCTCGGCCACAGGTTTACATATTGCATTTGGTAATGCTTGCCTTCGAATGGGAACGGGCCGGTCTCGGTCCAGGCGCGGATAATCAAATCATGGGCTTCGTGAAAACGCTCCAGCGAGAAGGCCGGATTGATGCTCATGGCGTGGTATTCGACGCCAAGCCCGCGCACGAAGCCGGCAACGAAACGCCCGGCGGTGATGTTGTCGAGCATGGCGAACTCTTCGGCGACCATCAGCGGGTTGTTGATCAGCGGCAACGCCCGCCCCAGCACACAGACCTTGGCGTGTTTGGTATTGCGGGCCAGGGCGCCGGCGATGACGGCGGGCGTCGGCATCATGCCGTAGGCGGTCTGGTGATGCTCGTTGACGCAGACCCCGTCGAAGCCCAACTCGTCGGCATATTCCAGCTCATCCATATAGCGGCAATAGAGTTTGTGGCCTTCTTCCGGGTCGTAATAGCTGTTCGGCAGGACCAGATTGGCGGAGACATATTTCTTGTCGTAATCCAGATCAAGGGCGCCGTAGGGCATCAGATTGAAGAAGAAAAAATCCATCAGGCGGCTCCTTGGGTGAAGGCGGCCAAGCGGCTTAAAAAGGCGTCCCGGGCCTCGGCCATGGGTACGTGACCGCAATTCTCATAAACCTCAAGCTCGGAGCCCGGGATCAGTTCGTGATAGGCGTGCGCGTAAGGCTCGGGGAATATGCCGTCGCTATCGCCCCATAATATCAGCGTCGGGATGCTAAGCCGATGCAGCCATTTGCGAAGATCGGGATTGTGCAGCCGGGGCGCCCAGCAAAGCCTGGCCGCCATTTGCCGGTTCTGCAGCATGATCTCGATCTGCGCCTCGTCCGGCTCCATGGCCAGGGCCTGATCGCGGAAAGACTTTTGTGCAAATACATGGCCCACGGTTTCTTCCGGCGTCCAGGCGAACAGATCGCCCATGGGCGTGCCGACGACGCGGATGCCGGCGGCCGAAATCAGGGTCAGGCTCTTGATCCGGTGCGCATCGCGAACGCCGATCTCGGCGCCGATCCAGCCGCCCATGGAATGCCCGGCCAGATGAAACTGATCCAGGCCCAAGGCCGCAATCACATCCATATAAAAATAGCTCATGTCGGAGATGTTATCCATCCAGTCCGGCGCTTCGGTGGCGCCGAAGCCGGGATGGTCGGGCAGGATGACGTGATAATTCTCGGCCAGCGCCTCGACAATCGGCAGCCACGACATGGAGCCGTTGGCGCCGTGCAGCAAAAGCAGCGTCTCGCCCTCCCCGGCCCGGCGCAAGGTCAACGCGACATCGCGGACGGTCACGGTTTCGATTGTAATTTTCGCCATCAGCGATTCCCCCTAGCGGTTGCCGGCGATGATATTGTTTGAAAAGCCGCGCAACAAGGTGATATTGGGCGGCGATTATTGGGAGGCAATTGGCGTGGATTGGTGGCAGGATATCTTCGATGCTTTCAAGGCGAGCGGTGTCGCCATGGTGGCTTATGTGCCGGACGCCGGCCATAGCGCCCTGATCGACGCCTGCGTCGCCGATAACGAAATTCGCGCCGTGCCGCTGACCACCGAAGAAGACGGCGTCGCGCTGTTGGCCGGCGCCTGGCTGGGCGGGGCGCGGGGCGCCTTGTTGATGCAGTCGTCCGGCGTCGGCAATTGTATCAACATGCTGTCGCTGGCCGCCACCTGCCGCTTTCCGCTGCCTATGTTCGTCACCATGCGCGGCCAGTGGCACGAGTTTAACCCCTGGCAGTTCCCCATGGGCCGATCCGCCGATGCCCAAATGAATACCGCCGGGGTCGAGACCATGACGGCGGCCGCCGCCGAAGACGTGCGCCCGATGGCGGCGGCGACCTTGGATATGGCCTATTCCGGCGGCGGCATGGCGGCCTTGCTGCTGCACCAGAAACTGAGCCCGGTCAAAACTTTCGAGGCGGGAGACGGAAAATGAGCGAAGATCGGAGATCAGACGCCTATCCGCTTCTGCGCCGCGATGTGGCCCGCCAGATCACCGAAGGCCAGGACGACCTTCTGGTCATTGCCGGGCTGGGCTCCACCGCCTGGGACGTGACCGCCGCCGGCGACCGGGATTTGAATTTTCCACTTTGGGGCGCCATGGGCGGCGCCGTCGCCATGGGATTGGGCCTCGCCCTGGCGCAGCCGGAACGAAGGGTGCTGGTGATCACCGGCGACGGCGAGACATTGATGGGGCTCGGCGCCCTGGCCACGGTGGCGATGCAGGCGCCCGCCAATTTATCAATCGTGGTTATCGATAACGAACGGTACGGCGAGACCGGCATGCAGATCACCCACACCGCCGGGGCAACCGATCTGGCCGCCGTCGCCGCCGCTTGCGGCATTCCGGTGACCGGCGTGGTGCGCGATCAGGCGCACCTGGACGCCGCCCTGCCGGTCATAATTGAGGCAAGCGGGCCGGTCTGCCACGTCATCAAGGTGCGCGCCGAAAAGCTGGATTTCGTGTTGCCGCCGAAAGACGGCGTGCACTTGAAAAATCGCTTCCGCCGTGCGTTGCTTGGGGGCGAAGCGGTCATCTGAATTCGGAGGGGGACTATCATGCAGTTTGGAATTTTCGATCACATCGACCGGCGCGACGAGCCGTTGGCGCCATTCTATGAGGACCGTCTGACATTCATCCGCGCCGTCGAAGCGGCCGGCTTTTACAGCTACCACATGGCCGAGCATCACCAGACGCCGCTCGGCATGACGCCGTCGCCGAACGTCTTCATGGCGGCCATGGCGCGGGAAACCACGCGCCTCCGCATGGGCCCGCTGATCTATATGCTGCCGCTCTATCACCCGTTGCGCCTGATCGACGAGATTTGCATGGTCGATCATTTGTCCAATGGCCGCCTCGACATCGGCATCGGGCGCGGCATCTCCCCGTACGAGGTCGCCTATTACGGCGTCGAGCCGGACGCCACCCGCGATATGTCGGAAGAATATATGGACATCCTGCTCAAAGGGCTTTCGAGCAAAAGCCTCAGCCATGACGGCAAGTACCATCAGTTTACCGATGTGCCCATGGAGCTGGAACCGTTGCAAAAGCCCTATCCGCCGCTTTGGTACGGCGCCGGCAACGAACAGGGCGCCCGCTTTTCGGCCCAAAACGGTATGAACATGGTGACCCTCGGCGCCACCGAACGGGTGGCCGGGCTGGTTTCGCTATACGCCGATATGTGGGAAGCAGCCAAGGATCAGCCGCGCCGCAAAAACGGGCCGGTGACCGATCCCCTGGTCGGTGTCAGCCGCCATTTTTTCATTGCCGAGACCGATGCCGAAGCGATGCGCCTGGCGCGCCCGGCCTATGATTACTGGTACAACAGTCTGGTCAAATTATGGCTGATCCATGACGCCACGCCGATCACCGGCATGCTGATCGCCGATTATGACGAGGCGTGTGCGAAAGGCGTCTGCGTGGTCGGATCGGCGGCGACGGTGCTGGACAAAATCTCGGGCCAGCTGGACCAGCTTGCCGCCGTCAACTATCTGGTCTGCCAGCTCGCCTGGGGCTGCCTCACCCACGAACAAGAAATGCATTCCCTCGAAATGTTCGCCGCCGAAGTCATGCCGGCGCTAGCGGCAAGATAGGAGACGATACTATGAGTTACCGCAGCTTTCGCGATTTCGCCGCCATTGCCGAGCAACAGGGTTTGCTGCGCCGGGTATCGAAACCGGTCGATCCAAGCTGGGAGCCCGCCGCCATGGTGAAATGGGCCTTCCAGGGGCTCTCCGACGACGCCCGCTTCGGGATTTTGTTCGAAAATGTGGAAGGCTCGGAGCTACCCCTTTGTTCCGGCGCGCTGGGCGCGTCGCGCAAAGCCTACGCGTTGGCGCTGGGTCTCGACGAAGCCGAGATCAATCCCCGCTGGGAGAGCGCCCTGGTCAATCCGATTGCTCCGGTGACGGTGGCGACGGCACCCTGCCAGGAGCTTGTCTTCACCGGCGCCGATGCGCGGCTAGGCGATTTGCCGATCCCCACCTGGACGCCGGGCAAGGATGCCGGCCCGTACCTGACCACCACCGTAATGACCGCGGAATTTGGCTCCGGCAACCAGAATACCGGCGTCTACAGAACGCAGGTTCTGGCCGATGACCGGGCCGTGGTCAATCTTGCGCCCGGGCGCGGCGGCCATGGCCAATGCGCCACCTGGTGGGCCCAAGGCAAGCCGGCGCCCATCGCCTGGGTGATCGGCGCCGAGCCGGCCTTTCAGCTGGCCGCGGTCGCGACCTTGCCGGCGGGCGTACAAGAAATGGCGATCGCCGGCGGCCTGCAAGGAACGCCGGTGGAGCTGGTCAAATGCCTGACCAGCGACATTTTGGTGCCGGCCAATGCGGAGATCATTATCGAAGGATTGTTGCAGCCCGGCGAGATGGCCCCCGAGGGCCCGTTCGGCGAAAACTTGGGCTTTATGAACCGGGGCAGCGACAGGCCGGTGGCCACCATCACGGCGATTACGCGGCGCACCGACGCCATCTATTACGGCATCTCCAGCCAGATGCCGCCGTCGGAATCGACGGTCCTGCAAAGCCACGCCAACGCCGCGCTGACGTTAAAGATCATCCGCCACGATATGGGCGAGCGCCATGTTCACGACCTGCATTACGATCTCACATATGGCGGCCAGATGGCCCACGGGGTGATCGCCATGACGCCCCAATATCAGGGCCACGGCATAAAAATCGGCCGCCTGGCCGCCGAGGTCAGCGCCTTGAAACGGATCACCGTGGTCGATGAAGATGTGGATATTCGCGATCCCCGGCATTTGGATTGGGTGATGAACGCCCGCTACAATCCGTCCCGCGATACCGTCATCATCGACAATGTCTTCATGCGCAGCGCCATGGACCCGTCAGTGGAAGCCGTCGATGGCGTGAAAATGGGCTCCAAGATCGTCGTCGACGCCACCCGCTCCATACCCGAAGATGACTTTTCCCTGCCGCACAAAGACATCATGATGAAGGCCCTGGAAAGCTGGAAAGCGGCCGGCCTGCCGGAATTCGAGATCCCCCGGCGCGCCCAGTTGCGCATCGACAAGTCGTAAGTTACTGGCTGACGCTGGTTGCGGCGGGCTTGGAATCCATCAAGGACGCGGGCTGGCCAACCATGCCAGCCCCAGCCCGCTGGGCCGATGGTCCTTCGGTTTACTGCTTAACGGCAAGCACCTCGATGAAGAGGTTAACCTGCGGGCCGACGAACTTGGCGTAACGGTTCATGCCCCAATCGGTGCGAACCAAGGCTCCGGTCGCCGAAAAGCCGGTAAAGGTTGTGCCCTTGCGCGCGCCCTTGCGATTGAATTTGACATCCAGCGTTACCGGCTTGGTGACGCCGAGCAGCGTCAAATTGCCGGTGATCTTGCCGGTTTTGGCGCCGGTCTTTTCGACCTTGGTGCTGGTGAATTTCATGTCCGGAAACTCGGCCACCTTGAAAAAGTTTTGCGAGCGCAAATCCTTGTCGCGGGCCGCGAATCCGGAATAGAAGCTGCCGGTCTTGATATCAACGCTGACCTTGGAATTGGCCACGTTTGCCTCATCAAAGCTAATCGTGCCGGCAAAATCCCGGAAACCG
>CAUZTZ010000147.1:0-9912 GCA_963582805.1 Alphaproteobacteria bacterium
TTGCGGCACGAAGGACTTAAAAGTCGCGTTTTCCGACGGCTGGGGCGGCAATTATTGGCGCCAGATTACGCGCCGCGAATTCGAGAACGAAGCCTCCAAATGTCCGAACATCAAAGCGGTTCGCTATACCGATGGCGAGTTCAAGGCGGAAAAGCAAATCGCCGATATTCGTGGGCTTATTGCACAGAAATTCGACGTCATCATTGTGTTTGCTGATACCGGTGTTGCCCAACTGAAAGTTATGCGCCAAGCGACCAAGGCTGGTATCGCGGTGGTTCCGTTCAGCACCGGCGACGCCAAATTCGGCAAGATGGGCACCGACTACCTCACCCGCGTCACCGAAACCCAGATCGGGCTCGGCAAAATGCTGGCCGAATGGATGGTCAAGACGCTGGGCGGCAAGGGCAACGTCATTGTCCATGGCGGCACGCCGGGCAATCCCATGACCGCCTCGCAGGCGGTGGGCTGGCGCGAAGTGTTCGCCAAAAATCCCGGCATCAAGGTTCTCGAAGGCCCGGTGGACACCAACTGGAACCCGGCATTGGCGCAAAAAGTCACCGCCGCCGCCATCGCCAAATATCCCAAGATCGACGGGATAATGGCTGAAACCACCGGCCCAATTCGCGCCTTCCTGGCGGCGGGTCGGCCGATCCCGGCTTGGGCGGGGCAGGATTTGAACCAGTTAAGCTGCCTCTGGCAGGACCACCACGCCGCCAACCCAACCTTCAAGATGGCCACTGCCAGCGCCCATACCTGGCTGGCCCGCTTGGCGTTGCGCAAAGGTCTGGCTGCGGTGAATGGTATCAATAATGACGAGCCGAGCCTGATCAACTTGCCGTTCTCCGAGGACAGCACATCCGCCGACAAGGCGCTCAGGGTCAAGTGCGACAAGAGCCTGCCGGCGACCGCGATCCCGTCGGCCATGGTTTCCAAGGAGGATATGAGGAAGATCCTCAAATAATCAGGCGCGAGTTCGTCCGGCATGGCTGATAACACCGGCGAGGCGGCCGAGGCGCAACCGCGGCAGCGGCAGCGGACTTGGACGAAGCGCGAGCACAAGGGACGAAAAAAGCCGCTTTCGCGGCTATGGATCGTGGTCATTTCCACCGCCGTGCTGATCGCCGGGGGCGGGGTGATTGCGCCCTCAACGGTTTCGGTGGGTGCGCTGCAGTTGATGATGCCGTTCTTTGCGATCCTCGCGGTCGCATCGATTGGCCAGCATCTGGTGATCCAGCAGCGCGGCCTCGATCTGTCGGTGGCCGGCATCATGTCGTTTTCCGCGGTCATTGTCTCGGCCGTGCCAAACTCGGACGCCGGCATCGCCGAGACCTTAGGCTTCGTTGCGCTTGCGCTTCTCATGGGACTTGGCGCCGGGGCCGTGAACGGCGTTATGGTTGCGCTATTAAGGGTCAATGCGCTGGTCACCACCATCGGCATGAATTCGTTGATGCTTGGCATCACCATGTGGGTCACCGGCGGGTTTTCCCAGGAGACGCCGCCGCCGCTCAATAAATTCGGCGTCGCAAAATTTCTCGAAGTTCCGCTGACCATTTACGTCATGATTGTTCTCGCCGCGATCGCCATATTCGCCCTTGAAAAAACGTCGGTCGGACGGCGCTTCATTGCGACCAGCGTCAGTCCCAATGCCGCCATCGCCGTAGGCATTCCGCTGGTGCGCTACCGGGTTGCGACCTACATGCTGGCCGGCTTCTGTTACGCGGCGGCAGGCGTCCTGCTTGCCGGGTTCGTCGCGTCGCCCACCGTGTTCAGCGGATTGCCGTATTTGTTGGCGACCGTCGCGGCGGTCGTGGTCGGCGGCAATCCCATCGGCGGCGGCTTGCGCGGCAGCGTCGCGGCCACTGTCTTCGGTGCGCTGTTTCTGACCTATCTCGGCCAGCTCGTGCTGGCGGTCGGGTTCGAGACATCGGCCCAGAACATCGTCCAGGCTGTGATTATTATCGCCAGTGTCGGCATCGTCGAAGTGGGCCGGCGCATTCGCTTCGAATGGATCCGGTTCAAATTCTGGGTCACCTCGCCCGACGTCGAATTTCGGATTCGCACAACCTTTACCCGGACCGTGGCCCGGCTGGGGCTTTCGAAGCTTTTGGACAACGTCTCTTCCGATACCAGGACGCGCATGCACACCGCCTATCTTCGATTAAAAAGACGATTGGAAATAACCGAATGAGCGCCCCCAGACAATTCATGGCCGCGCCGGTGATGGGGATCGTCGGCGCTACCAAATATTACGGGCCCGTGGAGGCGCTAAAAGCTGTCAGCCTGAACGTCAAGCGCGGCGAAATTCACGCCATCGTCGGCGAGAACGGCGCTGGAAAATCGACGCTCATCGGCATTGCGGCGGGGGCCGTTCCACCGGATTTCGCCGTGGTGCGCATGGCCGGCAAGGAAGTGAAAAGGCCGAATGCCAAAAAACTGCGCAAGGTCGGCATGGCCGTCACATTCCAGCATGCCGAGCTGGCCGAAGATTTAACGGTGATGGAGAATATGCAGCTTGCGGCGCCCAATCTGAAAGGGCTCGAAGGCCGGGCGGAGGCCGAGCGGCTGTTGGCCGAAGTGGCGTCGGAGCTGCACGTCATGTCGCTGGGTGCGCGCGTCCGCGATCTTACCCTCGCCCAGCATCATGTCATCGAACTTGCCCGGGCGCTGGCGACCAAGCCGAAGGCTTTGTTGCTCGACGAGCCGACCGAGCCGTTTCAGCAGGCGGATATCGACAAGCTGTTCGCGCTCATCAAACGGCTGCGGGAAGAAGGCGTCGGTATTGTCTATGTCACCCACCGGCTGCACGAAATCGGCGAATTGGCCGACCGGGTTACGGTATTGCGCGACGGCAGGATTATCGACACCCGCCTGGCGCAGCAAATCACCCCCGACCAGATCGTGACCATGATCGCGGGAAGGGAGCTGCGCCAAATATTTCCGGATAAGTCGACTGGCGCCGGCGCCGCCGTACTGGAAGTAAATGAGCTCGCCGGCTCCGGCTTTGAGAATGTCAGCTTCACGGCCCGTGCGGGCGAAATTGTCGGCGTCACGGGTATCGAAGGCGAAGGGCAGCGCGCGTTTCTGCGCACCATCGCCGGCTTGCAACGGCGCAGCGCCGGATCGGTGGCGATCGACGGCGCCGCCGTATCGGGCGACACTGTGGCCGCCGCGCGGCGTGCAGGCATTGGCTTCGTCACCGAGGACCGCCACGAAGAAGGCCTGTTTCTTTCCTTGAAGCTGCGCGAAAATATCGGTATTGGCGCGCTTCACCAGATATCGTCCCACGGCATCATTGACAAAAAACGGGACCTGGCCCTGACCGAGGAGGTCATCGGCCGGCTCGGTGTGGCCACCGGAATGATCACCGAAGACGACGACACGTTGGCTTCGGACCTCTCCGGCGGCAATCAGCAAAAGACGCTGATCGGGCGCGAGCTTGCGGGCGAGCCCAAGGTTTTGCTGATCGACGAGCCGACCAAGGGCGTCGATGTCGGCGCGCGCAGCGAAATCTACCAACGCCTGCGCGAGCTTGCGGCGAGCGGCTTTGCCGTTGTTGTGTCATCTTCCGACGGCTTCGAGCTTGAAGGTTTGTGCGACCGTGTCGCGGTATTCGCGCGCGGCCAAATTGTGACCGAGCTGGCCGGTGACGATGTGACCGACGAGGCGATCACGGCGGCCAACATGACGGCGACGGTGGCGCGCGCCGGCGGTGCTGTGCAAACAGAGACCGAACCTGGCTGGCGGCGCATCATGTCGGCGGTTCATTTCCCGGCGTTGGTGCTTACCGTGTTGACCAGCATTGTCTTGTTCGGCACCGGGGCAATAAACGAGTTCTTCTTAAACGCCTTCAATATCGAGACCATGCTGACCTTCCTGGCCATTTTGGCCTTCATCTCTATCGGCCAGCTGCTGACTATCTTAGTCGGCCGCATCGATCTTTCAGTCGGCGCGCTGGCCGGGTTCGTTGTGGTGCTCGCGTCGTTCCTGACGCCCGACGGTGCGGGGGTGGCCGCCACAGTCTGGGGCGCGGCTCTTATTCTCGTAATCGCAGCCGGGTTTGGTTTGTTGCAGGGCTGGATGATCACCTGGCTCAACATCCCGGCGATTGTGGTAACGCTGGCCACCTTTATCGGCCTGCAGGGCCTGTCGCTTGTATTGCGGCCGCGAGCCGGAGGGGCGATCACCGATTACCTCTCCGACGTTAGCCAATGGAAGATAATGGCTGTTCCCGCCTGTTTCGCGGCGATCGTGATTATCGTTGTGTGGTTCGAGTTCGCCTTGTTCCGCACGCCATTGGGGCGCCGGCTGCGCGCGGTAGGCTCGAACCCGCTTGCCGCCATGCGCGTCGGCGTCGGCGTCAACCGCCACATAATACTGGCCTTCGTGCTGTCGGGATTATTTTCCGGGATCGGCGGGCTGATATTGGCGGGCCAGGTGGGCATCGGCTCGCCCGCCACCGGCATCGACTTCACATTGATGAGCATCACCGCCGTCGTATTGGGCGGGGTCCGCATTTTGGGCGGACGCGGCTCGGTGCTTTGTACGTTGCTGGGCGCGGCGCTGGTCCAATCGCTGTCGAGCGCTTCGTCGTTTATCAATCAGGACTCGGCGGTGCGCTTGATGGTGCTGGGCGCCGTGACGCTTCTCGCTGCGATCTTGTTCGCGGTAGCGCGGAGCGAGCGCCGCCAAGACATGTATTGAGCGCGCCCGCCGTTGCGGGCAATCAAACCAAGAGGAGCCGCTTCATGAAACCCAAAACCATCGGCGAAGGCACCATCCATTCGATCCTGGAAATGCAGGTGCCGGCGCGCACCGCGCCGGAAATGTTTCCAGGCGCAACCCAGGCGCATGTGGATAAGCACCGCCATTGGCTGGAACCGGTCTGCATGCAGCCCGAAACCGGCCTTCTTATTATCACCCACCAATCCTATCTGATCTGCTTCGCCGGGCTGACTATTTTGGTCGATACCTGCGTCGGCTCCGACAAGACGATGCCCGCGCGCCCTGATTTCCACAAAATGAAATCGCCCATGCTGGATAACCTGAGAGCCGCCGGCGTCGCCCCGGAAGAGGTGGATATGGTCATGTGCACACATTTGCATATGGACCACGTGGGCTGGAACACGCGCCTTGAAAACGGCCAATGGGTGCCCACTTTTCCCAACGCCCGTTACCTCTTTAATAAGACCGATTTCGAATATTGGGAAAAGGAATATACCAGCCTCGACTGGATGGGCGCATCGTTTGCGGAAAGCGTGCTGCCGGTGATGGAGGCGGGCAAGGCCGATCTGGTGGCCGGCGATCATGAAATCCGTGACGGCCTCCGGCTGGAGCCGATGCCCGGCCATTCGCCGGGTCTGGTCTGCCTCTATATGGAATCGGGCGGCGCCACGGCGGCCTTTTGCGGCGATGCCATGCATCATCCGATCCAGGTCCCGGAGCCGCAGTTAAGCTCCATCTTCTGCGATGATCCGGTGCAGGCGGCGGCGACCCGGACGGCCTTCGTTGCGCGTCACGCCGACACCGATACGCTCATCCTGCCGGCCCATTTCGCCGATGATTCCGCCGGCCATATCGTGTCCAGCCCGGACGGCTGTATCTTTAAGTTCGGCGATTAAATTCTGATCTTTGCTATAAGGTGGCCAGAGCAGTCATAATATGGGTAAATTTGCGGGGGTCTTTTGCATGGCCACGAAATGGGGGCAAAGAGCATGACCGATGGTACGTTTCGCGTTGTCGTCGCCGGCGCCGGCATTGCCGGGCTTTTCATGGCGGAGAAATTGAAACAGGCCGGCATCGAATTTTCGGTCTATGAAAAAGCCGATGAGGTGGGCGGCACCTGGCGCGACAACACCTATCCCGGTCTGTTCGTCGATGTTTTGTCGCGCCAGTACGAATTTCCGTTTCAGCCCAACTACGATTGGTCGCGCACCTATGCGCCGGCGCCCGAGATTCAGTCCTATATCGAAAAGGTGGCCGACGATAGAGGCTTGCGCAAATATATCCGTTTCAACACCGAGATTGCCGAGGCCCGGTTTACCGATAACCTCTGGCATATCAAGACCGCCGATGGCGAGACCGAGATCGCCGATGTGTTCATTTGCGCCACCGGTTTCCTGCATGCGCCGATCTTCCCGGAGATCGAGGGCCGGACAAGTTTCGCCGGGCCGTCATTTCATTCCGGCGCTTGGGACCATAGCCTGGCCATGGCGGGCAAGCGCTGGGGCGTCATCGGCGGCGGCGCCAGCGGCATCCAGATTACCGAGGCCTTGTCCTACGAAGAATGCGAGGTCACCCAGTTCATCCGCCGCGCCCAGTGGATACATATCCGCGAGAACCCCTACACCGCCTGGTGGGAGCGGATTTTACTGCGCCTGCCGTTCGCCTACCAATTGCGGCAGAACTTCTTGTGGAAATTCATCAACAAGGCGGACCGCTGGCGGATCGAGCCTGGCGCCATGCGCGAAGCCATGGAAGAAGAGTTCAAAAAACCTCTGCAAGCCATCCGCGATCCCGAATTGCGCGCCAAATTGACGCCCACCTATAAATTGGGTGGCACGCGCATCGCAAAGTCGGACCAAAATTATTACGAAGCCGTGCAGCAGCCCAATGTCCATATCGAAACCGGCGATATCGCCCGCATCCGTCCCGAAGGCGTCGAGCTGGCCGACGGAACCTTGGTCGAGCTGGATGTGCTGGTCTATGCCACCGGGTTTGATGCGCATGCCTATATGCGCCCGATCAAAACCTTTGGATTGAACGGCATAACCATCGATGAGCTATGGAAGGACAGCATTTTTTCCTACCGGGGTGTGGCGCTGCCCGGATTTCCCAACCTGTTCATGCTCTATGGGCCATTCGCGCCGGTCAACAATGTTCCGGTGCCGCTCGGGCTCGATCAGGAAATCGATTATATCCTGCGCCTGATCAAGATGGCGCGCGAGCGCCATTCGGTCGTCGTACCCACCCAGGAAGCCACCGAAGCCTTCGTTGCCCGCCTCCAGAAGGCGTTGCCGGACACCGTCTTCTACGGCAACAAAAACTGGTACAGCGACAAGACCGGAACGCCGGTTTTGTGGCCCTTCGATCAAGAAGAGCACAAATCCATGCTCGCCGATGTGGCACCTGAGGATTTGGAATTTATTCCCCGCGACGGCGTTTAATTCCGCTCTATCCGCGCCGACGTTTATATAGTTTAATGAATTTCAATTTTTCCGGTACTTGGACCAGCTTGGACGGCTATACGAGAATGACCACCAAAACCCCGGACGATATAGCGAACGCGCGTATTCTGATCGTTGACGACAATTCCATGTCGCGCAAGCTGATCGAATTTGGCTTGGCGCGGGAGGGCTATGCGCCGATCTCGGCGAGCTCGGGCGAGGAGGCGCTGGAGATGCTGGCCCGTCTGCCGGCGGATCTGATGTTCCTGGACTTGATGATGGACGGCATGAGCGGTATGGACGTGCTCGCCGCGGTCGCCGCCAACCCGGCTTTAACCAATCTCTCGGTGGTTGTTGTCTCCGGCGTCGAGGATACCGAACTGGCGGACCAATGCATCGCCGCCGGGGCCGTGGATTTTCTGTCGAAGCCGGTTCGCGCCGATGTGCTGCGCGATATCACCGCTGACTTGCTGGCCGGACGGCCGCCGGCGGCGGGTGGTGCGGAGGCCGCCGATACCGGCGAAGATGCGGGCGCGGCCATTTCGGCCTTGCCATTATTCGAGCCCGCCCGGGTCGCCCAAATGTGCGAGGATTACGGCAACGACACGGTGGCCGAATTCATCACCCGGTTCGAGCGTAAGGCCGCCGGGCTGAGGGGCGCGATTGTCGACGGCGCCGGCCCGGACAGCCGCGCCGCCGCCGTCATTGCCGTCCATACTTTAAAAGGCGGCGCGCGATCCTTCGGTCTCATCCGCCTGGCCGCGCTGGCCCGCGATATCGAGCGTGCGTTCGAGGCCGGCGAAAACGCAACCGCCGAAGCCCAGGCAGCGGCGCTGGACCGGCATTTCGATGCATCCCTGGAATCCCTTCGAAACTACGCCCAGGACTTGTGAGCGGAGCCGGTCATCATCATGGCGAATTTTCCCATCGATTTAACGTCTTTAAATGTCCTCCTGGTGGAGGACGACAGCTTGGAGATGGATATGGCGCGGACCGCGGTCGGCGCGCTCGGTATGAGCCGGATTACCCAGGCCGGCGGCGGCGCCCAGGCATTGGCCGCGTTGGATACCGGCTTCGATTGCGATCTGGTGATTTCCGATTGGAACATGCCGAATTTTGACGGCTTGGACTTGTTGAAGGCGGTACGCGAGCGCTGGTTCGATGTCACCTTTCTGATGGTGACCAACAACGAAACCCTGGACCATATCCGCGCCGCCCGGGCCTGCGGCGTTGATGGCTATCTGATCAAGCCCTATTCCCTGAACCAGCTTCGCGAGGCCGTTCAACTGGCGCTGATTGCTCGCTCTATCGGCCTCGGCGCGCCGCCCGAAGAGACCCCGCCGGACCCGGAACTGGCCGCGGTCGCCGCCTCTATCCGCCGCGCCCTCGCGGCGGCCGCGGAAAGCGCCGGGCCAACCAGCGCCGATGACCACGACCGCGCCAAGACGTTGGGGACAAATTTGTCGGCGCAATTGATTGAATTCACCGGCTCCTCCGATTCCATGGGGCCATTGGGCGCCCACGTCATTCGCCTGCACATGGACTGCGTGGATGCGCTGCGCCTGGGCGGCAACCAATTGCTCGCCCACGAAACCCAGAACCTGATCGTCGATGGCTTGAAACTGGCTGTTGGGTTGTGCGGGAAGCAGGGCTCTTAAAGCCTCACCACTGCATTCAACTGGCGCCGCCCGGCAGCCAGCCCTTGAGGCGGGATCGGGTCTGCGGCGACATATAATCCTCGATCGGGCCCAAATAGGATTTCAGTCCGACCAGATTTTGCGCCTTGCCCGGACCGGCATTGGCCAGGGTCAATTCGATGGTCTTGTAAACCGCCTCGACCAGCTTGGCCGAGCGCTGTTCTTCCGAGCTCCAAGCTGCCTCATCGCCGCCGGCGCGAAAGCGGATCGGCTGCGCCATGAATAATTGGTGCCGCTGGTTAGTATTGTTGAGTGCGAAATCGGCGAGCGAGCCTACGCTGGGCGCTTGGCCGGTGGATTGATCGTCCAAATAGGTGTGGCGGCTCATTTTCGAGATCAGCAATTCGTCCGACGAGCGGATCAAATGAATGGCGCTATCGTTCGCCACGGCGCGCAAGGCAAATTCATAATCCATGGTGCTGGAATATTGGCCGCCGGTTTCCGGCGCCACCAACAGGGGATGGGGAAAATAGCAATGGGTGATATAGCCATGCTCGCCGACGCGGGTGTTGATATGAGACGCGTAGCCGGTGAACGGATCGGCGTCCAGGAACATGCGCGCCGAAATGGGATGCATGGCATCCAGACCGATTTGCACCAGATCGCGGGCGGCAATGCCGCCGTCGAGCGCAGCCTGCAACCGAGCCGACGCGGCCTCTTCGTCGAGCCGCATGAACATGGCGCAGACGGCGCGGGCGCCGTCATGAAAGCGCGCCAGCATGGCCGGCCAGGAGCCTTCGGAAAAAATGAAATCCGAATCCAGGAAGATCAGGCCCGATGTGCCGGCGTCCATGGCTTCACCGGCCAGCTGGCTGGAGGTGACGCGTTGGACGTTGTGTTTGAGAATATCGGGGTCGGAATTCCGCATCGCTTCGGCGAGGCTGCCACCCCGGTAGGGCACGTCGCCGAAATAGCGGAAGCGAACGTCGGCGGTGGCCTCAAGGGCGGCGATGGCGGGGTGAAAATGGGGCTCCGATTCCCGGTCAGTGAAGATGTGGTAGCAAAATTCGGCGCCTTCGGCGGCGGCCGGAAGATTGCCCGGCGATAGCTGG
>CAUZTZ010000148.1:0-9911 GCA_963582805.1 Alphaproteobacteria bacterium
AGCAGTCTGAGAAATACGCGCTGGTGGCGCGGGCCATGAATAACGGCATCGCCGCCGCCCGGCCCGGCGTTCCCATGAAGGCAATCTGCCTGGGCATCGACGAGGTGCTGCGCGATGCCGGTTACGGCGAATATTGCGAGCCGCCTTATATGAACCGCCGCGGCCACGGGCTTGGGCTAACCTCGACGGCGCCGGGCAATGTGGCTTTGCGCAACGAAACGATCCTTGAGGACGGCATGTTTTTCGTCGTCCACCCCAATCAATATATTCCCGAAACCGGCTATTTCCTTTGCGGCGAGCCGATTTTAATCCAAGAGCCCAGCGCAGAGATTCTGACAACCAACCGCGCTGTCCTCGGCGCGATCGATCTTCAGAGCGGTTCCTGATGGAAATGAACCATTTGACCGGGATGATTTTGCCCCGTGGCGAGGAGCGCGCCGCATGGCGATGCATTGCATCGGCAAAGGTGTGCGACAACGTCCACGGGTCAAAAGCACCCGGCCTGCGGTGGGTCAAATCGGTCCCCCGGGGGCGTTGCGGCCCTTGCCCGATGCAAAGGCATCGCGCGGCGCACCGCGCCTACCCGGAAAACCGATTTGTTCCCATCAAATTGCTTCATTTCCATCAGGAACCGCTCTAGGGGCCGGCCCATGCAGACCATGCACCTGACATTGCCGGTTGGCGCCTTCGGCTGGGACAACAACCCCCTTGGCGAAGACGAATTTCGGGCGCGCATCGCCGCAATGCGCGCCATTATGACCACGCGCGGCTGGGCGGGTCTGGTGGTCTTCGGCGATATTCCGGAATCGGGGCTGCTCACCTATGTCAGCAACTTCGCGCCCCGCCTCAGCCCCGCCTTTGCCCTGATCCCGCTCGCCGGCGAGCCGGAAATATTGTCCCTGGACGGCGGCCGCATGGTCGATGCCGGCAAGGAAACCACCTGGATGACCAAAGTCAGCCCCGGGGCGGCAGACCTCGCCGGCCCGATGCAGGAATGGCTGGACCAGTTTGGCGCCAAACCTAGCATCGGATTGGCGGGCTTTGAGATTATGCCCGCCGGCATCCATGAAGAGATCGCCGGCCTTGCGGGCATAAGCACGGGCGAAGATGCGAGCCCTGCGCTCGCCGGTTTGGCGCGCCGCAAAAGCCCCGCCGAATTGGCGATCATCCGCGATAACTGCGCAATACTTGGCCTCGCCGCCGCCGCCGTTACGGCAACTCATGCGAATGGCGATAGCGCCGCCGCCGCAAGCATCGCCGCCGAGCGCGCCGGTCGCATGGCCGGCGCCCAGGATGTGCGCTGCCTCTATAGCGTCGATGGCGGCAATTCGTTCAAGCCCTATCAGGGCGCCGATGATGGGCGCCGCGATCCGGCGATTGTCTATCTGGCGCTTCGCGGGCGCGGCTATTGGATCGACGGTTTCGTTACCATCGGCAATGCGGACGCGGCCCATGGGTTGGCTGCCGCTGCACTGGAAAAAGCACTATCGGCCATCGGCGCCGGAAAAGCTGTTGCCGGCCTGGTGAAATCCGCCGGTACGGCGCCTCCCCTATTGGCCGGCTCCATGGGCAACGGCATTGGCGTCTCGCTGCAAGAGGCGCCGCGCCTGGATGGCGGCGATGATGCGTTCAGCGCCGGCGATGTGATTTCGGTGAAAATCGGCGTTGGTGATCCGAGCACCGGTTTCGGCTTTGCATCGGGATTGCTGCATGTGGGCGAAGCGGGCAACGAAATACTTTGGCAATCGTGACCATTATTGAAAATTTTGCCGCCGATCTTGCCGGTATCGACTATGGGGCGGCGGCGGGCCCGGATCGGAGCGCCGTCGATATTCACATCCTGGATACGGTGGCGGCGACGCTGGCCGGCTCGGCCACAGAGGATGGGCGCAATATCCTCAACTTACGTTCCGATGCGCCCGGCAACGCAACCATCAAGGCGCTCGGCGCCGGCCCGTTGGATGATGTCGCCGCCTGGTGCGCCATGACCCGGCTTTCGGAAATCGACGATATCCACCTTCCGTCCGGTACCACGCCGGGATCCATCGTTGTCCCTGCGGCAATTGTGCTGGCCAGGCATATGGGCATAACCGATGCGGCTTTGTTCGCAAGCGCGGTGATGGCCGGTTATGAAGCCATGACGCGCCTTGGCGCCGCCGCCGATGGCCAGTCGCTGGTCTATAAGGGCGTCTGGACCACCTATTTCGCGGCGCCGCTGGGCACGGCGGCGGTCACCGCGCGCCTGTTGCAGCTTTCGCCCGGCGATACCGCCCACGCTATCGCCATTGCCTTGACCATGCTGTCCGGGCGTATGGGCCAGCCCGGATCGGAAAAGACGGCGCGCTGGCTGACCGCGGGCCACGCCGCCCGCATGGGCAGCTTTGCCGCCGTCAGTGCCGCCGAGGGATTTCGCGGCGATCTTGGACTTATTGACCGGGACTGGTTTGAAAAAGCGCAAGGCATAGAGATCGACCGCGCCGCCTTCACCCCGGCGCGCAGCAGCTCGGTGGTGCCCGAAATCAGCATAAAACCCTATTGTTCGGCCAAGCAGATGATCGGCGCCATCGCCGGTTTCGAAGAATTGCTGGCAGGCGGTATCGATGCAAGTTCGATTGAAAAGATACTGGTTTCGGTCCCGGAAAATTATGCGGCGATGATCGATCACGGCGTTGTCGCCGGTAACCGGCTTTCCAGCGTCACCAGCGCCCCCTACCAGCTTGCCCAAGCCGCCTTCAACAAAAACGGATTGTTCGACGTCGCCCGCTCCGAATATATTTTGGGCGACGATATCACCGGGCTAATGGACAAGGTGTCGGTCGCCATCGATGCCGATCTGGCCAAACATTTGCCCGCCAACTGGCCGGCGCGCGTCGATGTGACGGCGAACGGAGAGACCCGCTCGGTCACCGTCATCGATGCCCCCGGCGATCCCGGCGCGCCCTTCGATGCGGCCCAGGTATTGCAAAAGTTCCATCAGTTTGTCGATCCGCTGATCGGCGCGGCCGCCGCCGCCGAATGGGCTGCGCCCGCCAGCAATGCTGCCAGCGACAATGACGCGCTTAGCCAATTACAGGACAAATTCCTGGCGATCGGATCCGCTTAAAGCTATTTCCGCATCTCGGCGCGTAAAGTGTCGGTGGCCGCCGCATCCAGTTTCAGACTGTCCGCGCCAACGACAACGCCGTAATGCTGCGCCGCGCCCGAAACCGATACCAGGCCCTGGCTGACGTCCAATTGCACCAGCTCGGCGTTCCGCTCGAGCGGATCGCCCCAGCCGCCGCCGCCGCCGGTGCGCACCGTCACCCTTGTATCCGCCGGCACCGTATGGCGCGCCGTCAACAACGGAGCGAAATCGTTCTCGCCGGGTTTCTGCATTTGATAGCCGCCGATGGCGCCGGCCTCGCCGCCCCACAATCCCCAGGCCGGGCAGGCATCGCCGCGCTTCGGCGGCTCGCAAATCCAATTGCCCTCGACAAAATTGCGCACCGTGGTTTTCATGCCGAACCCGCCCCGGTGCTTTCCGGGGCCACCGGAATCGGTGCGCAATTCCCGGCTTTCGATCATCACCGGACATTTCAGCTCGATGCCTTCGATAGTGGCGTTGCGCACATCGCCCTGGCAGACGCTCACGGTCGCGGACTCGCCGTCTTCATGGGGGCGCCCGCCCCAGCCGCCGCCTTCGATACTTTGCACAATGAAGCGGCGCTCGGTTTTAGGATTGATGCCGGTGAACACCACCGGTCCGCCCAACAGCCCGAAATGACCGGCCGGTACATTCTCCTTCATGCCCGGCGCCAGCGCCTTGACGATGGTATCGACCACCGTCGGGACCACCGTCGACCACATGCACATGGGCGCCGGAAAGCGCGCCATCATGATGTTGCCTTCCGGTATTACCACCTGCAACGCCCGGAACGAGCCTTCGTTGACCGGCTCGGTCGGCGCGGTCAACGCCTTGTAGGCGACGCGGGCGCCGGCATAGGTGCGCGAATTGACCGCCGCCTTGCGCTCTCCCGAGCATCCCGAAAGATCGATTTCCATGCCGCTGCCGGCGACGGTGACCTTGGCATGGATGCGCACCGGGTTGCCGATATCGATGCCGTCGTCGTTGAGAAAGGATTCCGCCTCGTAGACGCCGTCCGGAATGCCAGTCACCACGTTGCGGCATTTCTGTTCACTTTCATCGAAGATACGGTCGAGGCCGGTGAGGATCGTATCGACGCCGTACTTTTCGAACAATTCTTGCAGGCGCCGGGTGGCCAGATGGCAAGCGGCGATCTGCGAGCGCATGTCGCCAAGAGAGGATTCCGGGAAGCGGATATTGTCGCGGATGACTTTGTAAAGCGTCTCGTTACGCACGCCCGCTTCATAGATTTTGAGCTGATCCAGTTGCAGGCCTTCCATCCACGGATCGGCCACATCGGCGCCGCCGCCGAAGCCGGTACTCATGCCGCCCACATCGATCCAGTGGGCGCGCACCATGGAAAAGAACTGCAGCACGCCCTTAAAGAAAAACGGCGTGTAGATAACGATGTTGTTGAGGTGCTGTCCGGCCACTTTCTGGTGGTTGGTGATGATCACGTCGCCGGCAACGAAGCCTTCCTCGCCGGTCTTTTCGAAGCCATCGATGATGATGACGCCAAGATCGGCAACGAAGTGGGACACGCCGCCGACATTTTGCGACACCAGCTCGCCGTTGGGCTTGACAATGGCGGTGCAGAAATCTCGGACCTCGTAGATCATCATATTGTAGGACGTGCGCTGCAGATCGGCCGCCATTTCGTTGGCGATGGCCGGAAAGGCATTGCGGATGACTTCCAAGGTGACGGGATCGAGGTTATCGCTCATGCGCTTGTACCCAAGGTTATGATCAGCTCGCCGGTTTCGGTCACTTGGCAATCATCGCCGGCGAACATCACGGTTGTCGATGCGTATTCCTGTATCAGAGCGGGACCGGTAAATTTCTGTCCGGATTGCAATTCGGCGCGATTATATACCGGGCAATCGACCGGCGTATCTGGATCATCGAAATAGACTGGCCGGCGGGGTGGTTCAGCTTCGGCGCCGCCGCTTGCCACTTCGGGCAATTTAAGGATCGGGCGTTTGCCGGTGGCCACCAGCCGGTAATTTACCATCTCCACCGGCTCGTCGGCGGCGTGATGGGCGTAGCGTAATTCGTGCAGGTCGTCATAGGCTTTTCGGATGCCGGCAACATCGGCGCTTTCGATCTGGGCCAGTTCGATGGGCACCTGCAGGGTAAATTCCTGCCCCACATAGCGAAGATCGAGCTTGATCTGAACTTCCATGGTGTCCCGCAGCTTTATATCCTGTTCGGCCTGGGCCAGCATGGTTTTGTGGATCGACGCCAGCTCGGTGAAATCGATATCGTTCAGATTGGCAAGATAGGTGCGGATGAAATCCTGGCGCTCGTCCGCCATCAGCATGCCGAGGGCTGAAAAATGGGCTGGAAACAGCGGGATGATCACTATCGGGATGTGCAGTTCGCGGGCGATGGCGACGGCGTGCAAGGGCCCCGCGCCGCCCGACGCGACGAGCACAAAATCTCTGGGATCGTAGCCTTTTTCCACCGAAACCTCGCGCACAGCCAAAGACATTTTGGTCACCGTGATATCGATGATGGCAGAGGCGACGGCATTGATGTTCATGCCCAATTTATCGGCTAGCTGGTCCTTGGTGCCGGCATTGGCGCCGTCCGTATCGAGGGACATTTCGCCGCCGAGAAAATCCGCCGCGCCGACCCGGCCGAGGATAACATTGGCGTCGGTGATGGTGGGTTCCGTGCCGCCGCCCCGGTAACAGATCGGCCCCGGATCGGCGCCCGAGCTTTGCGGTCCGACTTTGAGCGCGCCGACCTCGTCGATCCAGGCGATGCTGCCGCCGCCGGCGCCAACCTCAACCACATCGACCACCGGCGCCATGACCGGATCGCCGGATGCGTAGCCGCCCACATAATAGCCCTCCGCCATGGTTGCCTGGCCGTCCCGGATGAGGCTGGTTTTCGCCGTGGTGCCGCCCATATCGAACGAGATGACATTTTCGAAGCCGAGCGCGTGGCCGATCTCCGCCGAGGCGATAATGCCGCCGACGGGCCCCGATTCCATCATGGTGACCGGCTTTTGCACGGCCACCTCGGGCGTCATGACGCCGCCGTTTGACTGCATGATCGATAATTCGCCGCCAAAGCCGATGGCGCGCAGCCGGTCGACAAGATTGTGCACATAACCGCTCATGCGGGGGCCGATATAGGCATTGACGACGGTGGTCGAGGTGCGCTCGAACTCGCGGTACTCGCGCATGATCTCGTGCGACAGGGACACGTACCAATCGGGATTGGCCTCTTTAAGAATGGCGCCCACCGCTTGTTCATGTTCGGGATTTGCGTAGCCGTGTATAAGGCAGACGGCGATCGCATCGACATCTTCATTTTTCAATTGCTCTGCCAGTGCCGCCACCTGATCCCGGTCCAAAGGCTCATGGACCGAGCCGTCGGCAAGCATGCGCTCGTTCACCTCGAATGTCAGGCGGCGCTCGGCCAGGGGGCGATGCTGATGGAACATCAGATTGTAGGATTCCGGCCGGTTACCGCGCCCGATGATATAGGTATCGCGCATGCCCTTGGTCACCAAAAGCGCGGTCTTGGCGCCCTTGCGCTCGATTAGCGTATTGATGGCCTGGGTGGTGCCGTGAATAACCTCGCCGGCACCGGATATATCCATGCCGCTTTTTTCGATGCAATCGATGATGCCTTGCGCCAAATCCTGTGGCGTCGAAAGGCTTTTGGCTTGAAAGAATGTTTGCGTGGCGTGATCAAACGCCATCAAATCGGTGAATGTGCCGCCGATATCAACTGCCAGAATATTCAACGAATGCCTCCCCATGGGCCGCGTTTGGCTTAAACAAATTCTTTCTTGTGCGGCTGGTTATCGTTGAATAATTGTAAAATCATGGCGGCATTTCAACAAGCATCAGATTGCTGCCAGCGTATCTTTTATTCACAAGCTAGGAACTTCTCATGGCGAAAGTAAAAATCAAGGCGCTCACCGGCCAATATGAAATCGTCCGCGCGCTACGCGAAGGCGCGGTCGAAGTGGAAGGCATTGATCTGGAATTCCTGTCTTTTCCAGGCACCCGCGATATTCATGTGCCCGAAATTCGCGAAGCGGCGGACCTGGGCGAATTTAACGCCGGCGCCTATATGGGCAACAAATGCCGGGGGCACAAGCTGACGGCGCTTCCCATCTTTTTGCACCGCCGCTTTCGCCACGGCTTTGTCTTCATCAACAAATCCAAGGGCATCGAGGCCCCCAAAGATCTGATCGGCAAGCGCATTGGTGGCACCAATTTTGCGCCGGCCGGAAATTTGTGGGCGCGGGGCATTTTGGAGAACGATTACGGCGTGCCGCACAGCTCCATCACCTGGGTCACCGAGCGCGATGAAGACGGCGATTTCGAATACCACGCGGATTTGAAGGTTGAGCGAATTGGCGAGGACCAGGACCTCGACGACATGCTGGCGACAGGCGATCTGGACGCCATCATCTCGCCCAATGTGGCGCGCGGCATTACCGAGGGCGACGACCGAATCGGGCGCCTATGGGAAGACTACAAAGATGTCGAGATTGCTTATTACAAGGCGACCGGCATATTCCCGATCATGCACGTGACCACCATCCGCCAGGAAATTGTCGATGAGCATCCCTGGGTGGTGAACAGCCTGATCAAGGCCTTCGACGAAGCCAAAAAGATCGCCTATCGCCGTTTGACCAATCCACGCATCGTACCGCTCGCCTTCTACCGGACCGCCTGGGAGGAAGAGCGGGCGCTGCTCGGTGATGATCCTTGGGAATATGGCTTATCGGATGCCAACCGCAAAAATCTGGAGACGCTGATCGGCTATGTGCACAGCCAAGGCCTCACCGACAGACGCATGACCATCGAGGAATTGTTCGCCGCGCCGGAAATCTGAGATCGAAAGGGGAATGGTGCCCAGGGGCGCGGCATAATTATTCATTTAATTCAATGGGTTATAGTATTGTTTGGGGGAGAATTTATGCACCGGGAAGCAAGCGATTGCATACCTTCCCCCCAAACCTTATTCGGTAATTCATGGCTTCCAATCATGGGCCCGTAACCATCTTAACTTGCTCTTGATTCCGAAAATTAGAAAGACTCGTTCGTCTGTCTCTTAATCAGCGGGTCGTGGGTTCGAGCCCCTCATCGCCTACCATTTAAATCAATGACTTAGCTGGAAACAGCTAGGTCATTGTTTCTTCTAGGGAGCACATAGGGAGCACCAGAAGGGGCGAAATGCCTAGGGTGATTCGATGTTAATTCTCGACCTGGTTCAGCCTTTGCTTCAGGGCTTGCGATACTTTGAAGTCCACGACATTACGCGCTGATACCGTCGCTACTTCTCCGGTCTTAGGATTACGGCCAGCACGTTCCTTCTTGTGCCGGACTGTGAACGTGGCGAAGCTACCAATCTTCACCTGTTCGCCATTTGCTAATGCACGACCCATCCGGTTCAGTACGGATTGAAGCAGATCGGAGCAGTCGAACTGGGCCAAGCCCGTTTCGTTGTGAAGGGCGTTGGCCAGGTCTAGGCGCGTGACGGTCTTAGGCACTGTATGTTCCCGCGGTCATCGGACTGAGTATCTAGAAGCGCACCCAAGTTTCCATCGTGGTATTTAGGTGCCACTTGAACTTGCAATGTAGCATGACATACATTTCACCATCAAATTGCTGGGAGAATCACCATGTCAGATTTTGAAGATGCTGTTAATGCCGATGCGAACAAACAACTTCAACAGCCACGACAATCAACACGCGATACTAAGAATGAAAAATCGGGTATGGAGAAGTTGGCCGGATTTTATCGGGTCTTCGTCGGTTTGTTTACGGTATTGCTTGTTGCTGCATTCGTCATAACCCTACTTGTTGGACTATCAAAATTGGGAGCGACTTATAGTTCGGAAAGGGCAATGGCCCAACAATGGTTTTCACTTGCCGGATTTTCGCTCATTGGTCTGATCGCCTTGGGGCCATCGGCGATATTGTTTGTTATAATGGACCGTCTTCAAGAAACCGACTGAATATAGGCGTTGGGCAGCCGCCTAATCTATCTCTGCCCTTGCAAGGGCTTCATGGTGAATATTCGAGAACAAAAAGAAAGGAAAGCACAACCTAGCCGATGTTGCACCGTAGACGCTGGGTCAAGTGGCCCAGCGAGTCCTTACGAGTGGCTACTTGACGCGGCGGCGGCTCCGTACAATGACTATTCCCCTGCAATCCCATTGCAGGGGATGAAGACAATCTTACTTGATCTTAATCCGACGAAGTCGGCCAGGGGGTTTGTAAAGGGGGCGGGACTCCCCCTTGACGCATCCCGGTACCAACACAATAGCACAATTGCCGAGCGATGTTTACAACTATAGCAAGCCCTCATCCTTGAGCAGCCCAACCTGGTCAACCTGGCTAACGTCGATAAATGTCTCTGTGCGTTGGTAGGTACGGATATAATGAAATTGTATTTAGGTTAGGTAGGTTGGGTAGGTTGGTCATTGCTTTCACCTTGGATCGGCGTGTCAATCTGGCCAATCGATCTGGTGGCCGATATAGACTTCGAATTGCTTGCGACATTCGTCTAACGGTGGAAACTGGTAATATCGCGAACGTAGCCCATTTTGGGTCGGGCGTTCTTTCGTCAAGCCGGGAACTAGCTTCTTAATTTGAACACCAAACTTCGTTTCGGACGACCGATCATTCAGCGATCCTACGCTTTCGGTAACGGGCGGCAAACTCCTCAAATGTAAGTTCGTCCCGCATTTCCTGTCTCTCAGTTTGCGGGTCGATGCCTTGTCGGGTTTGAACCAATAACTCTTGAGCAAGTC
>CAUZTZ010000149.1:0-9899 GCA_963582805.1 Alphaproteobacteria bacterium
GCAAGTTCGTAACGATACCGGTCATAATAGGCTTATCATCATCTACATTTGTTGTTTTTGTTTAATTACAGTGATTTAGGATTTTATCTAATTATATCAATATTTTACATGTTAATTCTTTATTAATAGATTAAATACCCCTGTAAGTGTCTGAAAAGTTGGTGTTGCATCTACTATAGTTGGTGTAATAGAGTGTTTAAATGGGAATTTGGACGGGTTTTGTAACGATTTTACCCGAATCCGGTACAAAAGACCCGGCGGTCCATTGATGCCAGGCCCCTCCGGGGTGCCGAAAGCCCGATATACCTGCCAGAGAAACGGTAATTTTCTTCTATAAATCAATATCATAGACAAATCATCATGACCAAACGCCCGCCCCCAAAGCCCCTGCCAACAATCGCAGTTTGCGCCGGGATTCGGGCCGCTAGAATTCGGATTTTCTAGATTTTGTGGCTGGTATCCAAAAATGGTCAATTTGTAGCCGGCCCGCAGCCGAAAATTTCCGCGCTGCGCGGCGTCTCTGATCCCCACCATCGCCCAAATTGGAAGCCCGTCCATGACAACTGCCGCTCGTAAAATCTCCTACACCGTGCCTTGCGCGTCAAACTTCCGCGATGCCATCATGCAGCTCGCCGAGCGGCGTCAATCGAACGTTGCCGACCTGGCCCGCTCGGCACTTTTGCTTTTGCCGGAAGACGTTTTGCGGCAGATACCCGACCCGGGCGAGCCGGCCGCCGGAGATCGGGAACAAACAGTATTGAAGTCGGGTCCGTCCGCCGGCCGGCCCTGGCGGCGCAAACCTCGCCTGCAGGTTCGTCTGCCCGCCGGATACGCGGTGCCGACGGTGCGCCGGGCCCTTAATCTGCTGCTGTTTCTAAGCCGCAACGAACGCGAAATCGATATCCATAACCCGGCCCAGGCGAAACAGAGCCAAGCCTCCGAGGACAGCGCTATGACCGAGGAGATCGAACGCCTCAGGACAATCGTTTCGGTATTGTCATTCAATCCGCTGACCGGCGGCGTGCGCTCCCGCATGGACGCCTTGCATGTTCTCGGCTTCGCGCCGTCCAACCGGCCAAACCGGGATGAAATTCGCGCCCGCTTCCGGGCTCTGGCCGCCGTGCACCATCCGGACGGCAATTACGGCGATCACCAGCGCATGAGCCAGCTTAACGCCGCCATGGAAATTTTGGGCGGCGGACTTTAACGAAACACAGGGTCAGGCCGTGTAGTCGGCGAAGCTTTTGCCGTCCTTGGCCAGGGACATCAGGAGCTCGGACGGTTTCACCCAATCGCCATAGCTATCGTAAAGCCGGCTGATGGCATCGTAGACGTTGTCCAGCCCGACCAGATCCGCATAAAACATCGGCCCGCCACGGTAGCGGGGGAAACCGTAGCCGTAATGCCAGATCACATCGATGTCGGAGGCGCGCAACGCCAGGCCTTCTTCCAATATCTGGGCGCCGGCGTTGGCCATCGACAACACATAGCCATCGACGATTTCCTGATCGGTGAAGGCGCGCCGCTCATAGCCCAGCTCGGCGGAGGTTTTGATGATGATTTCCTCGATCAAGGCCGACGGCGTGCCTTTGCGCGCACCGGGCTCGTAATCGTACCAGCCGGCGTTGGTCTTCTGGCCATAGCGGCCCATCGCGTAGACCCGTTCCGGCAATACCGGATGGCGGCGGTCGGGCCACAGCTTCTTTTGTTCGCCCCGGGTCAGGTAGCGGACGTCAATACCGGCCAGATCATTGACCGCGAACGGTCCCATTGCGAAACCGAAACGATAGACGGCATCGTCCACCTGCCAAGGCATGGCGCCTTCCTCGACCATAAAATCTGTGATGCGGGCGGCGACGCCGAGGATACGGTTGCCGACGAAGCCGTTGCAGACACCCACCAGCACGCCCACCTTGCCGAGGGTTTTGGACAGCTTCATGACGCTGGCGATGGTTTCCTTGGAGGCCGCGTCGGGGCGCACATTTTCGAGCAATTTCATGACGTTAGCGGGGCTGAAAAAATGGGTGCCGCAGACTTTGTCGGGGCGCTCGGTGGCGGCGGCGATCTCATTGATATCCAAGGTCGAGGTGTTGCTGGCCAGGATGGCGGAGGCTTTGCACACCTTGTCCAGCTCGGCGAAGATTTTTTTCTTCAAGTCCATGTCTTCGAACACCGCCTCGATAACGATGTCGGAATCCTTGATCGCGCCGTAATCCGTGGCCGTCGAGATCAGCCCCATACGCCCGTCCATGGCCGCCTGGTCCAGGCGCCCGCGGCCCACCGCGCTGGCGTAATTGGCGCGCACCTTTTCCATGCCGGCGGCCAGGGCGGCATCGGATATATCGACAACGGTGACCGGAATGCCGGCATTGGCGAAATTCATGGCGATGCCGCCGCCCATGGTGCCCGATCCGATAATGGCCGCCGATTTGATGTCCGCAACCTCGGTATCCCTTGGAATGTCGGGGATTTTGGCCACTTCGCGTTCGGCAAAAAACATGTAGCGCATGGCCTTGGCGCTGTCCGAATCGCGCAAAACCACGAACGTGTCCCGTTCCAGCGCCAGGCCGTCTTCGAGGGCCATGGTGGTCGCCGCCTCGATACATTTGATGGCCGCCTCGGGCGCATCCAGACCGCGGGAACGGCCGGCGATCTTTTCCCGGTAATCGGCGAAAACGCTTGCATCGATGCCGGTGATTTTCTCGTCGCGCTGGCCAGTGGCCGGCGGCGCTTCGCCGGATGCGGCGCGCATCGCCGCAAATTCAGCGGCGCGGGCGACCAAATCGCCCTCCACCAATTCGTCGGCGATGCCCAATTCCACCGCCCGTTCCGCCGATATGGGATCGCCGCCGACGATCATATCCAAGGCCGCTTCAACGCCGGCCAGGCGCGGCAGGCGCTGGGTGCCGCCGGCGCCGGGGATGAAGCCGAGCTTGATCTCCGGCTGGCCGACGCTCGCGCCCGGTGCAATCAGCCGGTAATGACAGCCCATGGTCAGCTCCAACCCGCCGCCGAAGGCAATGCCGTTGATGGCGGCGACGATGGGTTTCGGCGCCGCTTCCATTTCGCCCAGAACTTCGTGGAAATCGGGCACGTCATCGGGCCGCGTCTGATTGAATTCGCGGATATCGGCGCCGGCCATGAACATGCGCCCGGCGCCGGTCAGCACAATCCCGGTGATGGCGTCATCTGCCATGCAGCGGGGGATAAGCTCGCCCAAGGCCTTGCAGACCGCGAACGATAGCGCGTTGGCCGGGGGATTGTTGATGGTCAGGACGGCAATAGCGCCCCGTTGCTCAAATTCAATTACGTCGCTCATGGATGTTCGCCGCCTGGGTTAAGGGGTTTTTAAGAAAACCGGTCCCGGTCGTGGGATTGGGTAAAGTCGATGGCCGGGCCCTTGGGTACCACGCCGGACGGATTGGTCCTTGGCATCAGCCCGTAATAGCCCTGCTTGATGTGGCCCAGATTGGTCACGTCGGCAATGCCCGGATGCTGGTATAATTCGCACGTGAAATTCCAAAGGTTGGGATATTCATAGATGTGCTTCTTGTTGCACTTGAAATTGCCGTAATAGACGATATCGAAGCGCAAAAGCGTGGAAAACAGCCGCCAATCGGCCTCTGTCAGGCGCCCGCCCACCAGATAGCGCTGCTTCGACAAGCGCGCTTCCAGCTCGTCCAGGGCGTTGAAAAGTCTGTCGAAGGCTTCTTCGTAGGCGTCCTGAGAAGTGGCGAAACCGCAGCGATAGACGCCATTATTGACGTTACCGTAGACCATATCGTTGATGGCATCGATTTCGGACGCCAAATCATCGGGATAATAATCGGCGGTTTCGGTGTTGGCGCCGGCGCGCTCGAAGGCGCTGTTGAACATGCGGATGATTTCCGACGATTCATTATTGACGATGGTCTGGTTTTTCTTGTCCCAAAGGGTCGGCACCGTCACCCGGCCGGTATAATCGGCATCGGCTTTGGTATAGACCTCGTGCAGGCGGAAGATATCGTTCACCGTATCTGGGATGGTGCCGGGCTCGTCGGTGAAGGTCCAGCCTTCGGCCTTGTCGGCGGAGCCGCCGACGGCGATCGAGATGACGTCCTCCAATCCCTTTAACTTGCGGAACATGGTGGCCCGGTAGGCCCAGGGGCAATTGTGCGTGACATACAGATGATAGCGGCCCGGCTCGGCGGCGAAACCGGCGTCACCGCTCGGCCCGGCGGCGCCGTCGGGCGTGATCCAGTTTCGGAAGATGCTTTCGACGCGCTCAAAGCGGCCACCGACATTGCGCACTTCCTCATCAGTCCACTTGCCGTCCACCAACATTCCCATCATATATCTCCTGGTTATTACCTTCGGCCAATTTATGGGCCGTATTTTAAACAACGCCGGGCGGGCTGTCTAACCGCCTTGAGGGAGGAGCTATGCTTTATATGATGTACGGCATCGATGGTGCGGACGGCGCGCGTATTCGCGCCGAAGAGCGCGAAACCCATTTCGATTATCTAAAACAAAACGAAGATATCATGGTCTTGGGCGGCGCCACCCTGGCCGATGCCGACGATGGGCGCACCGGCTCGGTGCTGATCATCAATGTTCCGAACCGCACCGCCGCCGACGCCTTCGCCGCCAACGAGCCGTTCAACGTCGCCGGATTGTTCAAAGAGGTGTTCGTTACCCGCATGCGCCGCGGCCAATGGTTCCCGGACCACGCGCCGGCATCCGCGGAAGGCGAATGACAAGGAACGACAATGGAACCGGCGCGCCAAACAGAGCGAAAGCCTGACTATCCCGACATCTATGCGAACGCCGAGCGGCCAAATCTTAGATGGCACCTGAAATCCGCCTGGCGCGCCTTTATCGGTGAAACCTTTCTGAAGAAATATCCCCCTGAAACGGGCACCGCCCGCCGGCTTTTGAATTTGGGGTGCGGGCCGCGCCGGTTTGCCGGCTTCGTTAACGCCGATTTTTATTCGACCCGTATCGGCAGGGACCGCAAGGGCCGCCGGCCTGACTGGATGATCGATATCCGCCGGCCCTTGAAATGCCGGTCCGATTATTGGGACGGCGTGTTCGCGGAACATATTATCGAGCATCTGACGCCGGCCGATGCCTTGGCTGGGCTAGCCGAGATTTTGCGCACGCTGAAGCCCGGCGCCCGGCTTCGTGTCACCGTGCCGAGCCTGAAAATATTTGCAGAATATTATGTCTCCGGCGATGACAACCCGCTCGATAATCCAACCCGCGCCTGGAAACACCGGGGCGAGGCGATCGCCGATCTGGTGCATCTGTGGGGCCATCAATCGGTCTGGGATTTCGATACATTGTCGGATTTGCTCCAAAAGGCCGGCTATTCGGGCATCACCGAATGCCGGTTCGGCGAGGGCATGGACGCCGATCTGATAGAGGACGATCCGGAAAAAGCCTGGGAAACGCTCTATGTGGAAGCGGTCAAGCCGGGCTGAAATTTGGGGCTCAGCTTTCCTTGCGCCCCGGGTTCTGGTGGCCGCATTGCTGGCACAGGCGCAGCCCTTCATCATCGTAATAGGCGTCGAACAAGGGCGGCAGATCTTTATAGATATCCTGAATTTGCACCTCGGCCCGGTGCAGCAGCGTGTTGCAGTCCTCGCAGAACCATTCGAAACCGTCCAACTCGCCGGGTTTGCGCAGACGTTCGACCACCAGCCCGACGCTGCCGGCGCTCCGTTGCGGCGAGTGGCGCACGTTGGCGGGCAAAAGGAACATATCGCCGGCCCGTATCGGAATATCGCGGGGCCCGGCCGCTTCCATGACGCGCAAGATCATGTCGCCTTCCAGCTGGTAAAATATCTCTTCGCCGGGATCGTCGTGGTAATCGGTGCGCAGGTTGGGCCCGCCGATGGCCATGACAATGAAATCCCCTTCCGGCAATACCCGCGCGTTGCCAACCGGCGGTTTTAGCTGCTCGCGGTTTTTTTCGATCCATTCGGTAAGGCTGAAGGCGCTTAGATCGGCCATAATCCGGTCTCCGTCTTTGGTCCCCTTGCAACGCGCCCGATATGGTAGGCCCGTGGGCGCGGACTTGAAAAGCAGAAAACCCCGCGCATGGAGGCGGAGTTTTCAATTTTTGATGCTTATTGCATCGCCAAATTCAAATTGAGCATATGTTGCAAGGTTCAATATGTCGTCTTTTCGGTCGGGTGGATTCAGTTTCCATCTTCCTTCTATCAAGTGATGGAAGGCGTTTAGTACCGGCCCAAACGCACCCCACTGATACCGATCAACGATGGCATATTGCGTAACTGCCAGGGACCCGATTAGCCGGGGGTCAGCCCGGCGCCCTCGATACCGGCGTTGCCGGCGATCTCGTCATTGTCGGAGTTATCGCCGCTGACGCCGATGGCGCCGATGATCTCACCAACCGCATTCTTGATCAGGATGCCGCCCGGTACCGGCACGACCTTGCCGTCCGACGCGCCGATCAAGGCGTTAATGAAATGCGGGCGCTCCTGGGCGACGCCGGCCAGATTGCGGCTGTTGGTGCCCATGCCGATGGCGCCGTAGGCCTTGCCTTGCGCGATGGCGAAACGCAGCACGCTGGAATTGTCCTGTTTTTTGAAAGCCACCATCAGCCCGCCTTCGTCGAGCACGGCAACGGTCAGCGGCTTGAACCCCATCTCGCCGCCCTTGGCGAAGGTTCCTTCGATAATTGCGTCGGCTTGCGCCAGGGTCAGCTTTTCCATGCGGGTGTCCTTCTAAAAAATGTTTGGTTTCCGGGTCCGGCGGATAGTAGGCATCGCGCCCCGCCCAAGCCAGACAAAAATCGGCGGCCGCAGCGGACGTGTTTTGGCGCAATTGAATACTTGAAATACCATTCCAATATGCGCATCTTAGGGGCGCAGAAAACCATCGGAATATCAATAACGTGGCCCGACCAAAAGAATTCAACCGCGAAAAAGTCCTGGAGCAGGCCATGCTGGTGTTCTGGGAAAAGGGCTATGAGTGCACTTCGATGCAGGATCTGGTCGGCGCCATGGGCATCAACCGGGGCAGCCTTTACGCCACCTTTGGCGGCAAGCGCTCGCTGCATCTGGAAGCGCTGGAATATTTCTACAAGACGCAGATCAAAACCATGCTGGCGCCGCTTAGGGGCCCCGGCTCAAAACGCGCCGCGATCCGCGAAATCTTCGAAAACGCGGCAAGCTGCGCCTGTGAAAACGGCGATCGGCGCGGCTGCATGATGTATAACGCGGCGGTCGAATTGTGCCCCTCGGACGGCGAAGTTTTGCAGCGGGTGGCCACCGGATTGCGCCGGGTGGAAACCTGTTTTTACGAAGCGTTACAAGCTGCCAAGGATAATGGGGAGTTGCATGCGGCCAGCGATCCTCGCGCCCTGGCAAGGTATTTAACCAACAGTCTCAATGGCTTACGGGTTATGTGCATGGTATTTGAAGACCATGGCACCCTCGACGACATCGTTAATACATCGCTTTCGATGCTCGACCGGTAATCCATTTTTTAACCTTTTGTTGCTATTCAATACAAACACTTACAGCTATTCCGGCAAGGGTGTACCCATATCATAGTGGTGCCGGGATGAAAAAATACTTGAACGTGCGTTCAAAAAAACTAATTAAAAAGTATGCAAGGAGTTCAATCGTGGAGGAGAAGGTACCAAAAAGCTAGATGATAAGGAGACAGATTATGAGCAATATCATGGAAAAAATCGCCAAAACCCGCCCCGGCCGCAAATATGCGCGCCCGATCCGGCTGACAGCCCTCCTGGCGGCGGCATTTATGGTCCTTGGCTCGTTTGTCTTCAATGCAGCCGCAACCGCCCAGAGCGCAGGCATGGACCGCGCCGTGGTGGTCAAACAGCTTCTCGAAAAACATTCAGAAAAACCCGTGGGCATGGGTATTGCCACCAACGGCGGCGTCATCGAGTTATTCACCTCATCCGATGGCGCCACTTGGACGCTGATCATGACCATGCCGAACGGCAAGAGCGTCATGGTGGGCGCGGGCCAAGATTGGGCCGGCGCGCCGATCATCGCCGCAGGCCACAAAATTTAAGCCACGTTCGGCAAGCAATTCACGCCGTCAAAACGGCCCGGCGCCCTATGGTTCCGGGCCGTTTTGTGGCCCAAAATCTGCTCGGCAGGCCTCAATTAATTGGGATTACGCCCACTGCGCCCTTTTCCTGATGGGCCAAATGCGGTATTCCCAAAGTTAAGAAATATATTGGAGGCCCCCATGGCCCAAGGTGACTCGGCAACCGCCGCCAGCGATTTGATAAATCAGATCACGGCCGATGGTTACAAGGCGGGCATGCGCCAGCTTGCCGCCAGCGTCAATATAGTCGCCGGCGATTTCAACGGCGCCCGTGATGGCTTGACGGCGACCGCAGCCTGCTCCATCGCGGCGGAACCGCCGCAGCTTCTGGTCAGTGTTAATTCTGGCTCCCGCGCGCACACCGTTATTCGCAAAGCCGGCGCCTTTTCCCTCAACATCCTGGCCCGCGATCAGGAAGACATCGCCAAGCGCTTCGCCGGCATGGACGGCGCCGAACGGGGCGAACGGTTCGGCCTTGGCACCTGGGAGACCATGATCACCGGCGCGCCTTTATTGTCCGGCGCCGTTGCAAATTTCGATTGCGAGATCGAGCAGATGGTGACTGCCGCCACGCACACCATCTTTATCGGCCTGGTGGTCGCGGTCCGCTCCCGCGAAGACGGCCGCCCGCTGCTTTACGGCGATGGCAAGTTCACCGGGCTCGCCGATTAATCGGCAGGTGAATAAAAGTCCCTCGCGGCGAAGGACTTTTTACCGGGAAACGAATTAATCAGGATAAGGCATGATCACCAGCATCGCCGCCGGACGCGTGGTGCGGTTGATGATCTCGCGCCGCTCGCCGCCTTTCAGATAGCACGAATCCATCGGTGCTAAGGTTTCCTCGCCGGTGTCGGTGACGATGGTGATGGCGCCCTCGGTGCACACATAGATTTTCTCCAGCGGCGAATCCGAAGACCCGGCGCCGCCATCGGGCAGAAAGTGCGACAATCCCACCCACATTTTTTCTGAAGGAGAGGCTTCGTAGCCCTGCAGGCGGAGCCCGACCATATTAAAATGGCCTTTGGTCTCATAGGGTTTGGCGTCGTCGAAACGGGTGACTTGCATGATCGGGTTCCCTTATATGTCGGTTATGTCGGTTAAGATGATTTGGCTTCGGCGGCCAGAAAATCACGCAGGCGGGCGCGCACGGCGTCGGCTTCTTCGGGCGTCCAGCGACGCAATCCCTGGCCCGCATCCATGCCGGTCTTGCCGCTCTCTACCAGATCCACCAGATAGGGGTGCGGGGCCCCGGACGTATCCAAATCGCTCAACAGCACCTCGTGGATGGCGCGGGTAAGATCGAGCCCGACCAGATCCGATTGCTCCATCGGTCCCAGCACCGCCATGCGTTTGCCGAAACCCATCTTGACCACGTCGTCGATGGTCTCGGCGTCGCAAATGCCCGCCGCCACCAGGGCGATAGCTTCGCGCTTGATGGCGTGTTGCAGCCGGTTGCCGATAAAGCCCGGAATGTCGCGCTTCACATGCACCGGATGACGGCCTGCGGCGGCCAGAATTTCGATTGTTTTTTGCACCGCCGGCAGGTTTTCCGGCGCCAGTTGCGAGACCTCCACCAGCGGCACCAGATGCGGCGGGTTCCAAAAATGCGATCCGACCAGACGCGCCGTGTTGGTCATGTTCGCACCGATATCTTTCAACGGGATCGACGATGTGTTTGATGCCAAGATGGTATCGGGACCGCTTAAAGTTTCCAGTTCGGCAAATATTTGTTGTTTCAGCGGCACGTTCTCGGTGGCCGCCTCGATCACGAAACCGGCGCCCGCCACCGCGGCGCCCATATAGTTGGCCGG